>QHZP01000343.1:0-4731 GCA_003224715.1 Acidobacteriota bacterium | reverse complement strand
CACAGTGTGTCGTAAAGATTGTTCAAGAGAAATTGCTCACGCCCTTTGGGCTGCGTAGCCTGGCTCCTGAAGACCCGGATTACCGGAAGGTTTATCATGGAAATCCGATCGAACGTGACAGTGCGTATCATCAGGGGACGGTCTGGGCCTGGCTCATGGGTCCCTTTGTAGATGCCTATCTAAATGCCTTTGGAACATCCTCTGCAAGTCTCAATTACTTAAAGTCGCTGCTGGAGCCATTCAAGAGCCATCTAAGAGAGGCGATGTTAGGGTCAATCTCCGAGATTTTCGATGGGCAACCTCCACACACGCCAAGAGGCTGTGGCGCCCAAGCCTGGAGCGTGGCGGAGGTGCTAAGGGCTTACCAGAAAATTAAGCATTACGATTCCCACAGTATGGGATAGAAGTTCAATTTCCTTCAAAAAGGGTTTTGATGTCCGTCCACTGAAGTGTCCTCTTTGAGGTCTTAAAACTGGCAATTCCAGAGGGGTGAGTCGTGAATATTGAAAATAAGGTTGCTGTGATCACCGGAACCAAAAGGATTGGGAGCGCTATAGGGAAGGTGCTGGCGGGAAAAGGTGCGGACGTTGTATTAACCTACAATCGCTCCAAGGAGCAAGCAGAAGACGCAGCACGAGAAATCCGTCAGAAGCGCAGAAAGGCCATGGCTCTTCAGGCGGACGTGTCCCGGCCGGCCGATATTCAAGTTCTGGTAGATCACGTGAATCAAGAACTGGGGAGAATCCATATCCTGATCAACATGGCTTCGATTTATGGCTCCAAGCCGTTCGACGAGATCACCGAGGAGGACTGGGATGCCAACATGAGCATTAATTTGAAAAGTGCCTTCCTGTGCGCCAAGGCCGTGGTGCCCGGCATGAAAGCTGAAGGGGGTGGACGCATTATTAATTTTACCGATTGGATTGCCGCCAGCGGGCGTCCCCGTTACAAGGGTTATCTTCCTTACTACGTTTCCAAGGTCGGCGTTATAGGTCTAACCGAAATTCTTGCTCTTGAACTAGCTTCCCTTAACATCCTGGTCAATGCCATTGCCCCGGGTCCTATTTTGGCTCCGCCCGATCTATCCAGTGAGGAAGACCTGGAGGTACGCAAAGCCACTCCATTGGGGCGGTGGGGAGGAGAAAACGAAATTGCCAAAGTCGTGTTGAATTTGATTGAAACAGACTTTATCACCGGTGAATGTATACGGGTGGATGGAGGACGACATGTCAGCTAAAGGTCGATTGTATTATCCCAGCCTGAGCGACAACATTTTGATGGGGCGCGGTGCCGCCTGAGCCTTGGAGGCTCCGCAAAAAATCCTGTCGGAAAATCTGGTCAACTCTGCACTCTTCTCATATAATGATTCTCTTTTCTTTTTCAGCTGGGACCACATTCGTAAACTGGATCCGGCCTTGTCGGTAACAGTAATTCATAGTCAATTGGGAGAGTTACCAAGATGACACGAACACAGATAGCGCTTTTCATGGGATTGGTATCGGTTCTGGTTGCCACATGGGCCTTTGGGTCTTATCATCGGAACAGGCTTTCGGCGGAGATGGCCGATGCAGCCAAGGTTTTTTTGGCGGCTCTGACGCCGGAACAGAGGGCTGAAGCAGCCATCAAGTTTGAGGACGATGAGCGGATGAGATGGCATTTTATCCCGGATTCCATGTGGCCTCGCAAGGGGATTCCGTTCAAGAAACTGGACGCAGCGCAGCGCAAGCTCGCTCACGCTTTTTTAAGCACAGGTTTGAGCCACCGCGGCTATCTCAAGGCCACGACTATAATGAGTTTGGAAGCAATTCTTAAGGAGCTGGAACAAGGAAAAGGACCGGTCCGAGATTCGGACCTTTACTTTTTTAGCATTTTTGGTGAACCGTCGGAAACCCAAACCTGGGGCTGGCGACTTGAAGGCCATCACCTCTCGCTAAACTTCACAGTCGTGAAAGGGGAGATGATCGCAACCGCGCCAACCTTCTTTGGATCCAATCCAGCCGAGGTCAAAACAGGACCCCGACAGGGGCTCCGGGTGCTGGCCAAAGAAGAGGACTTAGCTCGCGAGTTGCTTCATTCGCTGGATGACAAGCAGCGTAGCCTTGCCATCATTATGAAGGACGCACCGGATGACATCATTACCAAAAATTCCCGCAAGGTGGAGCCAGGCAATCCGGCTGGTTTACCGGCTGGCGATATGACCAAGAAGCAAACAGACCAGTTGGTGACGTTGCTGGAGGAGTACGCCCGCAATATGCCCGAAGAGCTAGCTGCCACCGAGCTGGAAAAATTGCACCAGGCCGGCGTGGACAAGATTCATTTTGCCTGGGCAGGCGGTCTCAACCGAGGAGAGCGCCATTATTATCGCATTCAAGGCCCAACGTTCTTGGTGGAATACGACAACACCCAAAATAATGCCAATCATATTCACACGGTCTGGCGGGCTTTCGATAGAGACTTTGGAGTGGACTTACTTCGCCTCCATTATGAGCAAAGTCACACCAAGCGCTAGCCCAATTGAGATGGCGCAGGGGGTAAGAGGAAGTCAAGGTAAGCACTAACCGATCGGCGGAGGGGGCCTGCCAGGAGGATTTTCGAGCGAGAGGGTAGTCGTCAGGATGCCAGGATGCGGCTCTTAGTCACAGGCGGTGCGGGATTCATCGGTACGAACTTTGTTAAGTACATTCTGCGGAAGTATTCGGATTATGAAGTCCTTAACCTCGACAAACTCACCTATGCGGGTAACTTGGAGAACCTTAAAGACCTGGAGGGAAATCAACGTCATCGCTTTGTTCGGGGCGACATTTGTGACGCTTCCGTTGTGGAGAGGTTGGTAGGAGAAGGCGTAGATGCAATTGTTAATTTTGCCGCTGAAACCCACGTTGACCGCAGCATTGAAGAACCCACCGCTTTTGTAATAACCAACATCCTGGGTACTCAAACACTGCTGACAATAGCCGAAAAACATAAGGTCAGGCGTTATCTTCAGGTGAGTACGGACGAAGTGTACGGAAGTCTGGGGGAGAAGGATCTTTTCCGTGAGACCACGCCGCTGGCACCGTCCAGTCCTTACTCGGCCAGCAAAGCGGCTGCGGACCTTTTGGTTCAAGCCCATTATTCTACCTATGAGCTACCTGGTATCACGACCCGCTGTTCCAACAACTATGGTCCTTTTCAGTTTCCTGAAAAATTACTTCCACTCCTCATTTCGAACGCGATGAACGATCAACCCCTGCCTATTTATGGAGACGGTCGTCATATTCGCGACTGGCTTTATGTGGAAGACCACTGCCGAGCTATTGACCTGGTACTGCACCGAGGGAAGCCCGGACAGGTTTATAATATCGGTGGAGGCAACGAACACCAGAATTTGCAGGTGGCTCGCCTGGTTTTGGAAATACTTGACAAGCCGGAGTCTCTCATCACATTTGTGAAAGACCGCCCGGGACATGACAGGCGTTACGCGATTGATGCGAGTAAAATACAGAATGAGCTGGGGTGGTGTCCGGTAACTCCTTTTGAAGAAGGGCTCCGGAAGACCATCGCTTGGTATCAGAATAACAAAAAATGGGTTGCTGATATTCAGCAAGGTGAGTATCAAAACTATTATCAAAAAATGTACGTTCATCGCGATGAGACTTTGCTAAAGCGTCTTTAGACAAGACAATGGGTCGGTCATCGCAACCCGGTCGCCTCCGGTAAGCCTAAAACGATTATGCCAGGCTGGATCAAAACGCAAGAGCAATATGATCTCACAGGACCGACCTTTAAGTACCGAAATAGCGTTTGAGGTTCTTTCATGATTTATAGGACATTTCTCAGACTGTCGATATTCGCCCTGGCAGCGTTTATATTTGGGTTTTTGACGGAACAGAACCCGGGTCTGCTTGTCAATTCTTCGTGGATGAGATCCTGGCTGGCGGCTCCGACCTTTCTCGCAGCCCCGCCCCTGCAGGCCGATAATCTGGCCTTTAAGGTCGGCGAGAGGCTGACCTATCGAATTTCTTGGTCCAATTTTGTGGAAGCTGGGACGGCCGAGTTGACCGTCGGTTCAGGAAGCCCCGCCGTGGCCAATTCCTATCGATTTCAGTTGAAAGCCATTTCCACTCCTGCAATCTCTCGCCTTTACTCCTTCAAAGACGAATTTGTTTCCCTTTTCGATGGGGGATTAAGTGCTCCCACCCGATTTGAAAAAAACTTTGTGGAGAAAAAACGGGAGCTGAGGGAAACCGTCATTTTTGATCAATTCAATCACTCAGCCACCTTCGCCAACGGGAAGAGCGAGGATTACAAAATCTCAATCGATGCAGGTACCCAAGATCCTCTCTCGGCTTTGTATACCGTTCGTAGTTTGGTGCTAAAGCCCGGGTTCCAAGTGGTTCTTCCAGTACTCGACGGCGGAAAAAATTTCCAGTTAGAGATCAAGGTGACCGGGAGCGATTTGATCTCGACGGGCTTGGGAAATTTTAGCAGTCATCGGGTCGAGGTCAGATTGCGCCGGGACGGAATTCCACTTACGGATAAAAATATGACTATCTGGTTTACCAATGACACGCGAAAAGTCCCGGTCTTGGCCTCGATTTCATTGCCTTTTGGCGCAGCCTTAGTCGAACTCACCTCTCAATCGAACTAGCATGAAATTGATCATTCAGATACCCTGTTTTAACGAGGAAATGACCCTGCCTGCGACATTAGGAAGATTGCCGCTGAAGATTGCAGGGATTGATGAAATTG
>QHZP01000342.1 GCA_003224715.1 Acidobacteriota bacterium | reverse complement strand
TAATGTCGGACGATGGAAAAGTTCAATTCTTCAGTATGCTTTGCGGCAAGCCCGTCCACAATTGTCTCGACTCGTCCCAATGATAGGAGTTTTCATACAGTCTCGCGCCTGAGAACACCACAAGACAGAAAAACAAAAATAGTATCGCCCTCTTCATCTCGTTAACACGACGGGGCAGGAAGGAACGCCAAACCAGGAACGGATTTTATCGGATCGCGCCTTTGGGGCAACAAAAATTAACTTCTCAAATGGGCCCCTGGAGGTGTGAGCTTTTTGGACATCATCCATAATTTGTAAACACTGCTCCAGGTGATTGAGGTTCGTCAGGGGTTCAAGCTATGCAAAGGTTTTCGAGGTGGCACGCTTGTACGGCAGCGTGAATCATTACAGCCGAGTGACCAGCGAAGATTGGCGAAACGTTTGGTTTCTACATGAGCGAGGAGGCAAGATATGGATTACGAAATGATGGATTGCAAAAGTTTCCACCTGCGTGGGCAAGGAGGGTGGTCACAGTTAACAAGGATTTGCCCAATTCGTCTTTGGAGCTGGGCGCTGTGTCTACTCTACCTGACCATCCTGCTTCCGGCGGCGCTGTCTCAGGTGACAACCTCTTCGGTGACTGGCTTTGTGGCCGACAGCTCAGGCGGTGCGGTGCCCGGAGCCACTGTTACGATCAAGGAGGTCCGGACTGGTTTCACCCGAAGCGCGACTACGAACGAGCTGGGGCAGTACTCGATCCTTGCCATCCCGGCCGGCCAATACAACTTCACGGTAGAGCACTCCGACTTCAAGACTAGCGAGCGAACGGGACAGTCCATAACTCAGCAACTTGCCGCTCGCGTAGACTTTGTGCTGGTAGTTGGGGAAGTGCGTCAGACGGTGAATGTCGAAGGCGCCGCACCGCTCCTGCAAACGGAAACCCCCTCGAACGCTGTCACTCTGGACTCGCGGAAGATAATCGAACTACCGACACTGGGTCACAATTATCTTCAAACAGCGATTCTCTCCCCCGGGGTTATTCCTGTATCGGATTATTCTATGCTGACCGTCTGTGTTGGCAACTATTTCAGCGGGGGGACCGGTTACAAACCCGTGAGTGTATCTGCTACAGGGGGACGGCCGGACTTTACGGCCTTTATCCATGATGGATTTGACGTCCGTGATCCGGGTTATGGCGGGGACCTTTTCCAGCCTTCGCCCGAAGCCATCGACAGCTATCGGGTCGTGCGCGGATATGATAGTGCGCAATTTGGCGGTGAGCCTAGCATCGTTTATGTCAACACTAAGAGCGGGACAAACGACTACCATGGTTCGATATGGGAATATCACCAGGATGCCGCTCTGCAGGCCCGCGCATTCAATGCTCCGGGTAATCCTGCTTTGACTTACAATCAGGGAGGCTTTACCTTTGGCGGCCCGGCCCTGCCACAGCTCAAAAACAAGACCTTTGTCTTTGGGGAATTTCAAATGACGCGAGTCCGATCGAGCAGTCCCGACCGATTTGTCGTGCCGACCGAGGCTCAGTGGGGAGGCGATCTTTCGTCTATCCCGGTCCAACTGTACAATCCTTTTGATATCGATCCGTCAACTCAAATGCGACGGCCCTTTCCTAATAACCGAATTCCCTCCAACCTAATCAGCCAGGTCGCCCAAAAGTTCAAACAGTATGTTCCCCTGCCCAACGTTCCAAATGCTGCGTACGGAGAATACAATTATGTGAGGAACGTAGCGCGTATCACTGACGATACGCAGTTCTTGATCCGGGTCGATCAGATACTTCCCCACAATGGCAAAATATTCGTCAAATATTTCAAGGACAACGTTAACTCTGAATCGCAGGGAATAACGCCGCTGGTCGGGTTCGGTACGCCCCTGAAGGGACAAACCGCCTCCATTGAGTGGAATCACCCGCTGGCGCCGAACAAGTTGAACTCACTTCGCGTTGGCTTTTATCGATCGTGGGTAGTTTTTGGGGGGCTTGCCACTGACACCGACATTACGGGATCCTTGGGCTTCAAGAATTACGACTCGAGTGAGGCCCACTGGGGGCTCCCCGGCCTCGGAGTCAGCGGGTTTTCGATGCCCAGTACCGTAATCTATGACTACATTTGGTGGACCACCCGCGTGGGAGTGCACGAAAACTTTTCGCTCGTTAAGGGACGGCACACCCTTGACATTGGCGGCACGTACCAGCCCACGTGGTATCCCCAGAAAAATGCCATCTACCCAAGAGGTTCGCTCAGTTACGACGGGGAATTCACGAAACAATCCCCGACCAGTGCAGCGAGTCCAATCGGACTCGCGGATTTTCTGCTGGGCGCCTACTCTAGTGCGTGGTCCAATCCTGAGGGCCTGCAACCCATGCTTTACTCGCCCTATTATTCGTGGTATCTTCAGGACAAAATCCAAGTAAGCCAGAAGCTTAGCCTCACTCTTGGCTTGCGTTGGGACTGGTGGGCACCCCCGGCGGAGAGGTACAACCGCTGGATGACCTTCGACCAAAATAAGGGCAAGTATGTCTGGGTCCTCAAAGACCCCTTCAATTGGAAGACAGATTACACGACCTTGAGTGGCGAATATCCGCGTGGAATGTTCTTAAATTGGAAAAAGACAAACTACTCGCCGCGCATTGGCCTTGCCTACTTGCTTACACCGAACACGACCATTCGCGCGGGTGCCGGTATGTATTACGCTCAAGGGTTGCAGAATTTCCAGGCCTTCTCCAGTTTCAGCAGCGGTAACCCCCCCTTCTCGAACAGCATAGTTGTGGCCAATGACCCTGGCCAACTTACGCCAGGACGTTTGGATAACACGCTCTTTGACCTTCCAGCGATCGCCGCTATCAGCCCAGGTTCTTCGCTCGTAGTCCCGGATATTCATGCCCCACAGCCTTATGTGGAGCAGATCACTTTTTCAGTGGAACGGCAGCTAGGGCGAAACATGTTGTTGAGTGCCAGCTACAACGGAGCTTTGGGACGTCAGCTTGTTAACGGAGGTACCGACATCAATCAGGCAACGCCTATCGATCCCAACAATCCTCTGCCGTTGTCGCAGCGGCTCCCTTATCCAGATCTCGGGTTTATATTTCTGCAGTCGAACAATTCCAATAGCTCCTACCACGGGATGGCCCTCAATTTCCAAAAGCAATACAGCAACGGCCTGGATCTCATTGCCAGCTACACATGGAGCAAGTCTATAGACGAGTATACTTCATCCTCGGGCGGCGGTAACAACCAGAACGCACGCTGCCAGCGCTGCGACAGGGGGTTGTCCGATAACGACCGGCGGCACTACTTCTCCCTGGGATATGTTTGGGAGCTTCCCTTTGGGGCCGGGCGTAGATTTGTTAATCAGGGTCTAGGGAGCCATATCCTGGGCAATTGGCAACTCAGCGGGATCACGCAGTTTCAAGCGGGGACGCCATTGACCCCTACGACGTCTACTTCCTGGCTGAACGTGGGCCCGTGGGTTGCACTGCCTCGATCAGACCGCGTGTGCGGCGGTAAGGCGAGTAATCCCACCCTGGATCAGTATTTTGACACCAGCTGTTTTCCCGCGCAGCCGCCCAACACATTCGGCAATTCCGGCCGGAACGTTATCATTGGGCCAGGAGCACAGCTTTGGGACATGTCTATGGCGCGGCGGTTTAAGATCTGGGAGAGTCTTCAACTTACTTTCCGCGGAGAATTCTATAGTGTCTTCAATCACCAGAACTGGGGTTCTCCAGATACTGGTGTGTTCAATTCCACCTTTGGGAAGATTTCTGGTAAGTCCGGCCCAAGAACTATTCAGCTTGGGATTAAGTTGGAGTTTTAGGCTGGAGGGGCAAGCAATCTCGCACCCCAATCGCCCCGATTCGAGGCCCCGCCGCACCCGGCCCCAAAGGTCCCTGACGCCTTAATCTGGTAATGCGCGTGAGTCACGACGAAGGACAGACCTTCCCGATCGAGCGTCGCTCTCGGATGGCTATGCCGCCTATTCGGACCTCACGATCCTAAAGGACAAGTCTGTCGGTATCCTCTGGGAACGCGGGATCCAGCAAGGTTATGAGTCTGTCACTTTCACACGCGTGACTCGGATGTTCGTCGAACTGGCAAAATGATTCCCGAGGAGAGGTCATGAAAACATTATTGCGACTTGCTACGATGCCTAGAGTTTGGTTGCATGTCACGTGGACGTGGATTGTCTTTTTCTCTTGGTCGGGTGACAACTCTGCCCAGGAAACGGTTCTGCCACAAGGGGAGGCTCGGGCCCCGATCGTGAGCGGTTATTTTCCCGACCGTGTGCACGAGTTCGTCTTTCGCAACTGGAACGTCGTCGAACCAGTTAAGCTGGCCAAAATCCTCGACGCTTCAGTGGGGGAGGTTACGGCTTTGGCCGTGTCAATGGGGCTTCCCCCTAGTGTTGCCGTTCCACCAGCGATGAGGCAACGGGGCTATGTCACCCTCATTCGACGCAATTGGCACCTATTGCCGTACGACCAATTGCTACAGCTCGTGGAGATGACGCCGGAGCGACTGGCCTTCGCCCTGCGCGAGGACGACTTCCTGTGGGTCAAGCTGGGCAGCCTGAAGCCTCAGTGTGAGCCCTTGCACTATCGTCCGCCGGACGAGGCAGCACGGCACCGCGCCGCGGAGATTCGCCGAGTAATCGAGGAGGATTTCGGGGAGGAGATCCGCCGTCCGGCGGAACCGCGTTTCGACTTTGTGCGGCAGCTCTCGACGCCGCTCCCTTCCCTCCTGCCGAATTCTCGGGAGAATCCGGGTGTTCCTCTCCGAATCGCCTACTCCTACCTTGCAGTGTACGGCGATCCGCTGATGCATCCCGAATTGGACCCCTATCCTGACGGATTGCTGAAACGGTGCTCCGACGTAGGGATCAATGGCGTGTGGCTACACGTAGTCTTGCGCGAACTGGCGCCTGGGGGCAAGACGTTTCCGGAGTTTGGGGTCGACAGCCAGACCCGTCTCGCCAATCTGCGATCGTTGGTAGAGCGCGCCGCGCGGTACCCCGAGTCGTTTTTCAAGGCCCGGCCAGAGCTGGCCGGCGTGCATGAGGACGAATATGCCGCTTTGTGCACTTCGCAACCGGAGGTCCGGGAATGGATGACCGCCTCACTGGCCCATGTTTTCTCAAGCGTGCCCGGTCTGGCCGGTGTGATTACCATAACCGCCTCGGAGAATCTGACCAATTGCGCGTCCCACGGACGCTGGCGGGACTGCCCACGCTGCAAGAAGCGCAGCGACGCCGAGATCATAGCCGATGTCAACGCGGCGATGGCAACCGGAATTCATCGAGGCAACCCGAATGCCAACGTACTGGTCTATGACTGGGGCTGGAGGGGCTGGGGCAATGCACCGGACACCGTCAAGCT
>QHZP01000341.1:7661-16050 GCA_003224715.1 Acidobacteriota bacterium | reverse complement strand
TTGCTCTTGACTAAACCTGCCTTTTGGATTCAGCAGTGGGAAACCTTCCAGCTCAATGCTGGCCTCACTGTAGAAATAGTACTGGTTGGCTTTCCAACGGGCCAAGAAATCGATTTGACGTTGCACCTCTTGCTCCGTAGGCAAGGCTCCGTGGCTCATATCCACCATGATTCCACGATAGGCTAGCGACGGCCAGTCCTGGATTTCTACTTCCGGGAGCGCCGTCTGATCGCCCTCGCCTTCGACCAATTGTCGCAGGGTCTGAATGCCGTAGAACAAACCTGCGGAGGATCGCGCCTGAATCTCCACGCCTGAAAGGCTCACTTTAACGAAATACGCTTCCCGGGAATCTGCACCAGCCTGTTCATCTGGGGCCGGCAAGGGATCGGGGGGACCCGTGCGATTCAGCACAATAGTCTTTCCCGGTCCGGAGCCTTCCCAAACCGGAATGGAGGTACCAGCATTCAGTGCAAGGGCCGAAGCAAGTTCTCCGGCCGCGAACCGATCTTCCAGGCTTGGTGGGGAAGCAAAGCGAATGCCAAGGCCACGTAACCGAAGTTTCCCAGTTCCATAGTGAATCCGCTGTGGAAGCGGCAAAAGCGCATTGTGCGAGGATTGAGTAGAGTGGGATTGGCCAAAGACCCCGAGGTTGAATGCGGCTGTCATTGCTAAGAATGTTGCGATGAGAAATCTTTTCATCTCCACCTCCTGTCTTGTGTCCGCGCCTCGGGAGCGCACATTTTGCACCAGCCTGATTTTCAAAACGTCCTCTCACTTCGCCCACTGACCCGAACGCCTCGCACGGACGACCGCGAACACTGGGATTAGTTCCTTCCCTCCTCTTCTGGATATTTCTGAGCCAGTGCACGGATCTCATAGGTGAATTTCAAGAACCGTTTCTCCCAACGCCTGGCTTGAGCGGGAGTATAGGAGTAAAAACCCTTGGCGTTGGAAACGCCGCGAGCCCCTGATTGGACGACGCGGCCCATGAGGCTCGGCACTTTAGTGTCATTGCAGAGCTCAGGGAACAAATCCTGCATGACGGCTTCGTAAGCCGGAATGCCGGTGAGGTCCATGAATCGGAAAGGGCCGGCAAAAGTGATCCAATATCCTAAATCGTTGCGCAGGGAGCGATCCACGTCAGCGATGCTGGCATAGCCCGACTCGACCAAGTAAAACGCTTCACGCAACATGGCATACATGATCCGATTGGTGATAAATCCGCGGATGTCCCGTCGCAAGAGGGATGGCTCTTTGCCCCAGCCGCGAGCCAGGGCCAGGGCCCGATCGGCAAAGACCGGCTGGGTATGTTTGCCACAGATGATTTCCATGAAACGGGTGACATGAGCTGGTTCAGCCCAGTGTAAGCCCAGGATGCGCTCAGGATGCAGCGCTCGCTTCTGCAGCTCGGTCACCGGGATGGCCGAGGTGTTGCTTCCAATCAGAGCCTGAGGCGAGACAGCCTCTTCGATTTTTCTAAGGACCTTGTACTTGGCTTCGATGCTTTCGATAATAGATTCGACGACGATTTCTCTGTCAGAAAGATCTGAGTAATTTTCAGAAATGGCCAGCCGTTCGATGAGCTGCGAGGGCTCTCGCTTCAAAAGACCTTCTCTCACCAATTCCCTTAATAGAGCCAAAACATGACGCCTGGTGTTGCGATGTTTGGAAACGCTCCGAGTGATCGCCACCACGGGATGGCCGGCAGCCAGCAAGCAAGCTACAATACTGGTGCCCATCAACCCGAGTCCAATCACTCCGGCCGGGGAATTTATCGGCCCGAGCCGCGGTTTCAGCGGGCTCGGCCGAGAAATAACTCGATGGTTGGTGTCGGAATCGTTTCTCATGTCCTTGTCCTTTCACATGGGCGACTGCATCGATCTGCGAGCGTCACCGCCTCGAGATGACGTTCGACAGACCTGGCGTGTTGAAACTAACATCCGGTGCTCCCAACGCAAGATTATACACGACGACTCGACTTGACAAGCTCAGACATGGGACACGACGCGGATTTTATACCGCGTCATGAAGGTACGCAGCCCATGAATCTGCTTTGCTGATGTGATGAGGGCTGCAAGAGGACCTTCGGAACTCCGGGTTGGCGGGCCAGTTCGAAGGCCTCCAAGGCCCGTTCGAGGGGCAGAGTACGATGCAGGAGTTTGGTTGGATCAATCTTCAACTGCCCATCAAAGAAGACGGCCTTCATGGTTTCCTCCAAGTGGTATCCGACTGTCTCGGATCAAAAGAATAGGCCGGGTGGGGCCCGGCCTTCAATGGATCCGCTGTTGGACAGCCCTACAAGTTATCACAGGATGCCGATAGAAATGAACAAGGGCAAGAATGAATGAAATATGATAATTTTTAGATTTTGCTGTCTATGTTACGGATTGGATCTATGGTTTTAACTGAGGCTGCCAAGCGCTGGCTTGTTTGGTCTGCGGTCGTCACTGTCATCCTTGCCCTTCGAATTGGCTGTGTCCTATACGACAGAAGTCGCCCTTCCCCCTCAAGGCCAGTCGTCCAGAGGCCTGTGGAGAAAGATTACCTGGTCATTGTTCCCAAGTTCAGCATCGACGACCTGGAAAGTGCCCAAAAATTAGTGGGGCAGACTTTGTGGGTGAAGGCCGGTTATCAGGCCGAGTATTTTACTTATCCTGCCTCAAAGAGGCTCACCACGGAGCAATCCATCCACAAATTTGACCCGTTAGAAAAGGTTACTGTTCACGGGATCATCGAGCGGACTGGTTCCTCCAGGGACCGAGAGAAGGAGGTCCTGCTCCTGTTTCAAAAGGACGGTAAGGAATTCGCGACCCAGGTGGGCCTTTTCGATTCGGACGAGAAGCAATATCAGATGTTCTTCGATGATCTGTTCTATTTGAAGGATCCGCATGAGATTTATGACCACTGGAACAGGGAAACCTGGGCAAAAATTCAAGCTCATCACCTGGAACCGGGAATGACGTATACTCAGGTCGCTCTTTCACTGGGCAACGGCAATCTAGTGACAACTGGGGCCGGCGGCACGCAGCTTTACCAGTTTAATCATCGACCGGGCGGGGAAGCAGGTAAGACCCGGATACGTTTCATATGAGGTTGTGGATGACAGGCGGTAAATTGCCTGAGGGGCGGGTGAGCTTCGACGGCAACGAGCGCTCCCGCGCAGCTTATCAAGCCGGGCAGTCCATTCTCTGGGTCGTTTGGATCGCAATTCTACCGGCACTGACCGGCAATAGCTCCCGACAGGAACGTAGCCAGGCAGAACAACTATTGCAGGAGGTAGGCAGAACTTACAGGAACCTCCGCAGCTATCATTTTGAAAGCGTGGCGACCAATGCGACAGAGGGAGAGAAGAATGATGAAAGGATGAAGACCTCCCTGGTTATAGCCGCCGTCACCCCAGGAAAAATGAGGGTGGAGATCAAAGATTCCACCATGTCTCTCTGGGTCTTGTCAGATGGAAAGACCCGATGGATCTACTCGCCTCCACTGAAGCAGTATATCAAGAAGCCGGTTGTGCCCGGAGGTGACGACGGTGGAGAAACCTCTGAGGGTAAAGCTGGGCTTAATTCTGCAGCCAGCCGGCTCGTTGAGGTGTACAGCCGGATCGCTGACAATGTCAAAGAAGGCAGGTTGCTGAGCGAGGAGTCTGTGGAACTGGAAGGGAAGAGAATAGCCTGTCATGTAGTTCAGGTGAAGTACGCTGACACGCACGCGGACGGGCCAGAGGAACTTTCCAAGACCTTTTGGATCGACAAGAACCGTTACCTGGTATTGCGGGAAGTCTCCATTCTGAAGCGAAGAGCGAATCCTTTAGCTAGCCCGAGCGAGATCAGGAGGACCATAAATTTCACTCTGGTCAGAGTCAACGAGCCCATTCCGGAGTCGTTTTTTGTTCTAACACCACCAGCGGAGGCGAAAGAGGTTGAGGGATTCGGCCAGCCTGGGTCAACGGGAGACAGTGCCAGCGAAGTCGAAGCGGCAGACTTCACCCTCACTGACCTTCAGGGGCAGACTTTCAGTTTAAGGGGCTTGAGAGGGAAAGCGGTCCTCCTTAATTTCTGGGCCACCTGGTGTGGTCCTTGCCGTGATGAAATGCCTTACATCGAAAAGCTGTATCGCGATTTCAGAAACCACGGGCTGGTGGTTTTGGGTGTCAACGACGAAGAACCTGAAGTTGCCCAAGCCTTTTTGGCGGAGAACGAGCTGACTTTCCCTTCGTTGATGGATGAACGGGGGGAAAGCTATTGGCTCTATCAAGTGACGGGAATCCCTACGACAATCCTGATTGACAAGGAAGGCAAAATCGCTGCCCGAATGGTTGGATATAGCTCGCGGAGCGAAGATTTTTTGCGGGCAGCACTGAAGAAAGTTGGCATAGAGTAGCGAGCCGGCCGCACAGGAGTCGCACATAACGCGCCGGGCGCTGTCGGCGACGGGGCCACGAAAACGTGGCCAGGCGACCAGCAGACAAACAAACGACTAATCTCCAACTCCAAAAAACAGGCCTAATACCATGAAGGACATGAAGACCATGAAGCATTGAGTACGAAGCTCCTCAGTCATCCACTAACCCCCTCCCTATTGAAATTTATCAAAAAACCCTGTTTGACGTCTGAGAACCTGAAGTAAACCAGCAGCTGAATGATCCCGTTCTCGACCCAGACATCAATTCGCATAACCATTAATCCTAACACCTGCAGTTCAAACAACCGCGGAGACGCCGAGAGAAACAGGGATAAAACGTAACGGCGCCTGCCTTTTTTCTCTCACCAAAACGGTGAAAGAAGTATGGCTACAGTGGGTTCAAAAGCCGAAAACCAACCGCCCGACAATCCCGACTGCTGGCCGTTTTAACAAGAAGCTCTCCGCGCCTCTGCCTTTCTGCGGGGGGTTTTTACTGCTGTTTCTAGGTTAATCCCAGTGAAGTTCTTTTGTATTCCACTGAGGGTTCGACGACGATGCTGATTCGAAAGCTGGCCCAACTTCCTCTTCACGCCCTTCATGTTCTTCATGGTGGACTATTTCGCCCAACTCAAGAATAACCGGTCTGGTCTTTGTCGGCGACGAGGACTCTTTATTGGAAAGACGCTCCAGCTCCTATTGACAGATCCTTAACTGTCTGTTCCGGGGCTCCGACAGATTTTTTTCTGCGGCTCTTGATCTCCCGCACGGCATAAATCGGTTTCTTCTGTGACTCGTAGTAGGTTCGGGCGACCATCTCTCCCATCAGTCCAATGGAGAGAAATTGGATCCCGGTCAAAATCAGCAGGGTCGCCAAAAAGAGAAGTGGGCCGTGCTGCAGCATGATCTCCTCACCCAGGATGAGTTTCTTGAAAACTAAAACTACTCCAAGAATTGTCCCAAGGCTTGTTCCTATCAGTCCCAGGGGTCCAAAGAAATGGAGCGGCTTGGTGGAATAGTCCAGCAAAAATTTGATGCTGATAAGATCCAACAAAACCCTGATCGTTCTGGAAAGACCGTAGTTCGATTTGCCGTTCTGGCGTGGACTATCTTTGATGGGGATCTCAGCGACTGTTGCTCCAGACCAACTGGCCAGAGCCGGAATAAAACGGTGCAGCTCGCCGTAGAGCTGAATGTCTTGAATAATCTCACGCCGATAGGCCTTAAAGGTAGTCCCGAAGTCGTGAAGCTCCACTCCCGAAAGCTTCGACATCGTCCAGTTAGCGATGCAGCTAGGCAGCCGCCGCGTGAGCCAGGCATCGGTTCGCTCCTGGCGCCAACCGCTCACAATATCGTAGCCTTCTTCTATCTTGGCTATGAAAAGGGGTATCTCCTCGGGGTCGTGTTGCAGGTCTCCGTCCAGAGAAATAATGATCTCGCCGGTGGCAAGATCAAAACCAGCTTTAAGAGCCGCAGTCTGGCCAAAATTTCTGCGCAGCCGGAGCGCCACGATGTGACCATCCTTGTCATAAATTTCTGCCAGCACTTTGAAAGTTTCATCGGTGCTCCCGTCATCAACGAAAATGATTTCGTAAGATTCTCTCATCCTCCGCATGACTTCGGTGATTTTCGAATAGAGCGGAGGGACATTGTCAACTTCATTGTAGAGTGGAACGACTATGGAGTATTTCACATTGGCTTCTGCTTTCATGGCGACTCCGCCAAATTCCTGTAGCTGATCAACTCAATGCCGCACTCCGCAATGAGCTGCTTGATCTCCGGCTGGATCAGAGCCTGAAGCTCTGCCTCGCGCTGGCTTAATAAGCGAGTGGGCGTACTGCTCAGTTCGGTGTCCACATATCCGGGGTGACACATAATCTCACTCGCCCCCTGCGGAAGATCAGCAATAATCTTTTGCAAGGCTTTGGCATCGAGAAAGCCTGTTTGGGTGATTCCGTAAAAGTAGGTTGGACAGCTCAATCGAGCCAACCGCAGCTTCCTTCTGAAACCCGAGGAAAGCACAGACAGTGCGCATCCCGTCAGATACTGCTTCAGGATTTCAATGGAGGAATCGTTATTTCTGCGGATCAATCGAAACAGCTCCACGGAACGCTCAGCCGTGCAGCGGACGCCTTTGATGCCGTATTCTCTGGCCAACTGGATGACTAGATCAAAGACAGGCGGCAAGACATGAAAATGCTTGTGCCCATCCAGGTGAGAGGCAGGGATGCCAGCAGCCAAGACTCGCTCGATCTGTGAACGAAGCTCTCCTTCAACATCAGCCAGGTTGAGTCGTCTGGCTGCGACTTTTCTGGCCAGCGAGAGAGGGCCAGTGAGAAAAACGCCTTTGTCAGTAACGAGACTTGGAATCCTGGCCGGTGCGGAAACGGGTGAGCCATCCGTAAGGTTTAAGTGAACGCCGACTCCAAGTTTGGGATGCAGCTGAGCCAGCCTAACTGCCGATTCAAACGCAACCCCATTAGCCAGAAGGCTCGTACTGGTGATGATCCCCTTCAGGTGTCCTTCGATGATCGCCTGATTGACTTTTTCAGTCAGGCCAAAATCATCAGCGTTGACAATTAATCTCTTCATCGACTGGCGAGCCCCTTCACCCGTTCCAATCTATGGGTTTATATTTCTCCACCTTCTCGAAGGCATCCGCGATCAGACGAGTATCCAGATTATCGACCGCTAACGCTCCAGCCTGCGAGAGGTACCTCCAAGTCATCTCAAAATCTTCCTTTTGCAGAATCGGGTAGCTACGCTCCAAACCATCGAAAAACGCGGTCAAGGCCAGGCTAATGAAGAAATCTACGGCCGTGGTGCGAGTATCTTCCAATTTAGCAGCATCCCAAAGGTAGGCTCCGGCATTAGCGGTCTCAAAGTCATCGACCACCGTATCAAGGTCTTCGCTTTTCACGACAAACCCCTCCAATTTGGCTCCGGCCTTCAGCGAAAAAATTCGCCAGCAGCTTCCGCAAGCGGACCAGCCTTTGCGAAGTACGAACTCCCAAACCGGCGCCACTTTTAACGGCGAGCTGCAACCTGGACAATTCACTTCACTCAAGAAATCTGCCAGTTCAGAATGAACGCCATCGGCACGGATGGTCATACATCAGGCCCCCCTTTCCATGAAAGTCTTCCTCAATGCTGAGACAACAACAAAAATTGGATCCCAATAATCGTTTTTGCATCGACAATTTTCCCGCTCTGAATTAGCTCCTGGAGCTGTCCGAGTGAATACCGTACAATCTCGATATCTTCGTCGTCATCTTGGGATTTCGAACAAGGCTTCAAGTCTCTGGCAAGGTAGAGAAATAGTTTTTCATCGCAAAACCCGGGTGTGGTGTAAAACTCGGCCAACTTCTCCAGAACACCCGCAGTGTAGCCTACTTCCTCTGCGAGTTCTCTGGAGGCTGTGACTTCTGGATGCAGGTAATTCTAATAAGGATTCCTGCATTGGGTAGCGAAATTGCTTCACTAGCAGAACGTCTCCGTTGGACAACACCGGAACCACAGCAGCACCACCGGGATGATGAAAAACCTCACGAATTGTATCTATCCCGTTGGCAGTAGTGATGGCATCAACCGTGAGATTAACAATCCGGCCACGGTAAATTTCTTTGCGGCTGTTGAGTTTGAATTGCCCTTTCACAGGAGAAGCCTTTGATGATCCAAAGAGCCCATCATCACTAAGACCGGAATTGTCTTCACCGCACAGACCCCGAGATAAAGAAAAGCTAGAGGCCACAGCCAAAACGGACATGTACCCACATATCCACACAACTTAGCACGGATAGAAAACCCGATGAGAAAGATAAACAGGAAAGACAGGATGGGGAGGAAAAAAGAGCACCTGGAGCCAAGATGAGAAAAGTGAACCGAAAGTGCTTCTTGCCTTTTATCCTACTTATCCTGTCCATCCTGTTCTTTTCTTATTGGCGTGGCCCTCTATCCCCTCAATGAGGGCATTGCCAGGCGAGCATGC
>QHZP01000341.1:4887-7641 GCA_003224715.1 Acidobacteriota bacterium | reverse complement strand
AAAATCCCCAGCTTGGGAAACTGGGGATAAAGAATCGACACGTCAATTTTTGGCCACTCCCGTGGAGGCATGGCGGGACTTGACTGCCATCTAAGGGTCTACGGCGTTTCGGGTTTATCCTTGCGAGCTTTCTTGGCTTTGCCAGGTTTTGAAACTTTTTCTCCTTTTAGGGCCCCTTTAATCTTTTTGGAGAACTTCTTGGCCACCGACTGATCCTTGCCGGCTTCTCCGGAACCCTCTGCCACCGTGCCCTCAGCAGCCTCAGGCGTTTCCTTTCTGGGTTTCTCTTTCTTGGCTTTTTCGTCGGCAGCTTTTTCAGCTTTTTTCACTGACAACTCACTACCCAGTAGTTCCACAATCGCCAAATCAGCTCCGTCGCCAGACCGAAAGCCCAATTTAATAATTCGGGTATAACCTCCATTCCGATCGGCATAACGGGCTGCAATCGTGTCAAAGAGCTCTTTCACGACAGCAGCTTTTAGTAAGAAGGTGGCGGCACGGCGGCGAGCATGGAGGGTGTCTTTTTTCCCCAAAGTAATCAATTTCTCAGCGAAAGGTCGGAGTTCTTTAGCCTTCTGCACCGTAGTGGTTATGCGGCCGTGCTCAAAGAGGGAAGTACATAGATTCCTGAGCAGCGCCCGGCGATGAGGTGTCGGTCTGCCAAGCTTCCGACCGTGAACCCGATGTCTCATTATGATCTCCAGACTGGCTTCTTGTTGCGGCCCCCCTCGAGCTTAGGAGGAGTTACTCATAAGGTTGATGGCGACGAAGTTCAAACTTTGGTCAAGTTTGTTAACCCCTCACCCCCAGCCCCTTCCCCTGGGGAGAGGGTGGCCGCAGGCTGGGTGAGGGGCTAGCTGCTTCAGGAGATCCGACCCTTGGCGGTGCTTGCTACTCCTAAGTTAATCAACTTTTTTCGGCGCTCATGGCCACAGGTTGACCCCTTTCGTCAAAGGTCATCCCCAGGCTGAGCCCCATGCTGGCCAGGATTTCTTTGATTTCATTAAGAGACTTGCGGCCAAAGTTTTTGGTCTTTAACATTTCTGATTCCGATTTCTGAACCAATTCGCCGATGGTTTTGATATTGGCATTCTTTAGACAGTTGTAAGATCGCACCGAAAGCTCCAGCTCTTCAACCGATCGAGAAAGATTTTCGTTAACCACCTCTGTCGCTTTATCTACTTTCTCCTCTTTGGGCTCTGGTTGTTCCTCAAAGTTAATGAAAATGGACATGTGGTCTTTGATTAACTTGGCCGCATAGCCTATGGCATCTTGCGGGTTGATACAGCCATTAGTCCACACATCCAGGGTCAGTTTGTCATAATCTGTCATTTGACCGAGACGGGCAGGCTCGACCGTGTAGTTCACTTTCTTGACTGGGGAATGCACCGAGTCAATAGGAATATATCCGATCGAGAGGTCGTCATCGAAATTCTTATCAGCCGAAATATAACCTCGGCCAATCTTGAGTCGCATCTCAACATGCAACTTACCCCCCTCACTGACTGTTGCCAGATAGACATTTTTGTCTAAAATTTCCACATCGGCGTCGGCTTTAATGTTTGCGGAGGTCAAGACTCCCGGCACATCCGACTCCAAATAAATCGTCTTGGGACCTTCTGAATTCAATTTGAAGGGGACTTGCTTGACGTTCAAAATGATGTCAGTGGCATCCTCAACGACTCCAGCGATAGGGGAAAATTCGTGCAAAATACCTTCAATCTTGACGGCGGTGACGGCTGCTCCTTCAATCGAGGACAACAAAACTCGTCTCAAGGCGTTTCCAATGGTTGTTCCAAAACCACGTTCAAAGGGCTGGGCCGCAAATTGAGCGTAGGTGAGATTATTTTCTTCGGTGTTGATGGATAACCTCTTCGGTTTTTGAAATCCTTTCCACAACATAAATGGTGAAACCTCCAAATCCTATCCCTGAGGGCGGATAAGACTTAATGAAATTTTTTAAGATTTTCTGATAACGGGAATTTAAAGCTTATTTCCATCATTTGGAATAAAGTTCGACGATGAGACGTTCTTGCACAGGCAAATTAATATCTTCGCGTTTCGGTAGCGTGAGCACTTTCCCGGAAAACTTGCTGCCGTCCAATTCGAGCCAACTCGGAATCCCACGACTCCCGACCATTTCCACCGAATTGACGATTAAGGGATTCTTTTGACTCTTTTCCCGAATGGAAATGACATCTCCGGCTTTGACCTGGAAGGAAGGAATGTTCACCTTCAGGCTGTTGACCCGGACGTGCCCATGTCCAATTAATTGGCGGCTCTGTGCCCTTGAGGTTGCGAAACCTAAGCGATAAACGATATTGTCCAACCTTCTTTCCAACATCTGCAAAAGAGTATCACCAGTAACTCCCTTTCGGCGTTCAGCTTTTTCAAAATAATTGCGAAACTGTCCTTCGAGCAGACCGTAAATTCGTTTGACTTTTTGTTTTTCTCGAAGCTGAAGTCCGTACCCAATGACCTTTGATTTTCGATCTTTGCCATGTTGCCCAGGAGCGAAATTCCTTTTTTCTATGGCACAGGAATCTTTGAAACAACGATCTCCCTTTAAGAACAACTTCATGCCCTCTCGTCGACAGAGGCGACAGACTGATTCTCGATATCTTGCCAAATTCTTTTTCCTCCGATTGAACTAGCCAAACTCTCTATTTGTCTGATCGCAGGAACTAGACTCTTCTTCGCTTGGGCGGGCGGCATCCATTATGCGGGATGGGCGTAACATCTCGGATGGATTTC
>QHZP01000341.1:4196-4782 GCA_003224715.1 Acidobacteriota bacterium | reverse complement strand
GTGCTCGCGAGCCACGTTGCCGACGGCCTGCGAGGCCTGTTGAGCCGCAAAAGGCGTCCCTTTTCTAGATCCCTTAAATCCTAATGAACCTGCGCTGGACCAGCAGATCAAGTTACCTTGCACGTCCGTGATGCTGACAATCGTGTTGTTAAAGGTAGCCTGAATATAGGCAATTCCACTCAGAACAACGCGCTTCTCTTTTTTCTTAAAAACCTTCTTCCCTGCCTTGGTTGGTGCTTTGGCCATTAAGTTTAACTCCTCGAAAATTGACTCGCGCCCAGGACTTCACTTAGGTTTTGCCGGTAGGCTTCTTCTTGCCGGCAATAGCCCCTTTGCGAGGACCCTTGCGCGTCCGGGCATTCGTGTGGGTCCGCTGCCCTCGGACTGGAAGCGACTTGCGATGTCGGACGCCTCGATAGGAACCAATTTCCATCAGCCTCTTAATGTTCATGGCCACTTCTTTACGCAAATCGCCTTCGACTCTGCCCTGTTCTTCGATGATTTGCCGAATGCGAGTCACCTCATCCTCGGACAAATCTCTGATTTTGGTATCCAGGTTAATACTTGCCATTTCACAAATCCGGCG
>QHZP01000341.1:2151-4142 GCA_003224715.1 Acidobacteriota bacterium | reverse complement strand
TTTTCCCCCTGTGCTTGTTGAGCCCAGTCGGTGTCAAGGCTGGGGCCGGATATATCTCAACCCTCCGACTAGGAAGTCATCCCTGCCGCTGCTTATGTTTCGAATTCACACAAATCACTCGTACCACTCTCTTGCGGTGAATGATTTTGCATTTATCACAAATCTTCTTGACCGACGCCCTGACTTTCATAGATGAATCCTACTTATAACGGTATACAATCCGGCCACGAGTCAAATCGTAAGGTGAGAGCTCGACCGCCACTTTATCGCCGGGAAGTATCCGAATAAAATTCTTGCGCATTTTCCCGGAAATATGGGCGAGCACCACATGTTTGTTTTCCAGCTCCACCTTAAACATAGCATTGGGGAGCGGTTCAAGCACGACCGCGACTACCTCGATGGCGTCTTCCTTAGACATTAGAGATTACTATTTAAAAAGTCCAAAATACAAAACGTAAAGTATAGATGAAATTCTTTTTGAGATCAATGGCTGCTCAATTGCTTAATTGCTCAATACCTTTGAACTCTTGATGACCGAGAGAATATCCTGGTTGATGGAATTGATATCCTTGGATCCATCAATTTCAAACAGTAATCCTCTCTCCCGGTAGTATTGGATCAACGGCTCGGTCTGATTAGTGTACTCTGTGAATCGCTCCTGAATGACTTCCATTTTATCATCTTCCCTCAGCTCCAGTTTCCCGCCGCAGACATCACACTGGTCTTCAATGCGGGGTCGCTGGCCATAGATGTTGTAAATCTGTCGGCAAACAGAGCAGCTTCGACGTCCCGTTAACCTTTTTACGAGTTCTTCCTCTCCCACATTGATATGAAAAACCATTGGGAGAGGAAACAAAAGGCGGGGCAACATCTCCGCTAATCTTTCGGCCTGAGCAATGGTCCTGGGAAATCCGTCCAGGATAAAACCTTGAGAACAATCGACGCGCCGAAGCCGCTCCTCGACGATAAGACACACAATCTCATCACTCACCAATTCACCGGCATCCATTTTCTTCTTGGCTTCCATGCCCAAAGGGCTTTTTGACTTGATCGCCTCCCGCAAAATGTCCCCGGTGGAAACATGGGGAATCCCATATTCTCCCGAAAGGACTCGAGCCTGAGTTCCTTTGCCGGCGCCGGGAGCTCCCAGAAAGACCACCGTTAGGGGTACTTTCACCCACGTCTCCCTCGGATTCTTCTCCCTCGCGGGCCCAAAAACCCATCGTAATGTCGCATGACGAGCTGGGCTTCTATCTGTTGAACGGTGTCCATGGCCACACCGACGACAATTAACAGCGATGTGCCGCCAAAATAAAACTGCACACCCATGCCGTTGAGAATCCAGTTTGGTAGATTGTCAAAATATCTTCCGATCACAGGCAAGTGATTAATATGAAAACCTGTGATCATAAACTCGGGAATAATAGCAATAAGGGCCAGATAGATGGCTCCGGCAAAGGTGACGCGCGTTAAAATGGTTTCAACATATTCAGCCGTCTTCTTTCCTGGGCGAATCCCCGGAATGAAACCTCCATATTTCCTCATATTATCCGCAACTTCAGTCGGGTTAAAAATGATTGAAGTATAAAAATAGCAAAAGAAGATGATTCCGGTCACGTAAAGCAGATTGTAAAGCGGCTCTCCCCAGCGCAACGCATCTGTCATGTTTTTGAAGAATCGGCTATTTGGAAAAGCAAGGCCAAAGGTTTGAGGGAAGGTCAGTATGGATGAGGCAAAGATGACAGGAATGACACCACCGATATTCACTTTCAGCGGGAGGTGAGTAGACTGTCCTCCCATCACTTTTCTTCCGACCACACGCTTGGCATACTGGACGGAGATCCTCCTCTGAGCCCGCTCTACTAAAACAATAAAGGCTACCACTGCTACCATCATTCCCAGCAGAATAAGGACGATCAAGGGTGACCACTGCTGGGTGGCCAGTCTGGTATAGATCTCAGCACTGGCATGAGGCAAACCAGATACTATGC
>QHZP01000341.1:0-2026 GCA_003224715.1 Acidobacteriota bacterium | reverse complement strand
TTCGGTTGGAGTTCTCTGAAGCGTTACGGCAATTCCGATGGACTGAATGATACTCAAGAGAACCGTGAGATAGCGGGTGTATTGGGTTATCTTCTTTCTTCCCAGCTCGCCCTCTTTAGAAAGCTTTTCCAGGAAAGGCCAGACAACCGTCAAAAGCTGGAGGATAATGGAAGCAGTGATGTAGGGAGTGATTCCCAGAGCAAAAATCGTGAATTTGCGCAGATTCCCGCCTGAGAACAAATCCAAGAAACCAAATACTGTCCCGCGGTGCTCCTCAAAGAATCTTTCCAGAACCCCGTAATTGATACCCGGAGTGGGAATGACGGCTCCGATTCGATAGACAGCCAATAAACCTAAGGTAAACAAAATCCTCTTCTTGAGATCGGGCATGCTCCAAATGTTGCGCAGACTCTCAATCACTTGAGTACCTCAACCGTACCGCCTGCCCGAGTGATTTTCTCCCTGGCACTCTCACTGAAGCAGTGAGCCGCAACATTGAGTGGGTGAGACAGCTCCCCATTGCCAAGAATCTTGACACCATCCCGAACATTTTTAATAATTTTCTGTTCTAATAAGACCTCCGGAGAAATAGAAGAGCCTGCAGGGAAGCCCTTGAGCTTTTCCAAATTGACAATGGCAAACTCTTTTTTGAAAATGTTGGTGAAGCCTCGTTTCGGCAAGCGCCGGTGTAACGGCATTTGACCGCCTTCAAATCCTCTTTTGGTTCTGGCGCCTGAGCGAGATTTCTGTCCCTTACTGCCTCTCCCGGCGGTCTTTCCCAGCCCTGAACCCATCCCCGTACCGCGTCGCTTCTTGGCATGCGTAGATCCCGCCGGGGGACGCAAATTATGAAGTCCTATCATGGAGCGAACTCCTACGAAAATAGCAAAAGTCCGAGCCCCGACCGTCAGGGAGGGGCAGACCGGCCGATTGCCTCAACCGCTTCCTAAATGGTCGCGGCTCGGTCCAACTTTTTCATGCTCTGTGCCACCGCTTGGCGGCATGGGAAACTCTCCTGTCTAAGCGCTCTAACCATCACTCATTGATAAGGTCAACGAGATGGCGAATCCTGAAAATCATGCCTCTGATTTGAGGCGTATTGGGGCGGGTTATCACGTCATTCAATCTCTTGAACCCCAGCCCCTTTATTATTCGTTTCTGCTTTTCAGGAAATCCTATTCCACTTTTGACCAGCTTAATTTTCAATTCTTTGGACTGAGTTTTGGTCTTCGTCATCACAGCCTATCGTTGCATAATCTCTTCCACAGTTTTTCCGCGCAATCTGGCCACCCCTTGGGCGTCTCTCAGTTGTTTAAGGCCATCGATCGTGGCTTTGACCACATTATGAGGATTAGCGCTCCCCAACGATTTGGTCAAGACATTCTGAATTCCGACCGACTGAATAACCGCTCGTACCGGCCCGCCCGCGATAACTCCTGTACCTTCAGTTGCCGGTTTTAACAGCACTTTGCCAGCGCCGAAGCGGCCGACAACCAAGTGAGGAATAGAGGTACCTACCATGGGAATCTTAATCAAATTCTTTTTAGCAGACTCAACCGCTTTGCGAATCGCCTGTGGAACCTCTTTGGCTTTTCCGTTCCCATAACCCACAGTTCCGTTTTCGTCTCCGACAACAACGAGGGCGCTAAAACTAAGATTCTTTCCGCCCTTGACGACCTTCGTTACTCGATTGATAGAAACAACCTGGTCTTTCAATTGAAGTGTGCTTGGATCGATTCTAGTTTCCAACAGTCCTCCATGTGGATTTGTCCAATTTATGAGCTCACTGAGGATATGCTCAAAATTTCAATCCCCCTGCCCTGGCTGCCTCAGCAAGAACTTTGACACGGCCGTGGTAGCGGTATCCACCGCGATCGTAAACCACCTGCTCAATTCCCTGAGCCTTGGCGCGCTGGGCAATCTCCGCTCCAACCAATTTTGCGCCAGCCACACTTCCCCCTGATTTGGTCGCTCTTGTCTCCTTGTCCAGCGAGGAGGCCGAAACCAGAGTGACGCCTTTGTCGTC
>QHZP01000340.1 GCA_003224715.1 Acidobacteriota bacterium | reverse complement strand
TGATTCTGGCGCACGGACTAGCTGTTCTGCTCGGTTATCTGGCGGGCAAGAGCGTCGGGTATCTGTTCTTGAATTTTCCCGCTTCCTCTAGCAATGCCCCGCCCGATGCCGGATTTAGTTTGGGAGTGGTCTATGCGGCTTGGCTCGGCGGTCTTTTGGTTCTCTATCCGCTCAGCCTCTGGTACGGCAAAGTCAAACAACGTCAAGGAGGATTTCCCTTCAGCTATCTTTAGCGAGCAACCAAAGACCGCCCGGGATTACGGCTCCATCAGCCACTGACCCCTCACCCCGGCGGCGCCCACCCTCTCCCAGCTGATCGAGGTAAAGAAGCATGTGCAGAAACATAAGGACGCTATTCAACTTCGATCCGCCTGTCACGGACGAAGAGATCCATGCGGCGTCGCTGCAGTTCGTAAGGAAGATTAGCGGTTTCAACAAACCTTCGAAGGCGAATGCGCCGGCGTTCCTCTCAGCAGTCGATGAAATCGCCAGGATCTCCGGTCAGCTTCTCGTTTCGCTGGAATCGAGCGCGCGACCGAAGAATCGGCAGCAAGAGACCGCTAAAGCGAGGGCGTGCTCCGCGCAGAGATTCGGCAGGTGAGGGCCACACCGCCTGACCAGGCCACATAGGGCCCGACACCCGGAAGTGAGCTGTTCGTCGGCACTCGCCACCACCCAACCACGAATTGCAGCGATTGTGCGTCGCACGCCGCTCACTCCTGATACGTCTGCCATCAT
This sequence comes from Acidobacteriota bacterium, assembly GCA_003224715.1. Classification (GTDB taxonomy): domain Bacteria; phylum Acidobacteriota; class Terriglobia; order Versatilivoradales; family Versatilivoraceae; genus QHZQ01. The sequence continues at coordinate 11,044 of QHZP01000340.1, read as the reverse complement.
CAACTTTCGGAGGTTCACATGAGCGACACGCATCGTACGCGGTTTGAATGTGCAAATCCCATTCTCCGTGTCGAGGACATGTCCGCAGCCGTGCGATATTACGTCGATGTGCTGGGCTTCGAGCAGGCGAGCTGGGGCGATGACAACTTCACCTGTGTCAGCCGAGACCGCGCCGGCATCTACCTATCAAAGGGCGACCAAGGCCACACGGGCAGTTGGGTTTGGATTGGTGTCGAGGACGTCGAGCAACTCTACGAGGAGCTCAAAGCTAACGGCGCCAAGATTCTACATGAGCCGGCAAATTATCCTTGGGCCCTTGAGATTCGCGTGGAGGATCGGGATGGCAACGTCTTGCGTATGGGCTCGGAGCCGAAGGAGGATCGACCTTACCAAGCTTGGAGACCCTGAAGACGCAACGCCATCGCTCACGGCTCCAGATGCGAGCTGCTGCAGGACATTCCGTCCGTATCCTCTGAGGGTTCTTCAGAAGCATCACTCCCTTAAAAGACAAATGGGCGTGTGACAAGTTTGTGGGTTATTTCCTGAAATGCAGGCCTGTGCTGCTTGAACCGAAGGGAGCCTCATAGAGGCGGCATCTTTGTAGAAAGACGCTTACCCTCCTGACGCTCGAAGCCCCAGCAGGGCGTCATGACGCTCCTACGGAGCGCTCTCCGTTTTTTGGAGCCTTTGAACTATAAATATTTCGCCTCTACGAGGCTCACTGCTTCTGTCATTACCCACAAATTTGTGGCACACCCAAAGACAAATTCCTTCTTGTATTTAATACCGAATTCTGTCAGGGTTTGCGGATAGCCAGACGGGCTGACGCACCGCAGCGTGTCTAGGCCCTAGAGTCAAGTTGTTGCATGCGGGGCAGCGACCCCGACACGGGAGGCCACTATGTCCATTCGACCTATCAAGCGGCTCGTCAAGGCCAAGCCAACCCTCGAGGGCGCAGGCGTGCATCTGCGACGCGCCTTCGGATTCGGCAACACGTCCGATTTCGACCCCTTTCTCCTCCTGGATGACTTCCGCAACGACCGGCCGGAGGATTACCTGGCCGGCTTCCCGTGGCACCCCCACCGCGGGATTGAGACGATCACGTACGTCCTGGCGGGAACCGTCGAGCACGGCGACAGCATGGGGAACAAGGGCTCCATCGTCGCTGGTGACGTCCAGTGGATGACGGCGGGGAGCGGGATCATCCACCAGGAGATGCCGAAGGGCGACCAGGACGGACGGATGCACGGGTTCCAGTTGTGGGCGAACCTCCCGTCGTCCCTCAAGATGACGGCGCCCCGCTACCAGGAGGTGCAAGCGCTCGACATCCCCCTGATCACGGACGACGACGGGACCCGGGTCCGAGTCGTCTGCGGGAGCTTTTGGGGGAAGACGGGTCCTGTAGACGGGATCGCGGCCGAACCGGTTTACCTCGATGTATCGGTGCCGCCGGGCAAGAGGAAAACCCTCCCCGTCGAGACGACACGTCACGCCTTCGCCTACGTATTCGCCGGGGCGGGCAAGTTCTGCAACGCGTCCGGGCCCCTGGCTGTGCCGACCGAGGGGGTCGGCTGGGCTGACACGTCACCTCCCACGGAGGCGGAGAACCGCTCGCTTCTGCTCTTTGACCGAGGCGATGAGGTTACTGTCCAGGCCGGAGAAAAAGGGATCCGGTTCCTGCTGGTATCGGGGAAGCCACTCGAGGAGCCGGTCGCCTGGTATGGCCCGATCGTGATGAATACGCAAGAGCAACTCCGGCAGGCCTTCGAAGAGCTCCAGCGGGGGACATTCCTGAAGTCGAAGGGTTAGGATGGTCGCGCTTCATCCGTCACCCGCCTCGGCACTTCAATCCTCTGCCCTGGGCATCGACGAACGACCATAGATTTCCGTTAAGGTCCTCAAGCGTTCTCGAATCTTGTCTGTCAATAATTCAGGCGCATATCTCCAGCGCCAGTTCCCACCAGGCCTGGCGGGCAAGTTCATACGGGCCTCACTTCCCAGACCCAATACGTCTTGAAGGGGAATAATAGCAATATCGGCCACCGATGCCAGAACGCAGCGGATGAATGCCCAGTTGATTTCACGGCCATCGCTGCCGAGATATTTCAGAGCGAAGTCTCGCTCCCTCAGAATTTCCTGCTGGGAACGCGTGCTGTCGCCCCTGCCGGCGCTGGTCCACCAACCAACTGTTGTGTCGTTATCATGAGTGCCGGTATAGACGACACAGTTTCTGGGGTAATTATGAGGTAAAAAGCCAGCCACGTGAGGGTCCGTGCCAAACGCAAATTGGAGAACGGCCATGCCGGGAAACCCGAACCGCTCTCGCAGGCTCTCCACTTCCGGCGTAATCACGCCCAGGTTCTCGGCCACGATGGGCAGTTCGCCCAAGGCGTCCTGGATCGCTTGAAAGAAGGCGGCACCCGGACCTTTGACCCACCTTCCGTTGATAGCAGTCGTCTCGGTGGCTGGAACTTCCCAGTAGGCTTCAAATCCCCGAAAGTGATCCAGCCGGACGATGTCTCCACCAGGCATAGCCCGTCTCGGCGAGCCTATTCCAGCGGTACAGGGGGTTCCCCCATCGTTGGCCGGTGGCGCTGAAATAGTCAGGCGGTACGCCTGCCACCACTGCCGGTTCTCCCCGGGCATTCAGCTCAAACAGCCCAGGATGGGCCCAGACATCAGCGCTATCATGGGCCACAAAGATGGGGATGTCCCCCATCACCTTGATCCCCTGACGATGACAATACCGCTTCAAAGCCGACCACTGCTTGAAGAATTGATGCTGGCCGAATTTGCATGACTGAATCTCCTGGCTGAGTTTTTGGCTCCATTGTGAAATCGCCGTGGATTGGCGGGCGGCAATGGCGGGCTCCCACTGGTTCCAGACAGCTCCCCCATGGGCCTCCTTGACTGCCATGAATAAGGCATAATCGTCGAGCCAGGAAATATTTTGCCGGCAGAAGGCTTCGAATTCGTTCCAGTCTTCCGAGGATGCCCTGGTTTTGAAGTTTTCAAAGGCTTTCTTAAGTAAAGGTATTCTGAATTCAATGACGGCCCCATAGTCTACTTCCCGGTCTGGAAAACGGAAACCGTCTTCCAGATCCCCCGCAGACAGTAGGCCGCCCTCGCTGAGCTTCTCCAGGCTAATTAGAAGCGGGTTGCCCGCGAATGCCGAGAAGCACTGGTAGGGAGAATCCCCATATCCGGTCGGTCCCAAGGGCAAAACCTGCCAGAGTCGCTGGCCCGTGTCCCCCAGGAAATCAACGAAGTGAAAGGCCTCGGCTCCAAAGTCTCCAATGCCGAATCTTCCAGGGAGAGAAGTTGGGTGTAGTAAGATTCCGCTGCATCTAGGAAATTTCACGCAAAAGAACTCCCTGGAACCCCTATTTCGTGAATACGGTATGGGGTTGGGTTGCCGAGGCCGGCCTTGAAAGGCCGGCCTACCCTCAGCTGCCGCTAGGCTGCCCTCACCCGTCGCTTCGCGCCACCCTCCACCAGGAGAGGGAGATAATAAATGGGGGGTCGGTTGATCGGTCGTTGTAGCCGCTCTGCCGGGCCTTCACCTAACGCTCCTTGCACTTGATGCTCTTTGGAGGGGTTTGGGTACACGACATACTGTCGGTCATCCCCGAAGTAAGCTGGGCGCAGGCATTATCGGCCGCAGTCCGTATCGCCTCTTCCCGGGTGCTTCCTAACGCGGTCCTGCAAGCCGTGCCTCCCCGGAACTCCATACAAACCTCGCAACGAAACTTGCTGAGGCCGAGGGAGGAATAGACAATATATCCCATCAGAACAAGGAACCCAACCACGATCAAGATTTTCGAAGTCTTCGACATGGCGCCAGAATTATACCGGAAGAGCAAGCAAAACCTGGATTCCGCGGACCGTTGATTAATATTTTTTATGGAATCTATAAAAATTATAAATTTAGTTGCCAGAGGCATTTCCTATTAGAATTGCTGCTTCCGGGGCCGAGTCCAGCTTTTCCCACTAACTTCTGTGGCAAAGGGGAAGTTCGTGGCCGAAGACGACGTGCTGAGGTCGATGGTGGAGGACCTCTGAATCACGTCTGTCTCGACGATTTGCTTGACTTCAGGTTCCCAACCAGGGCTCTTATGATGACGCATCGCGTTGGCTTACCTCCAAAACAGGGCCTTTACGATCCTCAGTTCGAAAAGGATAGCTGTGGCGTCGGATTTGTTGCCAACATGGATGGCACTCGGTCCAATCAGATTATCCGCCAGGCCCTGGAAGTGTTGCTGAGCTTGAGCCACCGCGGGGCCTGTGGCTGTGACCCGGAAACCGGCGATGGAGCCGGCATTCTGCTGCAAATCCCGCACGAATTCCTAAGTCAGGAATGTTCCAAAATGGGCCTGGCCCTGCCGGAAGCAGGTCACTATGGCGTCGGGATGGTGTTCCTGCCAAGAAACGAGCACCAGCGTCAACAATGTCAAGCCTTCTTTGAAAAGGTCATCCAGGAAGAGGGCCAGCAAGTCCTGGGCTGGCGTGACGTTCCTGTCAACAACGAGGCCATTGGCGCCGTGGCCCGCGAAGTCGAGCCCGTTATTCGACAAATTTTCATTGGCAGGAATTTTCATTTGAAGCATGAGTCCCAGTTCGAGAGAAAACTCTATGTGATCCGCAAGCGTGTAGAAAGTCTGGTCGAAGCTTCGGGAATGGAGGAAGCTGACACCTTTTACATTTCCAGCCTTTCCTGTGTGACCCTCATCTATAAAGGCCTGCTCATGGCTCACCAGATTCCGGCCTTCTACCAGGACCTGAACCATTCCTTGGTCAAGAGTGGCCTGGCCATGGTCCATTCGCGGTTCAGCACCAATACTTTCCCCTCCTGGAAATTGGCCCATCCCTATCGCTATCTGGCCCATAACGGCGAAATCAATACATTGCGGGGGAATCGCAATTGGATGAGAGCCCGCGCTCAAAGTCTGTCTTCAGAGCTCTTTGGGGAAGACCTCAGAAAACTTTTCCCCATTCTGACCGAAACCGGAAGCGATAGCGCTACTATCGACAACGCTCTGGAGTTCTTACTGGCCAGTGGGCGTTCGTTGCCACACGCCATCATGATGTTGATCCCCGAGGCCTGGAACAAGGATATTCACCTGGATCCCGACAAGCAGGGCTTTTATGAGTACCATGCTTGTCTGATGGAGCCATGGGATGGCCCAGCCGCCATCGCTTTCACCGATGGCAAGCGTATCGGCGCTGTCCTGGATCGTAACGGTCTCCGACCCGCCCGTTACCTGGTGACCAAAGACGGCCTGGTGGTCATGGCTTCCGAAGTGGGAGTTCTGGATATTCCCAACCCTAGAATTCTCTATAAGGGCCGGCTGCAGCCGGGCAAGATATTTCTGGTCGATACGCTGGAGGGACGGATCATTGATGACGCTGAATTGAAAGCCAGGATTACCCGGCAAAAGCCTTATCGGCAGTGGGTGGAAGCCAACAAGATCGATCTGCATCATTTGCCTGAACCACCGCGCCTCCCTCCATCTAACCTTCCAAACCTGCTGGTCCGACAACAGGCTTTCGGTTACACCATTGAAGATCTCCGTCTGCTGATGGCCCCCATGGCCAAAGACGGCGAAGAGGCGGTAGGTTCCATGGGCACCGACACCCCGCTGGCAGTGCTCTCCAGCCGGCCGCAACTGGTTTACAACTATTTCAAACAGCTTTTCGCCCAGGTGACGAATCCTCCCATTGATTCCATCCGGGAGGAAATGGTGATGTCTTTGGAAAGTTACATTGGCCGCGAGCAGAACCTCCTGGCTGAAACTCCCAAACACTGTCATATGCTCAAACTTCCCTGCCCCATCTTGACGAACGTCGAGCTGGAGAAAGTGCGGCATGTTTCGGTGGGAGATTTCCGCGCGATCACCCTGCCCATGCTTTTTGCGGTTTCCGCTGGAGACGAAGGACTGGCGACGGCCCTCGCATCCCTCTGCCAGAGAGCTTCCGACGCTGTAAGGAGAGGCTACAGCCTACTGGTCCTTTCCGATCGTGGCGTAGACGCTCATCATGTTGCCATCCCCAGCTTGCTGGCTACGTCGGCTGTGCATCACCATTTGATCCGCGAAGGCACCCGAACCAGAGTCGGACTCGTGGTGGAATCCGGTGAAGCCCGGGAAGTCATGCACTTCGCCTTGCTCATTGGCTATGGAGCCGGAGCGATCAATCCCTATCTGGCTTTTGAGACACTTTCCGACATGGTCAGGCAAAAGCTGTTTCCGGCCGAAATCACGGTGGAGAAAGCCCACAAAAACTACCTTAAGTCCATTAACAAGGCTTTGCTCAAGATTATCGCCAAGATGGGAATCTCCACCATCCAAAGTTACCGGGGAGCGCAAATCTTCGAGGCCATTGGGCTGAATACCGAATTGGTAGATCGCTATTTCACCGGGACCCCCTCGCGCGTTGAGGGTGTTGGCTTGAACCATTTGGCGCGGGAGGCACTGGCGCTGCATCGTCGCGGATTCCCCGATGAACGGGTTCGCAGTGCCCTGCTGGACGTAGGAGGCCAATACCAGTGGCGGCGAGAAGGAGAGTTTCATCTCTTTAATCCCGAAAGTGTGGCGAAACTGCAGCAGGCCACGCGTCAAGGCAGCTACCAGACGTTTAAGGAATATTCGAGCCTGATCAATAATCAAAATCAGAATCTCTGCACGCTGCGCGGGCTTTTCAAGTTTAAGAAGGGGAACCCGATTCCCATCGAGGAAGTGGAGCCAGCCAAGGAGATTGTCAAACGCTTTGCCACCGGGGCCATGTCCTTCGGTTCCATTAGTAAAGAGGCCCATGAAAACCTGGCCATTGCCATGAACCGCATTGGCGGGAAAAGCAACACCGGGGAGGGCGGCGAAGATCCGGAACGTTTCAAACGCGATCCCAACGGCGATTGGCGCCGTAGCGCGATTAAGCAAGTGGCCTCGGCCCGTTTCGGCGTGACCACCGAGTATCTGGTAAATGCCGATGACCTGCAAATAAAAATGGCCCAGGGAGCCAAGCCGGGAGAAGGCGGACAATTGCCCGGACACAAGGTGGACAAAGTCATTGCTCGAGTGCGGCACTCCACGCCCGGGGTTGGATTGATTTCCCCGCCGCCGCATCATGACATCTATTCCATTGAGGACCTGGCCCAGCTCATCCACGATCTGAAAAATGTCAATCCGCAAGCGCGGATTTCGGTCAAACTGGTGGCTGAAGTGGGCGTGGGCACCGTAGCCGCCGGCGTCTCCAAGGCCCATGCCGACGTGGTCCTCATTAGCGGACACGATGGCGGCACCGGGGCATCTCCCCTGACCTCCATCAAACACGCGGGCATCCCCTGGGAATTGGGTTTAGCCGAAACACAGCAAGTTCTGGTCTTGAATGACCTGCGGGGTCGCATCATCGTTCAGACCGACGGACAGCTCAAGACCGGCCGGGACGTGGCGATTGCGGCTTTGCTGGGGGCCGAGGAATTTGGCTTTGCCAGCGCTCCCCTGGTAGTGTCAGGATGCGTCATGATGCGCAAGTGTCACCTGAACACTTGCCCTGTGGGCGTGGCCACACAGGATCCGGTATTACGCCAGAAGTTTTCAGGCAAGCCAGAGTATGTGGTCAATTTCTTCTTTTACATTGCCGAAGAAGTCCGGGAAATCATGGCCGAATTGGGGTTCCGGACGATCGACGAGATGGTCGGCCGCGTCGACCTGTTAGATGTGAAAGAGGCCGTCGACCACTGGAAAGCTCGAGGCCTGGATTTTTCCAATATTTTTTATAAGCCCCGGGTTTCGGCCCGCATCGCCACTCATCAGGTGCGATCTCAGGATCATGGTCTGGAGAGGGCTCTGGACCATAAGTTGATCGAGCTCTGCCAGGCTGCTTTGAACCATCAAATTCCCGTCCAGCTCGATCTCCCCATCCGCAACACCCAGCGCACGGTGGGAACCATGCTCAGCGGAGAAGTAGCCAGGCGGTATGGCTCAGAAGGATTGCCGGAGGACACCATCCAAATTAAGTTTACCGGCTCCGCCGGCCAAAGTTTTGGCGCTTTTCTGGCCAAAGGGATCTCTCTGACTCTGGAAGGCGATGCCAATGATTATCTGGGAAAGGGAATTTCTGGCGGCCGGCTGGTGGTGTATCCACCCAGGGATGCAACCTTCGTCCCTGAAGAAAATATTCTGGTGGGCAATACGCTGCTTTACGGGGCTACCAGCGGTGAAGTGTATCTCAGAGGAATAGCCGGAGAGCGCTTTGCCGTTCGTAATAGCGGCGCTAAAGCGGTGGTGGAAGGCGTGGGAGATCATGGCTGCGAGTATATGACGGGAGGAGTGGTCGTGGTGTTGGGCAAAACGGGAAGAAATTTTGCCGCCGGCATGAGCGGCGGCATTGCCTTTGTCTTAGACGAGCAGGGCACCTTCGCCTCCCTGTGTAACCGGAACATGGTAGACCTGGAGCCCGTGATTGAGGCTCGCGACATCGAAACCTTGAGAATCCTTATTGAGCGCCATTACTACTTTACCGGCAGCGCTCCGGGCCAAACAGTCCTACAGAACTGGGAGGCGATGCTTCCCCAATTCGTCAAAGTCATGCCACAAGATTATCGCCGCGCCTTGATGCAGTTGGAGCAGGAAAAGGCCAGGGCCGCTCAAGCCGAACAGGAACTGACCACCGCCCGGCCCTGATTATCACGAGTCACGTTTCACGTCTCAAAACCATGGGTAAAGTTACCGGATTTTTAGAAATCAAGCGCGAGATGGCCCCTCGCCGGTCCGTGGACGACCGTATTCGCGATTGGTTTCAAGTGTACTGTGATCCGACCGACGAACTGGTGCAGTCGCAAGGCGCCCGCTGCATGGATTGTGGCATCCCCTTCTGTCACACCGGCTGTCCGCTCGGGAACATCATTCCGGATTGGAATGACCTGGTTTACCAGAGTCGTTGGAGAGAAGCCATTGAGGTTCTTCATAAGACCAACAATTTCCCGGAGTTTACAGGTTGGGTTTGTCCGGCTCCCTGCGAAGCCTCTTGCGTCCTGGGCATCAACGACAATCCAGTCACCATCAAGCAAATCGAGCTCAGCCTGATTACGCATGCCTTCCGGGAGGGCTGGATGCGTCCGCAACCGCCCAAAGTCCGAACGGGTAAGAAGGTAGCTGTCGTCGGCTCGGGTCCAGCGGGCCTCGCCTGTGCGGCTCAACTGAATCGAGCGGGTCACACGGTGACCGTATTTGAAAGAGCCGATCGCATCGGCGGATTGCTGACCTACGGCATTCCCGATTTCAAATTGGAGAAGTGGGTTGTGCAAAGGCGGCTCGACCTCATGGCGGAAGAGGGAATTGTTTTCAAAACGAATGCCCATGTGGGTGTGAACCTAGAGGTGGAGGAATTGCGCCGGAACTTTGATGCCCTGGTTCTCAGTGGCGGGGCAACCCAAGCTCGTGATCTGCCCGTTCCTGGCCGCGAATTGGATGGCATTCATTTCGCTATGGAATATCTCCCTCAGCAGAACCGGCGTGTAGCAGGCGACCCGGTAATCCCTGGCAAGGAGATAACGGCTCGCGGCAAACGCGTGGTCATCCTGGGAGGAGGCGATACCGGCTCGGACTGCCATGGAACGGCCATTCGTCAAGGGGCCGTCTCGGTACATTCCTGGGAACTGCTTCCCAAACCCCCGGCTGAGCGCACCCCTTCGATGCCCTGGCCGTACTGGCCCATGATCTTGCGAACGTCCAGTTCCCATGAAGAAGGCGGGTTTCGAGACTGGAGTATCTCCACCAAGCGGTTCTCCGGATCCAACGGTAAAGTAGAAAAACTGCGTGCCGTCCGAATCGAATTTGGTCGGCCTGACGCCTCGGGCCGACGTCCCATGAACGACATTCCTGACAGCGAATTTGAGATGGAGGTGGACCTGGTTCTGCTAGCCCTGGGATTTCTGGGGCCGGAGCAAAACGGAATGATCAAAAATCTAGCTGTCAAATTGGATGCCCGCGGGAATGTTGCTGCAGGCTCGGATTACATGACCAGCGAGCCAGGAGTTTTCGCCGCCGGCGATATGCGCCGGGGTCAATCGTTAGTGGTCTGGGCCATCACAGAAGGACGCCAGGCCGCCCGCGGTGTGGATAAATACTTAATGGGGTCTTCCGAACTACCGTAATTCTTATCTTTGTTGTCCCGTCAGTTGGCCTCGGTTTTCCACAAAAGCAGTGCTTCTAACTAGTTTCTGTCGCGAGACTGGCCTTATTCCCTCTTCGCCAATCGGTGTCAAGATGATACCTCGGGTGGAACGCCCGCTCCGTCGCGCGTTCAACAAGCGTGCGCAGGAGCGCCCGCTCCACCTGGAGCGTTTCGCGACAGAAACTAACTAGACAAGGGCTGCCGCCCTTGATATCCCTGCCGCGACCGATGATAGAGAGCCCGAAGCGCCAGCGAGGGTCATCGCGGGACTGTCCCTCGCTGGCGCTTCGGGCTCTCAGTCCGTCCCCAAAACGAGAACAAAGTTCTCGTTTCATCGTCCATAGCGATCTAAAATGGCGAGTGCCATACCGGCCATGATGACCAAAAGGCGGGACGAGCGCGCTGATATATGACATGGACGGCGTATCAAGATGGGCATATTATGGATGCATACCAAGGAGATGCATCGATGCGCACGACATTGGTCTCAAGCTTGGACATTTCTTATTCCCCGAAGGGGATGCGTAAATCAGCCCAGGGTTGTGCGGCAACGCACTACCCTGGGAAGAGGTCGGGCCATTCGCTCCATCCCTGAAGGGGATGAGTACGCCGGGGCATTTGGTATCTATCCCCTTCAGGGAATGGGAAGGTGGCTATCTGGCTGTCCCAGGGTAGCGGCTGGACCGCAACCCTGGGCTGCATTATTAATCCCCTTCGGGGAAAAGAGACGCTTCGTTGACAAATCTCGAGGATTCCAAACGAGGTATCTATTTCGAGTGTGCGACCAGATCAAGTCCGAAGAAATCAAGAAATGTCTTGAGTTGCATCGAATCGAAAATGTCCAAACTCCAAATTGGTGATTGACGAAAAA
>QHZP01000358.1:4781-6971 GCA_003224715.1 Acidobacteriota bacterium | reverse complement strand
CGCATGACCACCGATGCCGCTGACGACGACGGTCCGAGCTGACGGTGGAATCGGCTCATAGTGGCGAGGTAGGCTTTCAAAGCTTCGCTCTTTCCAGTTTCAAGAGCCTGAATCAGCTTGTCGAGAGCTTGTTCGGTGAGTTGTTTGGCGTGCTCGATCTTCATTGTTTTGTTCCTCCGTGTGGTTTTTTGTGGTCCTTCGCCCAAGAGTTGCGGACCACAAAAACTGCATGGGGGGAACGAAGCGGAGAGACGAGAAATCCAAGGTAGAGCAACCCGCATTCGAGCCTGACAGTGGCTGTTTACTGGCAGGACGGATGCTTGCGTAGCCTGGAAGCGAAGCGGGGATTCCGAATGCTCGCAGCGGTTAAGAAACGAGCAAGCTCAATCAACAGGTAAATGAGGGAAGAAAATTGAGACTAGGAATGGGACCGAGAAGTTTCGATTGCCGGTGAAAATTCCGGTCCAGAGTTCGACCAGTTTGCCTTAAGGAAGGATCAGGAACTCAGCGTAATTACCCTGCGATCACGCTTGGGACAGTCGGCGAACGTGACATGTCACTCAGGCTGGCTCGGCTTGACGGGTTTGCATGGGTGACAGTTCTTAACGCCGACTCCATCGCGTTGCTGCTGGCTGCCTTCTCGGTGGCTGCTGTCCCAGTTGCTACTCGCCTTTACAGGTTGCCTACCATTTTCCCTGTTTGAAGCGGGCCGATACAAATTGGAAAACTCGGTCATCAGCAGCAGTAGGATAAACACGATTAGCCCGCGCCGGGTTACCAGCCAACTGGTAACAAATAGTCGCTCATCTTTCACCTCCACATCATTGCACATCACCTATATGACAAGGTGTCTTCTCTCCGAGATCCAAGTTTCAGCAGTTCGGTTGCCTCAGCGCGATCGCAGCGACTCTCGAGCGGCACGGCATCGAACCAGCGCCAGAGCGTGGCCGCAAGACGACGTGGAAAGAGTTCCTAACTCGACACTGGGAACTGATCGTGGCTGCCGATTTCTTCCCAATCGAGGTGTGGACCCGTTACGGGTTGCAGCGCTTCATCGTCTTGTTCTTCATTGAGCCCTCGACACGAAAGGTCGAGACCGGAGGGATTTCTCGAACTGCGAATGGATTGTGGATGAGCCAGATTGCTCGGAATCTGACCTATGCCGACGAGGGCATTGTCAGCGGCAAGGGTTACCTAATCCACGACCGTGACCCGCTGTTCACAACCGAGTTTGTCAAGGTGCTCGCTGATTTCGGTGTAAAGACACTGAAACTACCTCCGTGATCACCGAACCTGAATGCTTACGCCGAGCACTTCGTCCGCAGTATCAAAGAATCCTGTCTGGAGCGGCTGATCCTTATTGGCGAGAAGTCCTTGCGGACAGCTGTTCAAAGCTTCGTGGCGCGCTACCACAGTGCGCAATCACCAGGGTCTGGCCAATCGACTGATTTGTCCGGAACCGGACGATTTGGCAAACAGAGGCGTGGTCCAGCGCCGCAAGCATTTGGGCGGCATGCTGAACTACTACTAGCCGCAGCCTAGATCGGTCAAAGCTCAATAGTTCGGTGCGATGGGCGAAACTCCCTTGCCGTGGCGACCAATCTAAATGGTTGCAGTCGTGAGCTCGGGGAATTGTTATGGATGTTGCATGGCCCATTCCCGAATTTCACCGGCAGTGTTCGTTTCTAGTCGAGTGTAAGTCGCAGATCGAGCTTTGGGACCATACGGGATACGGCGTTACGGACCGCATAGCACAAAGCTGTCGAACCAGGCCAAAGACTTCTGCTACTTTCAGAGTCTGTTCCTTGGGTCCTGTCGGATTCCTAAATCTGTTTAATACGAATATGCTTAAGTTCGATCCAGCGGCCCGGCTGGTGAGCCTGTAATTCAAGGTGCCCCTCCTGCACATTTTCTAGCTCATCATACTCGAGGACATTCTCTCCGTTTATCCGCACCAGACAGTACGTCCCCTTCACGATCAATTGCATTAGGAACCACTTTTCCGCTTCTATCCTCGGGTAAACTGCGCGCTTAAAGTAGTAAAGTGAGCCTGTCGGATAGTGAGCCCCTTCCACATCGTGAAGTTGAATCTCATAGTGGGTACCACTGAGACCCTGACCGGCTGTGCGGAAGAGAATACCGCCGTTATGATGCTTACTGGGACGGATGTATAGATGCAGTTCGAAATCT
>QHZP01000358.1:0-4763 GCA_003224715.1 Acidobacteriota bacterium | reverse complement strand
AACCGGTTCCCACTTGGCATTCCCTTCGGAAACAAACCATTTCTGAAAATCTTCTTCTGTCTCGTAAAGTGGCTCCCAGTGTTCCTTAGGCTGTAATTCCTTGATTCGCAGATTTCGATAGCGGATCGGATAAGAAAGAGATTCCAATCCGAGGTAGCCTTGACGAAGTCGGTAACGCAGCTCGGGAACGGTCTCTACGTTCAAATCCTGTATCAGTTCTTCATTGACCCAGACTCTTAAGAACGGCCAGTCCATGAGAACTCGCAGTGTATTCCATTCCGCTTGATTCCGCACATTTACTCTAAGAGGTGGAATAAGCGGGAAAACGGAGCCCATAGACTCCGGACGCATCGTTTTGTCCTGCTGATGAAAGAGGTTGATTTTCATCCCAATCCAGGTATTCCTGCCATGCTCCGGGGCATGAAGGTAGATTCCTGAATTTATCCAGCCCTCGACGAAGAATTCGCATTGGAAGTCGAAATTTTCATATCGCTTGTCGGATCGCAACCAAGTGGGGAAGTTAGAACCCTCATGGACCACAATGGCCTTGTCCTTGACGTAGAAAGCAGATTCCGGACCCTCCTGAATGGTCCAACCGTTGAGAGTTGATCCGTCGAAAAGCGAGGTGAACCCTTCATCGGCTGGATCCGGGAGAATGGTAGGCAGCAGAGTCATTCCAGTGATGAAATCGCGACGATTCATCCTTGGCCTCTCAATAAGATCTTAAGCATTTTTTCACGGCTAACTGGCGAGATTGCCTAAGGAATTTCAGACTTTTCCCCTTAAGTGAAGGGCGAACCATCTGGCCGTCTCATTCCAGTTTGCACTGCCAACCAGGCCCAGCCGCAGCGCCTTTGAGGTTCCCGAGGCACGTTGATAGAACTCAGTGCTCCATTCGTAGGTTGATCGCAACTCCAGCTCGTCAGTACCATCTGGGAACCGCATCCAGCAATGGCGCGGCGCGACCAGTGCGACAATCGCTGGAAGATCCAAAGTCGCCAGAACTCTGGGAACGTCCGCAACGTTACCCTTATGGGCCTCATGTCGATAGGAGAGATCAGGCAGATTGGCAATCAGGGCCGTGATGTTTGGATTAAGTGCCGCAGCAAACAAGGCAGGCTTGGCTAGGCGAGCCGTCCCTATCAAGCCGATTGGTTCATTGCCGTACTCAGTCAAAAGAGCAGTGACAATTGCGTTGATATCTTCTACCCATAGACCCGGCCAAGGACGCCCCATAAACCACGCCCAGTTGTCAGTTCGTCCATCGCCGGAATCAATCTCGCCCACACCTCGAAGGTCCACAAATACAGAGCGTAGTCCTTGCGAAAGCATCTCGGGAATGGCAGGTAGGAAATCCAGCGATCTACCGAGAAACACGACGGTAGCATTCGGCGTATGGCCCATTGGCGAGACTTCTACCGCGGGCAGCCGGATGCCCAGCTCTTCTTCAAAAATGAGCTGCTTCAAGATTCCATTGGAGCGGCTAGACACTTTCTGCAGACTCAGCACGGGGCTTGCGACTTGAGCTGGAAGCCCCAGCAATTCTTGCAGGTGCTTGCTTAGGACTTGCTGAATCTGCACGACTGATGCCTGATCATGCGGGAGACTGGGGAGCGGGGTCGGATGACGAATCCATTCCTGGTAGATATCCTCAAAAGTCTTGTTTGAGGGTGGCAGGCCGCATATCAACTCTGTGCGCGGTCCGACCAGGAAGGGGGATTCTTTCGAGACCTCGGTCTCGCGTGCGAAAAAGTAACGTTCTACCCATCTGTACATTCGTTCACGCTTATCCTGCTGGTATCCGTGAGAAGTATTCGATTCCCAACATTGAACGTCCGCACCAGCCCCATATAAGTCATAAACCTTCTTTGCTTGACGTACGGCGTTTTCTGCCTCTTCGAAGGGAGCTTCTTCCGAATCGGTGCCGCGTAAGGCCGAGATGACCAAGAGGGGACGTGGTGCAATCAATGCAAGCAAGGTAGAGATATCTGCTATGCGGCGGATCCCCGGTGGTCGCTGGTGCCAATCCCAGTTGCGATTGTTGCGAATCCAATAGTCGAAGCTAGTAACTGAACAGGATGACACTGCGAGGCAGACTCGCTGATCGAGAGCTGCAACCCAGTACGTGCTATTACCCCCGCCGGATTCACCCGTAAAGCCGAGACGACTTCGATCGACATCCTTGCGTGCATAGAGATAATCGATAGCCCGAATGCCGTCCAGAATCTCCAGAGCAGTGGGCGTGCCCGCGGTGTAGGAAAAGTCACTGAGGCCATGATCGTTTCCACCGCCGTATGGCATCAAGGCGCAAGGATTGGCTCCGGTGTTGCGCTCGGAGGTCATGAGGTAATCATAGGCAACCACAATCAGGCCCCGCCGGACCAAATTCACGCTTCGGGCCTGAGCCTCCACATTCGCTTTGCCGTCACAATAGACATGGCCAGGGATGCTGACCATCGCCGGCGCCGGAGCGCTAAGACCTTTTGGCGTGTAAACAAGCGCCGGAACCATCATTCCTGGATAACTCTCATAAATGATTTTTTCAATGGTATAACCATCTCGATCGAGGAAACCTTTGCTGACCCATTTGACCGGGTCACGCTGGTCTAAATTCTCTAACCCAACTATCTGCTGAATCTGATGCCGCAGCAGTGGCTTTCTCGCCTCCCATTCTTTCAATGTGGACGGCAGTTCGATGGGGTGCAGGCTCCGCTCCACGAAACTGAACATCATGGAATGTCCTTCCGCCTCGGCCAGGATAGGATTTTTTAGCAGTTCAGTGTAAGACTGGGCGAAGAGGCGCAATGCAAAACCGTAACCCGCAAGAATCAGCGTGCCATTTAGACGTCGCCAGATCCCTCTTGAAATCATTTCATTTTCCTATCCACAGCTCTCTAGCGGTCTTGTGGATCAAGAGAACAGTATCGGAGGTGGTCGCTATCGAAATAGCTTGAACTGGACACGCCAAAGGGAAGCTCAAAGAATGCGCATTGCGTGATGTCAAAGTGAAAGCAAATCCATTTATGTTGATCTCACGCAATTCCTCGGGCCACCTCAGCGACACCTCAGACACGCTTCCAGCTTCGAAGGCGGGACGACCACATTCCACCAGCTTGCGCCACAAATTCTCGGTCGAATCTGATTGATATACGGGGGCGGTCAAAATCTGATCCGCAAACCTGGTTATGACTCGCTCGCCAACGACCTCTCCAGTAACACCTCCAATGTAATGCCGCAGGATTTGGTTAACAAATTCGTAAGTACTTACACCACGGTCCGGAGACACCACTGGCCAACTCTCTTTGCCGTGGCGGTGCTCCATTTCAATCGCTTTTCTCAACGCTGCTTGCGCTGCAGCCAAAAGATGTTCGAGAGGTTCCTTATTGGGACTGGAAACTGCAACCTCCAGCCACTCCGGCTTGACTGGAGAGAAGGCAACCTGCCGGTGGCGAAGGTACAGCTCCAAGAGATGATCCCAGAGTTCGGCGGTATTCTTCAGCTTTTCGAAAGCGTAACCGAGACGCTGGTAATCGAGTTCGGAAAGTTTCTGGCGGGCCTGATGAATCTGCGACAAACCTTCATCGGCCAGTTCAATGGCTTCTTGCTTCTCCCGCTTGGTTCTCGCAATAAGATCTTCGTCTGGCCGGAAGAACGATTCCGAGAGTTTCGTCTTTTGAGGATCCCATTTACTCAGTGCATGGTTCCAAAGAGCGTTGTCACAGAACGAAACTCCTGCCAGCATGTTGTGATAGTTAATTAGAGTTTGGCCCAGGGCAAAGAAGGTCTCCTGAGTAATAGCCTCCGTCTTACGCAACGCCAAAGCCATCTCTGGAGTGGCATTCGCACCGTACCTGAGTTGTGACCATCGAAGAAGCGACTCCTCAATGTCTGCGCGGCCGTTCCACAGCAGTTCACCCATATACCAGGCGTTGAACTCATTGGGATGACCAAAAATTGGCTCTGGTTCCATGCTGGGAAAGGGGAAATCAATCCTGGCGACGATCCCCGAACATTTCTTTTCAGTAGCATGTGCCACGCGACGGCGAAAGTTCTCTGGAGTGAGTACCGGGACGAACGTCCGGCCTTGCCATTCCACATCGAGACTGAATTCCACTAAATGTGAGTTTGGAAAGACACCGATCAAGGGCTCGTCGGCAATCTGGCCTCCATAGAAGTCTAAGGGGCAGTACTTCGACATGATTTGAACATGATTGGGCAACCCCGTATAGGCTTTCCGAATGATCTCCAGTTCCGGATGGCCATGAAGATCATGGATCGAGGCACTTTGGAACGTTCGAAGAATGATTTGTTTCTTCAATTTCGATGTCACCGCAATGACCTCGTTCAGAACGGTCAAAAGACGATCATGCTGCTTCATCTTGCTACAGCGGTCACACTTACAGCCGGCATCGGTCACTAGGCTAAACTGTCCTGATTCGTTCACCGAAATCACTACTCCGTCGATGGACGGGGCGGCGGTGAAGAATTCAATGTATTTGTCACGGATGAATTGCTTAAGAAACTCGCTCGAGAGGCAGACAGGGTATTCCGTTCCCTTGATCTCCGGATAGAGATCAGTGAAGCCGGCGGGCAGGTGAAGTTCATGATTCCAGACTAAGATCTCAAGCAAATTACTGTGGGCAGCACGAGCCAGATCCTCAACGAGCACCAAGCGTTCGCGCCGTACGTCCGTTGGAACGAGGGATGCTAGCTCAGGGTATTTTTCATAACAGATGACCCAGTCTATGTCCCAACCATCTCCA
>QHZP01000357.1 GCA_003224715.1 Acidobacteriota bacterium | reverse complement strand
CCAGGTAGCAACTCCCAATCGGGCGAACCTCGAAGATGAGGATTCTTCTCCACAGCCATTCTCTCAATACGCCTGGGGTCGCCAGAGCACAGGCAATACTTGCAAAATTGCTCGCGAACGGGCTCCATATTGGAATCACGAAGATAGGCATACTTGGCCTTGTTCCAGTCGAGCGTGCTCTGCAACGTGAAAACGAGATAGGACCGAACCGGTTCCAGGACACCCGGCAGAGGCTCTTCTTTCAGGAGTTCAAGCTGCTCGCCAGTCTTTTTCAGGGCTTCGGCAGCATTTCGGAGAAACGCCTCGTTCAAAGTTGGATTTTTGCACTCCGTGTAACCGGGCATGCAGGTTTCGAGCGGCAAGGCAATGATGTCTTTTTCAATCTTGCCAGGAACCAAGCGTGCAATGGTTGTGAAGAAGGGGGAGTGGGGCAGCGAGGGGTCGATTAACGGCGATAACCAAGCGATCCGCTGCATGTCCGCGTAGGAGATGACTTGGTCGTCGAACGTTAGCTCATAGACATCTGTCTCGGTATCAAAGCGGAGATGCTGTTCCTTCCCCTGCAGGGGAAAGGAACAGCAGCAGGACAGTAAGAGAATCGCTGTGAGGCTACAAATTCGTCGGATCGTCATCGAGCGCTATCCCATAATCAAAGCTATTCCTGGGAAGGGGGTTGGTGCAGGGAATGCTGAAGTTCACCGGATTTCCGTTGGCGTCCTTGCGCTGAACATGGACATGGGGCTTAGTTTGGCATCCCGAGTTATCCGCAGTTCCAATTTTGCTGACCCTGGGAAACCGGTACGCCGTTTTGGATGGTTGAGAGCGGTTTCACGTGAAAATAGACTGTCGAATAATTGTCACTGGTCCTGATCTTGACGTAATTTCCAGGAGCGCCGGCGCATTGAGGGTAGGGAGTTGGGGCCGGGCCGTTGTTGCCGATGGAAGCCGTAACTGTCCCACCCTCCATAGCGTATACAGGGTCCCCAATGGCCAAAGCCGTTCCTGACCCGTGCCCATCGCTCTTCACGATATCCTCTGCATTGTGCCTTCTCCCATTCCTAATGTCGTCAAAGAAGCCGCTTACGAAGCAGGGCACTGAGAGCGGGTTGCGCGGATAATTGTGCTGAATCTGGGTGAAGCCGGCCACATTATCGCTTAACGTGCCAGTGTTGTATAGATTTCCTGCGAGACTGCAGACCACTTGCCCTTCCCAATTATTAAGATACAGCACTCCTGGGTCAGCGACAATGGTTTGATTATTCTGAACGGAAATGTAGCTATTCCAGGGACCGGACGCTCCCAGGTTCCAGCCGCCAGTCGAGCTGATTACATTGTATGCCTTGGGATCCCCACCATGAAAGGCGGCACCAATCATCGTAAACAGTGGACCGAGCACCCAAAATCCCAGGGTGAAGAATGCTAGGGAACAAACCCAGCGAGATGTGACAAAGCTCGTTAATGGGAGACCCCTTTTACGATTGACGCATTGAGCTCAGTGGCGAGCCATCTTAACTACCTATTTCCACTTCAAATTGGTAAGATTTGGTAACTCTTGGGGCAGTATAGTGGTCGGTACCCAGGGATTTACCCGAGCGACGTACTGTCGCAACGTGCTGCAAGACTGGAACTGCTCCAAGTTAATAGACTTCGGAATCTGTGGTAAATGCTGTCCATAGAGAAAAGATGGAAGACACCGGATCGTCCAGGGATCTAATTAGGCACGGCAATTGGGTTTCTCGCCATTGGCCATTCGGAAATCAATTGAAGAATGGCTCTATATTCATTCAAATCAAATTCCTTTTGTTATTCGGGATTCTTCTTTGTCTGCTCGTAGTTGCTGCGGCCAAGCTAGCTGCCGCTCAGCCCGCGCAGGAGCGCCTGCCGGCGAAACTTGCCGAGGCGGCGCTCGAACGAGCCATCTCGTCCGTTTACCCAGCACTGGTCCAGGTATACGTCCTGGCCCTAGATTACGCTGCCGGCAGAGAGCGCAAGTTTCAAGCCTCCGGCAGCGGCGTGATCATCTCTGCCGAAGGCCATGTCCTCACAAACCACCACGTGGCGGGCAAAGCGGCCGCGATCCGCTGTGTGCTGTCGAACAGAGAGGAGCTCGATGCGAAACTCGTCGGAACTGACGCGCTCACGGACCTCTCTGTCCTTAAACTCGATCTTAGCTCTCGACCTGCCGGCTCGCCACCTCTTGCCGTGGCGCGGTTCGGAAGTTCGCGAGCCCTCAAGGTCGGCGAGACCGTCCTGGCAATGGGCTGCCCGCTGGCCATCTCGCAGTCGGTGACGCGCGGCATTGTCTCGAACAAGGACATGATCATCCCCAGGCTATGGAACCGGTCTTTTCTCCTGGACGGAGAGAACGTGGGTTCCCTGGTCAAGTGGATCGCCCATGACGCCCAGATCTTCCCCGGCAACTCCGGGGGGCCACTCGTAAACCTGCAAGGTGGAATTGTGGGCATCAACGAGATCGCAATCGGTCTGGCCGGGGCCATTCCCAGCGATCTCGCCAGTGAAGTTGCCAAGGACCTGATCGTCAGGGGCCGGGTCCTCCGGGCCTGGACGGGGGCGGACTTCCAGCCGCTCCTCAAGACCACCGCGGCTGGCGGCGGGCCGCAGGGAGTGCTGGTCGCCGGCGTTCTTCCGGGCTCACCAGCGGAGTCGGTGGGCATTCGGCCCGGAGACGTCGTTTTGGCCGTTGACGGCACCCCTGTCCAGGTTCGTTTCCTGGAAGAATTGCCGGTGTTCATGCAAATGATGCTTTCCAAGGTCGCCGGCATGCCCATCGATCTCAGGCTCCGCCGAGCGGGCCGGGAACTGACGTTAGCCGTACAGCCGGAGGCTCTCGATAACGCCAAACGCAAGGAGCTCGAAGCGAAGGAGTGGGGACTTACCGTGAGAAGATTAACCTGGACGGAAGCCAGGGAGATGCTGCGGGCTGACCGGCAAGGCGTGTTAGTGGGCAGTGTGCGAGCGGGTGGCCCGGCAAACCTGGCTGTGCCCGCGCTTGCGGCTTCCGACGTGATTGTGGAGGTGGGCGGCAAGCCGGTCCCGGATCTTACTGCCTTCCTTAAGATCACAACGGAGCTGGCACAGGGAAAGTCGCAGCCTGTTCCGACCGTGGTAGCCTTCGAGCGGGGTGCCGAGCGCCAGTTGACGGTGGTCGAAGTGGGCATCCGTTTAGCCCAGGACACGCCGGCGGAGGCCAAGAAAGCCTGGCTGCCGGTCGGGACCCAGGTGCTGTCTCGGAAGCTGGCAGCGGCACTGGGACTCAAGGGCAAAAAGGGGGTGCGCATTACCCAGGTCTATCCCGGCAGCAGCGCGGAGCAGGCTGGCTTGAAGGCTGGAGACGTCCTGACACATGTCGACGGCCAGCTAATTGAAGCCTCTGAACCACAGGATGCCGAGGTCTTTGGCTCCATGCTGCGCGCCTACCGACCCGGGAGCAAGGCGGAGTTTACCCTGATCCGCAATGGGCAGACCTTCACGATCACATCGGCCCTGGTTGAGGCGCCCAAGCCGGAGCAAGAGCTGGAGGTTTATGAGGACGTGGCTTTCGAATTTCGAGCGCGAGACATCTCTCTCCTCGACCGCGTGAGGAACCGCTGGAGTGAGCAAGAATCAGGGGCAGTGGTCTCACAAGTGGAAACAGGGGGATGGGCCGCAGTCGCCGGCTTGCAGGCAGGGGACTTAATTCAATCTGTAGGCGGGCAGCGCGTCGCAGAGCTTAAAGACCTGCAACCGTTGCTCAAGACGGCCCGCGACGAACGGCTCAGGCATGTCATCCTATTCGTGAAGAGGGGCATCCACACCTTCTTCCTCGAACTTGAGCCAAAGTGGCCCGAGAAGCAATGATCCTAAAAACGACAGTTAGCCACAGAGGCACAGAGACCACAGAGGCGGCACAAAAGGAGTTAATATCTTCGCAAGGCCTTGAAAAATTGTTTCCTACTGGGTGAGGATAAGGCATCTGAAAACCGCCCGCCCTTCCACTTGCTCTGTGGCTGTGACTCCGTGGCAATTTCAACTGCCGGATTTAGCATGATTGCAGGCCCTGGAATGTCGGCTCCTTTTTTAGTCGCAGGAGTAATGCCTTAGTTACGGGTGGGGAAAGACACAAAAGGTGGAGCGGGCGCTCTGCGCACGCTGAATGAACGCGCGACGGAGCGCGCGTTCCACCCCCAGTAACTGAGGTATTACCCGCGGGAGAACCAATCCGGAGGAGGAGAGATGAAAAACCACCGTTGGGGAGTTGCTCCGGTTGTGGCGCTGAGTTTATTCAGCTCCTTTTCGGCGTGGGCGGGGGACATTAGAGAATCCGCGCGAGTTGTCGCCGAACGGTCGCGTCGGGCAGTCGTTACCATCCGTCTCGTCATTAAACTCAAGCAAAATTACATGGGTCAAAGTAGGGATCAAGAGCACCAGCTGGAGGTCAACGGAACCGTCATCGATCCATTTGGCCTGACGGTAACTGCCGCGTCGCTGATTGATCCGACCTCCGTGCTAAAAACCCTGGTGGGCTCAACACTCGGCGGAACAAAGCCGTTTTCGTTAGATTCCGAAGTGAAGGAGACCGCGATCTTGTTGGAGGACGGTACCGAAGTCGAGGCCGATGTTGTGCTGAAAGACACCGATCTGGACATGGCGTTTATCCGGCCGC
>QHZP01000356.1:4213-8755 GCA_003224715.1 Acidobacteriota bacterium | reverse complement strand
CGGGTCTGAATGATTGATGGATAGTGAAAGGATCCCGGCCGTGCGGCTCGAGGGTCCGCCTCCAAAAGGCGTGTCCATTTCCAACGCTTGCCTTCATCATCGGAAAGGGAGACGGCCAAGCTATGTCGTCCCTCTTCCGTGTCGTTGTAAACCAGGCACCATAGACCTTCCTTCAAATTCATGACCTCGCAGCCTGAACCTGGATTGGGGAGATCGGTATTCACCACCGGAGTCCAGGTGAGACCCTGGTCTGAAGAGCTGCTCATATGAATACGTTTTGGTGGGGGACCATTATTCCTCATGTAAGCCACCAGCGTGCCGTCTTTCTTGAGAGCAATGGTGGGCTGGATGTTGCCTGCGCCTACCAGAGGAGCGCTGGTCTTCCAGGTCTTGCCCCAATCATCGCTAAGAGCCATAAGCGAAAAGGACCATCCGTCGGAATAGAGTGGAACAATCAAACGACCTGTGGGTAAAACGATGGGATGGGCCCGAGTCATCCACCCCAGCCGGCTAAACATCTTGTCGGAGGCTTTTTCCCGAAGACGGTTGAACTCTTGAAAAATCGCTGGGGCAAGATCATTGCGGGAGAGATAGCTATCGATAGCCTTCCTGGTCTATTCTGAAAAATCCTTAGGAACGAAGAGGAGAGTTTCATTCCATACCCATAGCGGTGGGCGATCTGGGTCTTGATAATCCGTCGAAATGCGGTATTTCATCAGTGCTGTGTGAAATTCATTGGCCAGGATCACTGGCCAAAAAAGCCAGAGGCGCTTTTGCGGATCGATCATCATGCAGGGATTGAGATCGGGAAAGTTGGAAGTGTCGGCCATGAGGAAGCGAGGCCGCCATGATTTTTCACCTTTGACCTTGCGAGAACCCAGAATCTTGACGTCGTCCGCTTCCTGTTCTCCTGAGCCGTTGTACCAACAGACCAGCAGATCTCCGTTCGGCAACTCCACGAGACACGAGGCGTGATTGTGCCAGGGCTCGAGTGGAAAGATCAGTTCAGCTTCATAAAAGGGAGCCGTTGTTTCTTGGGCTGGAGTCACTTGATTCTCCGGGTTCAGGCTTCCAGCCAGGCAGAATCCAGACTGGAGAAGTAACCAAGAGATAAATTGAGAAGAAGACTTCTTCATCACGCTCTTTTCATCCTTCTACCAAAATTATGCGCCGCCGCCATTAGCCTCGGAGAGGCGCGAGGTTACTCGGTGGCGACGAAGTTCAAACTTTGGTCAAGCTTGTTAACCTGCCGTCCCCTCACCCCCAGCCCCTTCCCCGGGGAGAGGGTGGCCGCAGGCCGGGTGAGGGGTCAGCTGCTTCAGGAGACTCGACCTTGGAACGCCCAATCTGCCACTAGGCCGCCAGACAATGACCTCTTGGAATTGACACCTGAGGGCCCGGTATGTGAAGGTGTAATTGTAAAGGGGACACGATGAACTGGTTCCTGATTTTATTTGCCATCTTTTTCGCGGCAGAACACATTCTCGAGTATTGCCTCACCTTTCTGAACCTACGCTTCGTCCGGCAGCATGAGAAGGAAGTGCCGAGCTATTTTCGAGACAAGATTACCCTGGAAGAATACCAGAAGAGCATTCGTTACACACGTGATCGGGCTAAGCTCGAAATTATTAGCTCACTCGCAGGCATTCCGGTTCTTTGGGCCATGATGCTTTCTGGCTTCTGGGTTCGCTCTCTCGGACACTCTTCCATCGTAACCGGGCTAATCTACTTTGCTGTCATGTCGGCCCTTTTTTATTTAATCTCTTTGCCATTCAGTCTCTATTCCACTTTTGTAATTGAGCAAAGATACGGATTCAACAAGGTGACTCTCAAGATCTGGGTGACAGATTTGGCTAAGGGGCTACTACTTTCGATGGTGATTGGCATTCCCGTCCTTTCGGCCGTGTTGTGGTTCATGGATCGCTACACTAACAGCCTCTGGTGGCTCTATGTCTGGATTCTGCTGGCGGCCGTTCAGCTCTTTGTTACATCGCTTTTTCCGGTTTTTGTTGTGCCTCTCTTCAATAAACTGACCCCGCTGGAGGAAGGTGCGCTAAAGGAGAAAATCCGGGCTCTAGCTCAAAAGGTCAATTTTAAGATGTCGGGGATTTTCACCATGGATGGTTCCAAGCGTTCGACTCATTCGAATGCGTTCTTTGCCGGAATGGGGAAATTTCGTCGTATCGTTTTATTTGATACGTTGGTCAAGTCTTTGAGTGAATCGGAGCTGCTGGCTGTGCTGGCCCACGAAATCGGTCACAATATTAAGAAGCATGTTCGGAAGGGGTTACTGTTAAGTCTGGCAGGTTCACTGCTGGGCTTGTATATTCTTTCTTTAATGATTCGTGCTCCCTGGTTCTACGAGGCATTCGGATTTCAGACTCCTTCTTCCTATGCGGCTCTCTTCATCTTCGTCAAGACTTCGGGATCATTTCTCTTTCTCTTGGAGCCGCTGTTTTCCCTGTTGTCGCGGAAACACGAGTACCAGGCAGATCGCTTTGCTGCCGAAGCCCTGGGGACGGCAGAACCGATGATTGGCGGTTTGGTTAAGCTCACCAAAGATAATCTCTCCAATCTCACTCCGCATCCCCTTTATAGCTTCTTCTACTATTCGCATCCCACCGTGATGGAACGCATCACGGCGTTGGAGAAGACTTAGGGTTACTGGCTGCCAAAAAAAATCAAGAATGTGGGAGGCGCGCTCCGTCGCGGCGACTAGCGCAGGTTTAACAGGAAGCGTACCCTGTAAGCCACAAACCCTTGATCGACAGCCCGCTGCTTGGGGAGAGGGTGGCTGAAGGCGCGGTCGCGGAGGCCGGGAGAAGGTCAACTGCTTGCGAGATGCGAGCCTCGACGGGTCTGCGATGGCTCGCTACCTGCCAGGACAAAGTCATAAATAATTTCAGCGCAAGAGATCACATCAGAAGCCACGACATACTCCTCCAAAGAATGGAGCCCGCCGCCTCTGGGTCCGAAGACCAGGGTGGGGATTTGGGCCTCCGATAGAAGGGCAGCGTCCGTCCAGAAGGACACTGCGCCCCAATCCACCAGCTCTGGAAGTTTGGATCCGGCCACTTCATAAAACCGGCCGAGAATTGGATGGTCGCGGTTCATCTCGAAGGGTGGTCGCAGGCAAACCAGTCGGGCCTCCGCCTTGAACTTGAGGTTACCCTCCCTGAGCTTTGCCAGGATAGCCAATAATTCTTGTTCTACGGTTGTTGCCGATTCCTGGGGAACCGTTCTTCTTTCATATTTTAAATGACAGCGGTCAGGATAGCTGCTCCATTCGCGCCCGCCTTGAATGATGGAGGCGTGCAGCGAGCCTGATCCGAGCAGGGGATGGCTCGGTCTGGATTGTAGGCGCTCATCGAGCGCTTCCAACTCTTGAAGAACGGCTCCCATAGATCGGATAGCATCCACCCCATCTTGAGGCCGGCTCCCATGAGCCGCAATACCGTGCGCGTTGACCTCCAGCCAGGCAAAGCCCTTGTGGGCTGTGCATGCTTTGAGATCGGTCGGCTCAAGAACCAGCCCAAACTCAAATGGCTTTTCCTTGGGCCATTGGTTGAGGAAAAATTGAGTCCCTAAACTTTGGTCTTCCTCATCGGCAACCGCCGCCAGGACCACCTCACCCGAGAAGTCTGGTTGGTTTCTGGCAAGGGCCAGGAGTGCGGCAATGGCCGCCGCCAGGCCGCCTTTCATATCTTGAGCGCCGCGAGCATATATTTTCCCTTCCCGCTGAATCGGTTCAAAGGGGCAATGCATCCCTTCCACACTCACCGTGTCCAAATGACCATTTAACAAGACTCTCGGGCCCGGTCTCGCTCCTCGCACCGTGGCTACCACGTTGAAGCGGTCCGGTGCCACCTCTTGCAGCTCAGCTGGGATGCCCTGCCTCTTTAGGAAGGCAGCCAGGAACGTTGCAATCTCTTTTTCTCCAGCGCCCCCCGGAACCAGGCTGGGATTGACTGAATTAATGCGCACGAGGTCCGAAAGGATTTCCAAAGCTTGATCAAAAGGCCGTCTTGAAGACATACGAAATCAAGTGAAAGACACAATTTTGATTCCCATGAATCTGGAGTTTGGACATTTTGAGAATCCGCATGGGCACGAAGCTGGTGCTTCCTCTGAAAGCCCTATAAGGCCGATAAGAATTTTGTTCTCGTTTTGGGGACGGACTGAGAGCCCGAAGCGCCAGCGAGGGACAGCCGCACGATGACCCTCGCTGGCGCTTCGGGCTCCCGGTCAGGCGTCGCGGCAGGGATATCAAGGGCGGCAGTCCTTGTTTAGTTGGCAGAAAATCGGGCCAGAGTATGAGCACGAGCATGAGTATGAGTACGAGCTGCCAATCGAATGAAATTCGCCACCGGAAGTCTGAGAGGGCGGACTTAGTTTCACAACCATTATCAAAGAGCCAAATGCGGGCATCTGCGAAACGTTATGAATATCTTTCTTCGGTGAATAACCGGTCATCTGATTTATGATTATGGGCTGAATCGATTATCAATGGTAGCTAAGAATCGTGGCAGCGAGGTTTTATGG
>QHZP01000356.1:0-4200 GCA_003224715.1 Acidobacteriota bacterium | reverse complement strand
TTCCAATCCCCCCTGGAAATGCGGCAATACCCTCTGCCGGCCTCCCTTGAACCTTTGGGGGCGCTGGTTCGAGTGGAGATGGCTGGAGTGTGTGGTACAGATATCCATCTTTGGAAAGGTCAATTACCCATTCCAAGGCCCAATATCTTAGGTCATGAAACCGTAGGACGAGTAGAACGATTAGGAGACTCACTCAAGCAGGATTGGACAGGCCTGCCGTTGCAGGTAGGCGATCGTGTCACCTGGAGTTCCTCGCTGGCTTGCGGCCAATGTTTTTACTGCAGGGAGAAGCGTCAGCCGACCCGCTGTTTGAATCGTAAAGCTTACGGTATTTCCTATAATTGTGAAGAGCCGCCCCATTGCAACGGAGGCTATGCGGAGTATATCTACTTGCGGCCAGGTTCAGCGATTTTCAAGCTGCCGGAAGATTTATCGACCGAGCGAGTCATTGGTGCGGGCTGTGCTCTGGTGACAGCGATTCACGGGATCGAACGGATGGGTATTGACTGGCATGATGTCGTCGTAATTCAAGGCGCGGGCCCGGTGGGATTAGCCGCCCTGGCTGTCGCGCTGGATCACGGAGCCAGCCAAGCCATTGTCATTGGAGGCCCGGAACATCGATTACAGACAGCCCGAACCTTCGGGTCAAACG
The DNA here is from genome assembly GCA_003224715.1 of Acidobacteriota bacterium. Classification (GTDB taxonomy): domain Bacteria; phylum Acidobacteriota; class Terriglobia; order Versatilivoradales; family Versatilivoraceae; genus QHZQ01. The sequence goes on along the minus strand of QHZP01000356.1, from coordinate 3,548 downwards.
AGTGTATTAGTATCGACGAAGTCAGCCACGGCCAGGATCGAGTCGAAAGAGTACGCCAACTGACTCGCGGCTTTGGAGCTGACGTTGTTATCGAATGCGTGGGATTACCCGAAGCGGTTCCTGAAGGATTGGAGATGTGTCGAGACGGCGCCAGATTCCTGGTGCTGGGGCATTATGGAGATGCCGGACCCGTCCTGCTCAATCCTCACCACATTACACGTAAACAACTGGTGGTTTATGGTTCCTGGGGCAGTGAGCCGCGTCATATGCGTCAGGCGTTAGAGTTCTTGCAGGCCAGGGGAGATCGGTTTCCTTTCGAAGACTTGGTGACTCATCGGTTCCCACTGGAAAAAACCACGGAAGCGCTGGAGACCACTGCCCGTTGGAAATCGACCAAGAGCGTGGTTGTTCCGGGAATGGGAAAATAAGGAAAAGAGAAAGGGAACGATGAAAAAGGCAAAATTGAGCATTTGGTGGTTGCAACCGTTGGTCTCTTACCTTTTACCTTCTGCCTTGTTCCTTTTACCTTTCTTGGCTTTGCCCGCCCAGGCCGCAATAGATGTTTGGGCCGTCGGCGAGTGTATTCGAATCAATCCTCAAACGGGCGTGGCTTATGAGGATAACAGAGTCTACGCCGGGGATTTGAAGGGCGATTACCGCAATCAAAACCTGGTGTGGGACCGCAAACAGAATCTTGTCCGTCTCTTTGGCGGGCGCAATGAAGTGGTCGCTTTCCAGCTTATCTTAAGGTCGGAGGATCTGCGCCAGATTAGAGTCTCGGTCAGCGGTTTGCGGGAATCAAAAACAAAGACCGTTATTCCGTCCAAAACTCATATCGAAATTTTCCGGGAGTGGTATGTTCAGATCACCAGGAAAACAACCGATGAGACCACGGCCAGTGCAGGCCACACTCTGGGGTTGGGATGGTATCCAGATGCCTTAGTCCCCATCAGTTCAGGCGCTGGCTATGGTCCACCCTTTCAGATTCCCGACAAACTAAACAACGTTCGCGGCCAAAAGAACCAGGCCTTTTGGATCGATGTCTCCATCCCGAAATTTGCCAAGCCCGGGATCTACCGCGGCAAAATTGCCGTTCAGGCCCAGAGGTTCAAGAAGGATCTAAGTATCCAGCTCCTGGTTAAGAACTTTGAACTTTCAGACAAGTTCCACTTTGCTGCTGATCTTAACAACTACGGAGGTATTTCACTTCGAGGGCCAGAGGCCAAGTTGCGTTATTACCAGATGGCTCAAAAGCACCGGTTGACCGTGAGCGAGCTTTATTTTGCACCTAAAGTGGAAGGAGAAGGGAGCCAGATGCGAGGTCTGTGGGATGAATATGATCGGGACATGGCGAAGTACTTAACCGGCGAAGCCTTCACTTCAAAATACGGCTATGTGGGTCCCGGCGAAGGGATGCCCTTGGTTCACATGATCCTGCCGTTTGAGGTTTTGTCTGGGCACGCTTGGCCCATGGATGGTAAATACGCCGAGACGGAACGCTACAACCAGTCAGTGATTGCCATGTTTCGTGATTTTGAGAAACATTTTAATGACAAAGGCTGGACGAAAACCCAACTGATTGTTTTCTACCAGGGAATGGACGAGCCCAAGACGGAACGGTCTTTTGACCAGATTCGGTATTATGGGGAGCTGCTCAAACGCGGCAAAACCCGCCGGCTCAAATACAGAACCGATCTAAACCAATTGAATACCATTGGCCAATTTATCCGCGGATGGGACACGTCGAAGATTATTCGCCTGCTGGGCGATGTAGTAGACATCTGGTGCTGCACTGGAGATTTTCGGCGGACTAATTTCGACGTGTTACTGCCGCGCTGCGGGCCGCCCTATTATGAGGAAGCCTGGTTTTACCAAAACCGAGAACCCAGTGTAGGCGCAGTTCATATTGATGAGGAGGGCATTGGTTTTCGTACCTGGCCGTGGATCGCCTGGAAGTACGGGCTGCAGGGCTGCGTCTATTGGGAAATCATGTATTACGGTCAATCTAAAGATCCCTGGCTGGATCCCGATTCCACGACAGATCCGGGCAAGACACTGAATGGCACCGGCTACCTTTGTTACCCGGCGAAGCAGGGCGTGCTCGAGCCAATCACCAGCATCCGGTTGAAATCCTTCCGGCGCGGCTCTCAGGATTATGAGTATCTTCGTCTCCTCTCGGAAAAGAATCGCGACGGGCGGCGCAAAGCGGAAGAGATCGTCCAGACAGTCGTATTCAGTGCCTTACATAAAACGAAGAAGGATTATGGTGAGAAAGGGGATTGGAGCCATAACCCGGAGGATTGGGAACGCGCCCGCCTGGCGCTGGCAGAGGAGTTGGAGAGGAAGTGAGTGCATTCGACAGAATTCTCGTTCCGCCGCGAGCGTGTCTCCAGAACATCACGTTCCTCAAACAGTTGTTGCGCTCTGGGGCATGGACTGCGCTGGCTTGACAGCGCTTTGGAGCGGCCTGCGGCTTGACGCAGGCCAAGGCTGGCTGTGGCGGTCGGCCAATGGTGGCGTCAAGCCGCCACCCAACAAAGCGGCGTCCAGCCGACGCAGTCCAAGAATACCGTCGGTCCTGAGGGTGTTCAACCTCAGGGACTCTGGGCCCTCCAGGCCGTAGACTAGCTCCGTCTTCGTTCAAGCCCACAGTGATCGGAATTTTTCTCCGGCGAAGTGGCTGGTTCAGGCTGAGTGCCATCTTTATTTAGATTTTGAATTTCAAATTTGATAGAATCGCAACAGCGAATTCCACATATACGGCTCAAGCGTATCCGCGTTCCTATGTCCGAAGATTCTGAGTCCTGCCAGAAGTTTCCGGAATCCGCGTGCTGGTTTAGGAAGTTGCTCCGGTGCCCTCCAGATCTCAGGGAACGCGAGAACTTTTGAGGAGAAACAAGAGTTGAGAGTCAAACTTCTACGCAGCAGTACCAGTGAAGATTCACAGCTTCAAGTCCTGACCACGTTCCTGGTCAACGATTGTATCGCGATTGATAGCGGGAGCCTTGGGCTCGCCCAGGCTCCCCAGGGAATGCCTGCCGTTCGTGATATCGTAATTACCCATGCACACAGTGATCATATTGCATCGTTGCCCATCTTCCTCGCCGAGGCCTTCACTCAACTCGAGAACTCCATTACAGTTTACGCTCTCCCGGAAGTGGTGCGGGCGCTGCGCAGTTTCATCTTCAACGATCAGATATGGCCCAATTTTGAAAAGATTCCATTGATGAATGGCGGCTGCCCGACGCTGAAATTTGAAATCATCCGACCGAGAGAAGCTTTTGAGATCAATGGGCTGATGATAACACCCGTACCAGTTAACCACGTCGTACCTACAGTTGGACTAAGACTGCAGGACGAGGCAACCGCTGTGATCTTCACTTCGGATACCTACGTCACCGATGAAATTTGGGAAATTGCCAGAGAGACGCCGCACGCTAAGGCAATCTTTGTCGATGTCTCCTATCCTAACGAAATGGAGAGTCTTGCTGCAACATCCAAGCACCTGACTCCCCAAACGTTGGCTTCTGAGCTCATAAAGCTCAAAC
>QHZP01000334.1 GCA_003224715.1 Acidobacteriota bacterium | reverse complement strand
CCGACGTTCCTCATGCTGAGTTCGGTTTCGCTTATCAGCGTGAACTGGAGCTGCTGGTAGAGGCCGGCCTGACTCCGCTGGAAGCCCTGGTGGCAGCGACTAAAGTCGGCGCGGAATTCCTGCAACGGTCCAAGGATCTGGGCACCCTTGAGAAAGGAAAACTCGCAGACATCATTGCTGTCGACGGGAATCCGCTCGACAACATCAGCGCCGTCCGCAAGGTCTCCTTAGTGATTGTGGACGGGGTGCTGATTGATCGCAATAAGCTGGTTCAGAAGCCATAATCAAAAAAACTACACTTGCAAATCAAATTGAAATTAATTAGTACGGGCCTCCGATGTAAGGTGCTATTTACTTTCTCCAACGAACGGTTCCTCCCCTCCGGCCCGGCGGTCACCCTCTCCGGAACGGCGGCGAGGAACGAATGGAACAAGACTTAATGCGTTTGTAGTATCCGTGCGCGACAAGATCTACCTCATCAGTTTTCTGCTGGTGGCCGGGGTGTTACTTTTTCTCGGTCGCGGTCTGCTTCAAAGATCGGTCCTTGTGACCTGGGGACTTACCTTTGGGGGGACGACGGTGGTTGCCGTCTTGCTGGTGTTACTTTACAGGCTCCGCCTTAAATTGCGAGCGAGTCGTGTCGAGCTAGCCCGCAAAGAAGCGGAGCTCAACTTTGCCCGCGAGGTTCAGCGGGCGCTCTTTCCGCGCACGCTGCCCCATGGCGATGGCCTGGAGGTCTCCGCCGTTTGTATTCCGGCCAGCGGTATCAGTGGCGACTTTTATGACATGTTGGCTTTGCCCGACGGCCGATTAATCCTTGCTATTGCCGATATTAGTGGCAAGGGAATTTCTGCGGCGATTTTGATGGCCAACCTGCAAGCTGTACTGCGCACCGTGGCCGCCGACAGTCCTTCCCCGAGCGAAGTGTGCCGTAAGCTCAACCATCATCTTCACCAGGTAACCGACCCGGCCTGGTTCGCTACTTTCTTTTATGCGGAGTGGCATCCGGCTGACCGGCGCCTCTGTTACGTCAATGCCGGACACAATCTGCCCATCCTCCTGGGTTCCAACCACAATCAGCGGCTGACTCAGGGAGGCGTACCGCTAGGGATGTTCCCGGCCTCCGAGTTTGACATGGGTCAGGTCATCCTTCAACCATCGGACCTGCTGGTGCTCTATTCCGATGGGATCACTGAAGCGGCGGCGGCCAGCGGCGAGGAGTTTGGCGAAGTCCGTCTCGAGACTCTGGTATCCACGCATCGAGATGAACCTCTGGCAAGAATCCAGGAACGCATCCTTGAAGCGGTCCGCCATTGGTCGGGAAAAGAACCTGAGGATGATATGACACTGGTCATTGTCAGGGCCATTTGAATCTGGGACGGACCTGAGCGGCTGACGTCGTAAATGTCGCCTCAACAAGGAGGGACAATGAAAATCAGAGGGCATGGACTCAAAGACCACCTGCGCTTGCTCGCACCCCTGTTTGGACTGCTGACGGTGGTTTGGGCTCTGCGCCTGGCGCTAGGAGCCTGTGGGGCCCCCTTCTGGTGTTCCCGGATTTTCAGCGTGACGGGGGCATCCGCCGGTTGCGTTCTGTTAGCGGTGTTATTGATTCATGTGCGGCGTTTTGGCAGCTACCCTAATGTCGTCGTGGCAAGCTTGCTCCTTAACATCTGGGCCCAGCTGCTGATTGTCGCTGCCATTGTTTTCGCGGTCATCACTAAGACCGAAAATATTTATACCCATCCCGAATTCTCCATGCCTCACGATGATCCGCTGCACTTGCGACACATCTATGGCCATCTCACCTTCGTGATCGGCGCAGAAACCTTGTTTGGTTCGGCAGTTGGTTGTCTTCTGCTCTGGCTGCTGCGCACGCTGGTGCCCATGCGGGAAGGAGAAGTGGAGACCGGGAAGTAGCCAACACTACTAACCAAACTAGACCGCCCTGCCAGAGCGCAGGGCGACAGGTCCGCCGCGGCGCCCTGGGTAAGAAGGAGATTGTTTCTTTATTTTATGGACATGAGGGTTCGGCCAGGACGGTGACCCAGGGCGTCGCTGACGCTTTGCCCTGGGCTAGGTTAGTGCCACCCTTCAGGCGGCCTAAGAGCTTCGCTGCCAAGGGAGAGACACAGCTTTCTGGTCTGACAATCTCATTCAATCGGGTTTTCCAGCACTCCCAGACCTTGAATTTCGAGGCGAATTCTCTCCCCAGGATGCAGCCAACGCTGCGGCTTGCGCGACGATCCGACACCGGAGGGTGTACCAGTGGTAATTATGGTTCCTGGTTGGAGAGTCAGAAATTGAGTGATATCGGCGATAATATCGGCTACCGAGAAAATCATATCTGAAGTGTTAGCCTGTTGTAGCACTTCCTGGCCCACAATGGTCTTGAGTTCCAGCTTTTGCGGATCAGCAATCTCATCTCTTAACACGAGGTAAGGACCAGCTGCAGCGAAGGTATCCACGCTCTTCCCGAGCACCCACTGAGACCCCCGCCGCTGGATATCCCGGGCGGTCACATCATTAAAGATCATGTAACCAGCGACGTATTCCAACGCCTTTTCCCTCGAAACATCGCGTGCCGTCTTACCAATCACAAAGGCCAATTCCGCTTCATAATCCGGCTGCTTTACGGTTTTAGGAATACGGATAGCTTCTCCCGGCCCTATGGGCAAGCACTCCTTGGAAAACACTTCCGGGGCGACCGGAATCTTCTGTCCCGACTCTTCAGCATGTTTGCGATAGTTCAATCCAATGGCGAGGATGCGATGAGGCCTGGGTAAGGGAGTGAGCAACTTCACGTTTTTAAGGTTTCGCACCGCCCCGGCCGTCACCAGCCGATCGAGCTCGTCGGGCTGTGAAAGGAGCGGCCGCGTGTAACTGAGGGTCTTGTGTAATGCCTCCAGAGTCGCATCGCCGCCTTCGAGCACACCCAAAAGGTCCGCCGGCACCAGGTCGTCACTGGCCCGCGGTCCCGCCTTGAGGCTGTTAAACAGATAAAAAGCATAAGCACGATTTAAATCGATTACAAAATCTCCCTCCACCGCTCCGGCGCGAACCTCGTTATAAATGGAATAGGTGACCAGCTTGGTCGCCCCGGCGGGAAGACTTTGTAGCAACAACAGAGCAAGCCATGTTATGGCGCCAGAACCTATTCTCATAAATTATTCCCCAATAGTTGTCGATTGCCGATTCATGATAGTTCGTAACTAGGGTTACTCGGTGGCGAAGAAGTTCAAACTTTGGTCAAGGTTCTTAACCTGCTGTTCCCCTCACCCCCAGCTTCTGAAGGTGTGAAAAAATTCAAAACCGGCTGAGATCGGGAGGGTGAGGCTCCCGCCGAGCCTCATGGAGTAAGGACTTGCTGGCGCGACGGCTCGCCAGGAGGCTCGCCCTCCCAATATTTTTCACACCTTCCGTCTCCCAGGGAGACGGTGGCCGCAGGCCGGGTGAGAGGTGAGTTGCTGATAGAGCCACACTCCTCGGCGGTCTCAGGTCCCTCGCCCCTACTAGTCAGATGTTGGTGATCCGCTCTATCTTTAATTCTGTGGCGCAATCGGCAATCGATAACCGGCAATCGACAATCACAAAGTGATTCCGCCATCCACCACAATGACCTGGCCGGTGATGAAACTCCGGTCCGCCGCAAGAGAGACCGCAACTTCAGCGATATCTTCCGGAGTTCCTACCCGCTTAAGTAGCGCGGCGTTTCTGAATCGCTCGCGTGTGGCGTTTGGATCGGCACTGCCTTCGAGCCAGCGGGTCTCGATGAGTCCGGGAGCAATGGCATTCACTCCGACCTCTGGAGCCAGAGCGCGAGCCAAAGACTTGGTCATACAAATCAATGCCGCCTTAGAGGCGCAATAGGCAATGGAGCTCCCTTGACCTGTCAAGCCAGCAACCGAGGCAATGTTGATGATCCGCCCCTTCCCCTGGCGCTTCATGAGCGGTGCCACAGCCCGGCTACAGAAGAAAGCACCCTTGACGTTAATGGCGAAGATCTTGTCCCAAGTGTCCTCTTCCATGGCCTCCAGGTCGGCGTGACTTATAAAGCGAGTGTAGCCGGCATTGTTGACCAGAATATCAACTCGTCCGAATTCCTTTCGGACCTGGTCGACCATCTCGCGGACCTGAGCGTTGGAGGAAACATCAGCCCGAATGACTGAACTGGAGACTCCCAAGGCTTTCACCTCAGCGGCTGTTTTAACGGCATCACTTTCGGACTTGGAATAATTGATAACAGTCGTGGCTCCTTCTTTGGCAAAATAATGGGCAATCGCCCGCCCGATACCAGTGCCGCCCCCGGTAATCAGCACTACTTTTCCATTAAGTTTCATTGGTTCACCCGTATTTTAAGGATAAGACTCTGAACTTTTATCATAAGTTTTAAGGCCGGTTAAACGAAAATTTCTCTGTATAATGGTCGGAATCATAAAGGAGATGGGAACCCTATGACAAACAAGAAAGTATCTCGACGCACATTCTTGGTGAGCAGCACCGTGCTGCTGGCGGCCGGCGATGCTCTGGCTCGTAAGTCATCTCTGAGCCGTTTGGGATATAAATCACCCAATGAAAAG
>QHZP01000333.1:5178-8297 GCA_003224715.1 Acidobacteriota bacterium | reverse complement strand
CATAGAAGAGGACCAGGCTGCGCCAGTAAGGGTCTTGGGCGAAACGACCGTCGTCTCCATGGCAGGGACGGTAGCCCTTTTCATTCGGCAGGAAGATTCGAGTCAGGCGAGTGGCGAGCTCGCAGGCTACTTGCTCAAGATTCATTACACGCCCAGAGCCCGTGGGGCACTCGACCCGGAGGGTGTCGCCATAGAAGTGATGATAGCGTTCGAGGGCCTCAACCAGCAGGTAGTTCACCGGGAACCAAATTGGTCCTCGCCAGTTTGAATTCCCGCCGAAAAGCCCGTTATTTGCCTCGCCTGGAACATACCCGACTCGATATTCCTCGCCGTTGGCGTGCAACGCATAAGGCTGGTCTTGATGCACCTTTGATAGGGACCGAACACCAAAGGGTGAGAGGAACTCCTTCTCGTCGAGAAGGTAGCGAAGCACTCGCAGTAACCGTTCCCGCGAGGGAATGGCCAGCAGACGGCGTCCGTGGGCTCTTTGCCCGGGAGGCTTCATATAGGAAATGTCGCGGGCCAGATCCTGGCGATTCTCCAGGAACCAGCGCATTCGCTTAGTGAAACCAGGGAGTTGATTGATCACCTCTTCTTCCAGAACTTCCACGGCAAAAAGTGGAATGAGACCAACCATCGATCGAATCCGCAATGGAATGTACCTGCCATCCAGCATTAGCTGGTCGTAATAAAAACCGTCCTGCTCATCCCAGAGTCCAGTGCCTCCCAGCCGGTTCATCGCGTCCGCGATGGCCACGAAATGCTCAAAGAATTTGGAGGCCATATCCTCGTAGGCTACATCTTCACGGGCGAGCTCCAGGGCCATCGACAGCATCGTGGCACAATAGAAGGCCATCCAGGCGGTCCCGTCGGCCTGCTCAAGATATCCACCGGTAGGAAGAGGTTTGGATCGATCGAAGACTCCGACATTATCCAGTCCCAAAAAACCTCCCGCAAACAGGTTGTTCCCTTCGGCATCTTTGCGATTAACCCACCACGTGAAATTCAGTAGAAGCTTCTGAAACACACGGGCCAGGAAAAGGCGGTCGCGCCCAAACCGAGGCCCGGTCATTTTGTAGACGCGCCAGGCCGCCCAGGCATGGACCGGCGGGTTCACGTCAGAAAAGGCAAACTCATAGGCCGGAATCTGGCCATTGGGGTGCATGTACCACTCGCGCAGGAAAAGAACAAGCTGTTCTTTGGCAAAATAGGGATCGAGTCTGGCAAAGGGGATCATATGAAAGGCGAGATCCCAGGCGGCAAACCAGGGGTACTCCCACTTGTCGGGCATCGAGATAACATCGCGGCTAAAGAGATGCGTCCAGTCGTGGTTCCGACCTTGCTTCCGGCTGGGGGGCGGAGGTGGCTGGCCGGGATCGCCTTCGAGCCAGTCTTTGACGACATAGTGATAAAACTGCTTGGTCCAGAGTAGGCCGGCATAAGCCTGTCGCGCGACTTGGCGTTCTTCCTCCTGGATGTTTGTCGAGGCCATAGTGGCGTAGAATTCGTTGGCTTGGCGGATACGTTCTTCCAGGACCCGATCAAAATCCTGACCAAACAGGCTGGCTGGTGACTCTTCTTCGGAAAACAAGCGAAGGCGAAGGGTAAGCTCACTACCGGCCGGGACATCCAGGCGATAGTGGGCCGCTGCCTTCGTCCCAACCTTGCGCGGATTGACCGTCTCAGAATGGCCGCCAATGAGGTAGTTATGGAAGGCGTCTTTCACATAAGGATTCGCATTCTCAACTCTAAAGAGTCGCAAGGAATTCGTTTCGTTATCAGTGAAGAGAAATTCCGGGTCTTTATCCCCGCTTTCTGCTGCCAGACAGAACCGACCCAGGGTGGCGTGCTGAGCCAGCAGCCTGGCATCACCAAGCTCGATGCGCGGCTTTAGCCAGCATCCCTCGTGAGTGCATCCCCAGGACCAGGTATTTCGGAACCACAGGGTGGGAAGAAGATGAAGTGTAGCAGTCGCAGGACCACGATTACTCACAGTGAGGCGGATAAGGATGTCATTAGGAGTGGACTTGGCGTACTCGACAACGATATCGAAGTATCGATTCTCATTGAAGATTCCCGTGTCAACAAGTTCGAATTCGGGCGCGTCTCTGCCGCGGCGGCGATTTTCTTCGACGAGGCGGGCATAAGGGAATTCCGCCTGAGGATATTTGTAGAGAGCTTTCAGGTATGAATGGGTAGGCGCTGAATCGAGATAGAAGTAGCACTCCTTGACGTCCTCGCCGTGGTTTCCCTCCGGGCCGGCGAGACCAAAGAGGCGCTCCTTGAGAATAGGATCGCGGCCATTCCACAGCGCCAGGGCGAAACAGAGACGGCACTCTCTGTCGGTGATACCGAGCAATCCGTCTTCACCCCAACGGTAGGCCCTGCTACGGGCATGGTCGTGAGGAAAATAGTCCCAGCACGTTCCATCAGCGGAGTAGTCCTCTCGCACCGTCCCCCACTGCCGCTCGGAGAGATAAGGTCCCCAGCGCTTCCAGTTCTTCTCACGGCGAGAGTCCTGGGCCAGGCGTAACGCCTCGGCGCCACACGCTTGCTTTTGAGGCATCCCGTCTTTCCTAAGTGCTCCGTTGCATCAATACGGTAACGTCGTTCGTGCTCGTGCTCCTGCTCTTACTCTTGCCCGCCCCAGGGCAATGAATCGAGTAGGAGCACGAGCCAGATGACTCGCGTCAATGACGCACTGCCACTCCTCATCATAAGGTGGCGACATGCCAGCGGATGAAAATGTGAGAGAAGTGGGCTCCGCGCACCGACTGATAACTCCGCTCAGGTGGCCGCTGGGGACAGCGCCTCCCACTTTCAGCGATTCCCCCTTTATCAAGCTGGATTTTCAGGAGTATTTTTCTCAACGACGCAAGAGTTTAATGGCAATATTAGTTCCCATCCTCTGCTGGTAGGCCAGGTTAATCCAAAGCATGGCCAATGGCTCCAATAGTCGGGCGTTCACCAGGGGACCTGCATCGACCACATCGAATCCCAGCTCTTCGGCTAGATGGGCTACCGTAGTCTTGGCTGTTGTGTCACTGCCGCAGATGAACATACTTGCCTTCTCGGAGCCAAACTGCGGATTAAGCATATTTCCCGCCCCGGTTGTGTTG
>QHZP01000333.1:0-5153 GCA_003224715.1 Acidobacteriota bacterium | reverse complement strand
GGCCCATTTTGCAATCTGTTCGACAGCCGAGGTGGTGTGGCCCAACAAAAGTCCCGAAAGATCTGAAGACAGAGGGTTCGTACAATCTACCAGGACCTTTCCGTTTAGATTTCCGGCCATGCGAAGTGCGTCTTCGGCTGCCGGCCAGGGTGTAGCGACCACCACGACCTCGGCCGAGGGAGCGGCTTCATTCACATTTACAGCTTTAGCATTGGAACCCATGGATTGCAGCAGAGTTCGAATTTTCGGGCTCTGGGGTTCCCTTGTTCCAAAGAAAATCTGGTGGCCTTTAGCAGCCCACCGTTTCCCCAGAGTTCCTCCAACGTTTCCCGCTCCGATAATGGCTATTTTCATAAATATTCCTCCTCTGAAAATCCCCCCTTGAGGGGGTAGCAGCCCTTGGGCTGCTGGGGTGTCGCGTTGGAAGGGCTCGCAACAGAGACGCCCTCGGCACCCCCTTCAAAAGGCAAATTTTCTATGCTATGCATATTTTGGGAGCATCACCACTCCCGGTTTTCAGACCTTCTTTACATGGAAGGAGCGGCTTTCAATTCCCTGGCGGCTGCGGTCATGCTCTCCATCAGGAAACGCGCATCTGTTTTCAACCCCAGGAAGCGCATCCCTTTGACGATCCACTCTTTGGCTTGACCCATATCCTGAAGGTGCACACCCGGAGCCACGCCATGCTTACGGCAAGCGGCAATTACCTTCTCGAAACATTCCACCATCAGCGGATGCTTGGTTTGTCCTGCAATGCCCAGTGTCTTAGAAAGATCGTAAGGCCCGATAAAGACCGCATCGAGACCTTTGACAGATACGAGGCTTTCTATATTGTCGATGGATTTCTTGGTTTCCGGCTGAATTACGATGAGAGTCTCCTCGTTCGCCCATTCCAGATAGTCTGCCGGATTGACGTCCCGAAAGCCTGAATGGACGCTGCTGACGGAAGCACCGCGTTCGCCCAAAGGGTAATACTTGGTGCACTGGATGATTTGCTCCACTTGTTCCCGAGTTTCCACGCGGGGACAGATGAGGCCCTGCGCCCCTACGTCGAGTGTACGAGCTAACAGGTGGTAGATCGGGTCGGCTACCCTGACCATTGAAGTGATCTCTTCGTAGCGTGACACCGTCATGAAATCGGTCATGGTTTCCCATCCGAATTGATTGTGTTCCGCGTCCAAAATGTAAAAGTCCCAACCGGCAGCAGCCAGCATTGGGACCATCTGGGGAGATCGGACGGACGTGACCATCGTTCCGATGGCTACTTTCCCTTCTCGTAATGCTTTCTTGGCGCGGTTGATTTTTAATGCCGGCATGAGGATCCTCCTCGATTTAATTCAATGTTTCCTATTCTCTGAACCTGAATAAGGAGGCCCATTCTAACGCAATCAAAAGAGCAGCAGCAAAGAAAATCCTTTGATTTCAGTTTGCAGGAATTGTTAACATTCGAGTTTCCTAGAAGGAGGACCTCGGCGCTTTGAAAAAGCTTCTCGCTGTTCTACCCGGCTTGGCACTCTTGTTATTGTCTGCCTTGGTTGTTCAACAGTTTGTAGAACCCTGGATTAAGATTCATTGGAAACGGGGATTTGACCTCTTGCACTTGAACGCCATGATGCTCTCCTTCCTGTGGGGCATTGTCTTGGGAAATGTTTGGCCACAACCAGCCTGGGCAGTGCACGGAGTGAAAAGTTCAGCCATGATCCTGAAGGCTGGCGTTATCGTTATGGGGAGCCTCTATAGTTTTAAAGAAATCGGAAAGATTGGACAGGCCAGCCTGGCCATGATTTTCTTCTTTGTCTTGGTGACCTTCTTCTTTGTTCTCTGGCTGGGGAAGGTGCTCAGGGTGCAGCGTTCCTTGACGGGCGTTCTGGCCTGTGGTTGCGGTATCTGCGGAGTTTCGGCGGAGATTGCGGCAGCGCCTGTTATGGGAGTAACCGCTGCTGAGTTAGCCTATTGTATAGGAGTGACCTTGGGTTTTGGATTGGTAGAGGTGGTCACTTACCCGGCCATTGGAACCTTGATTGGTCTCTCCAGCTATCAATTCGGCGGTTGGGCAGGAACCGGGATTCTTAACTCGGCTCAGGTTCTGGCAGTCGCACTAGCGTTTGAAAAAGATACCCAGAGCCTCTCCACGGTGAAAGTATCGGAAATCTTCAACATCACCCGAGTCCTTTTTCTCCCTCTCCTTATCCTGATCCTGGCGTTTTATGTCTCCTCGAATAAAGAGCGGGTTTGGAAGACTGACTCAAAAAAGCTGATCTTCGAAAAATTCCCGGTCTTCATTCTGGGCTTTCTTTGCATGACGGCACTGACCTCTGTCGGAGCCTTCAAGGCTGGCCAGCTCGCCTCACTTCGGAGCGTGATGCTCTGGTGTTTTTCGGTCGGGCTGATTGGGTTGGGAATGCGGACAGACTTTGCAGCCATTCGTCAGACGGGTGGAAAACCCCTTCTGATAGGGATCAGCGCAGGTTTGTTGAAAACGATGGCTTCCTTAGTGGCCGTTCTCCTCTTCTTGAAGTGAGTTTTGGAATGAGTATTCAGAATGACCCCCCGCCGGCTATTTCCAATTCCAACTTGGAGGCACACGCTACCAGCCTATTCAAGTCTGAACGAACCGAGGATATAGTGGCCATTCTGTTGGCGGCAGTTCTGGTCATGGCTGTTTTGGCTGGGTTGCGCATCTGATTCGACTTGCCGTTTTTCCCCATTCTTTACAGACTCTTAGTGAATGGATAAAATCAGTCACTGGTCTTTTGGATTTTGGGCTTTGCGAACACTGAAACGGCTGCGACTCTATTGCAAAGGAGGAATATCATGAAAGGAAGTCCTAAAATCATCGAATTACTCAACGGGGCTCTGACCAAAGAATTGACTGCCATCAATCAATATTTCATCCACGGCAAAATGTGCGAAAACTGGGGATACCAGCTTTTAGCCAAGAAGTATATGGATGAATCACTGGGTGAAATGAAACATGCCGACGAATTGATCCAACGCATCCTGTTCCTGGAGGGGACTCCCAACATGACGAAGTACGACAAGATCAATGTCGGAGCCAATGTTAAAAAGCAGTTGGAAAGTGATCTGGTCTTAGAGGAGGAGGCGGTAAAGGAGCTCAAACCCGCCATCAAAGTTTGCCTGGAAGAGCTAGATCATGCCAGCCGTGAATTGCTGGAACATATCTTAGTGGAAGAGGAAGAACACATCGATTGGATTGAAGGTCAGCTTTACATCATCAAAGAGGCTGGATACGAAAATTATCTGGCTATGCAGATTCATAAGAAGGATTAGGAGAAACCGGATTTTTCGGCTGAGTCAATGGTAAGGTTTTGCAAGGGGTTTTGCTCCTGTCTGACTTTCTCGTTCTAACGGCAGAACTAAAGGGGCCAGCCTTCCAGTTCTGGCGGCACGGAGATCAAATTTCAACTGAGATCATAGTTAACGACCCAGCCTCGGGCTGGTTCTATCAGCTTAAATCCCACGTAGCGAAGGTCGCTGTAGACGTCATATTTGAACCAGCGGACAGTGACCAAAAATGAAGATCCGTTGGGGCCCCACAGTATCAAATTCTCACCTTTTCTGACATCCTTGTTAAAGACCAGGCAGCCTCCTCCCGAACTGATATCGACCGTTTCTGCCTGGTTCTCGAAAGGGAACCCGTTTTCATCGCGACCACTCACTTTGAACCGGATTTTCAAAGAAATTCTCCTGGGTGACCGCTGAAAGTCGTACACGTATCCCTTGGTTTTGTCTATCAACAGTTTCATCATGCCTTGCTTTTTAACCTCACTGATCAATTTCATATATGCACCCGATTCCAAGGTCAAGCCATACCCCTCACCTGTCGGCATTGGCATCGGGGGAGAAGAGTCCGGTGTGAAGGTTAGCCTCTTGCGGCCAAATCAACCGACCTTGGTCATTACAATTTTTTCCAACCACAGCCAAAATTGTATTTAGGAAAATTCTTTCGCTTGATGCTTCATCTCGCCGACCGGCCGCCGCTATGATCCAAGGAGTCCTCACGATTGCGGCAGATCCTTTTGAATTAACATGCGCCTCTCTCAGATTTTGCAAAACTCATGGCTCCTGCGACATGCAATTTCACTGCCTAATTCTCGTTTCAATAATGCGCTCCATATCGTTTCGCAATAGACGATAATAAAGCCATTCCTTTAGCTGTCTCGCTCCGAAACGCTCGTAAAAGTCGATGGCTGGTTGATTCCAGTCCAACACAGCCCACTCCATTCGACCACATCCCCTGCGGTGAGCCTCTTCGATGCAGTGCAAAAACAGCTGGTAGCCGACTTGTCTGCCGCGGTAGTCACTTAAAACAAAAATATCTTCCAGATAGAGGGAAGGTAAGGCCAGGAAAGAAGAATAGGTTTCAAAAATAATAGCGTAACCCACCGGTTTTCCTGCCAATTCGGCTAAGAACACTTCAATCCGCTGGCGTTCGCCAAAGGTATCCTGCAGCAATCGCTCACGAGCCGATGCATCTGGCCTGGGGAGCTTCTCGTAGTCGGCTAAGGCATCGACCAAAGAGAGCAATACTTCTCCATCACCTCTTTGTGCCTTGCGAATTAGAATGTCTGAGGGGTTCAAGATTCCTCCTTCTTCTTCTCTGAAAGATAGAGTATACTTTTGGCTAAGTGGCTGTTGTATAGAGCATTGGCTGACACGTCACGCCGCTTGAATATTACACCTTTTCGAGCCCATTCCAAGCTTTGGCTGCCGGCTTTATTTTCAATGACTGACGAACGCGAGAATTGGAAGGGCGAGCCTCCTGGCGAGCCGCCATTCTCGAAATCTATTGACCAATGAGACTCGGCGGGAGCCTCGCCCTCCCATCCCAGGCGGATTTGAATTTTTTCCACAGCTTGAAGGAGACGGGTGACTGTAACGCGGTGAGCGAGAACCTTGCGGCTTCGAGCCTGGATTTTCGCTGCTTAGTAAGGCCGTAACAACTTGTTTATGGATTCATCTCGTTTGAAATCTTACCTGGAAGAAAAAAGAGCTCAAGTGGACCAAACCCTGGACCGCTTGTTGCCGAAGCCAGAAGAAGAACCCCGGGTCATCCACGAATCGATGCGTTACAGCGTTTTTGCCGGAGGCAAACGTCTCCGGCCTATCCTTGCCATCTCAGCTTATGAAGT
>QHZP01000332.1 GCA_003224715.1 Acidobacteriota bacterium | reverse complement strand
ACGAGCTGCCGGGCAAAGCCAACTACTTCATCGGGAACGACCCGAAGCGGTGGCGCACGAATGTGCCTACGTATGCGAAGGTTCGCTATCGGGACGTCTATCCTGGAGTGGACGTGGTTTACTACGGCAACCAGCGTCAAGTAGAGCACGACTTTGTGGTCGCGCCCGGTGCCGACCCGCAGACGATTCGGCTGCGCTTTGAGGGTGTCGACAAACTTTCCACCGATGCGTCGGGCAACCTCGTCCTGGAGGCGAATGGCAGTGAACTGCTAATGGCCAGTCCGGTCGCCTACCAGGAAGCTGACGGCAACCGGGACCCCATAGAGGGACGATATGAACTGAGCGGTGGCAACGAAGTCGGATTCACGCTTGGGGCGTACGACTCGAGCCGGCCCCTGATCATCGACCCTGTGCTCGTCTACTCCACCTACCTCGGCGGGGGCGGGCTCGACGGCGGCTATGGCATCGCGGTGGACTCCCTCGGCAACGCCTACGTGACGGGCGAGGCCCGCTCGGCCAACTTCCCGACCACCTCGGGGGCCTGGCAGACCGCCTCGGGCGGCGGCGATGACGCTTTCGTGACGAAGCTTAACCCCACCGGCTCCGCCCTCGTCTATTCCACCTACCTCGGCGGGAACAGCTCTGACAGGGCCCTCGGCATCGCGCTGAACACCCTCGGCGACGCCTACGTGACAGGCTCAACCAGGTCGACCAATTTCCCGACCACCCTGGGGGCCTTCCGGACCGCCTTCGGCGGCGGCCAAAACGACGCGTTCGTGACGATGCTTTACCGCACCGGCACCACCATCGGCTACTCCACTTACCTCGGTGGGAACGATGAAGATGTGGGCCGCGGCATCGCGGTGGACTACCTCGGCAGCGCCTACGTGACAGGCTTTACCTGGGCGTCGACCAACTTCCCGACCACCCCGGGGGCCTTCCAGACCGCCGTCCACCCGGGCGGCCCCGACGCGTTCGTGACGAAGCTCAACCCCTTTGGCACCGCCCTCGTCTACTCCACCTACCTCGGCGGGAACGACTTTGACTTTGCCTTAGGCATCGGGCTGGACACCCTCGGCAACGCCTACGTAACTGGCGCAACCACCTCGACCAACTTCCCGACCACCCCGGGGGCCTTCCAGACTGCTTTCGGCGGCCTCGACGCCTTCGTGACGAAGCTCAATCCCACCGGCTCCGCCCTCATCTACTCCACTCGCCTGGGTGGGAGCCAGTTTGAGGAGGGCCGCGGCATCGCCGTGGACACCTTCGGCAACGCCTACGTGACCGGTGCAACCGGGTCGACCAATTTCCCGACCACCCCGGGGGCCTTCCAGACCTCCTCCGGCGGCGGCGGCGACGCTTTCGTGACGAAGCTTAACCCCACCGGCTCCGCCCTGGTCTACTCGACTTACCTAGGTGGGAGAAAGGATGACGACATCGACAACATCAGTCGCGGCGTCGTCGCGGGCGGCATCGCGCTGGACTCCCTCGGCAACGCCTACGTAACGGGCGATACGCGCTCGAACAACTTTCCGGCCACCCCGGGAGCCTTCCAGACCCGATACGGCGGTTCCGTAGACGGGTTCGTAGCTAAGATACGATTTGGCGCGACAGGCTACGAGATCGTGAGCAACCGCGTCCTTCTCCCGCCCTCCAGCGCTGGCAACGTCAATGTCACGTGCTCGACCGGAAACAAGGTGCTCGGCGGTGGCCTCAGCATCGAGACCCCTGCTTTCATCAAGGTCTTTTCCTCGGAACCTTCCGACGGCTTCAGCAATTTCAGTGACCATAGCTGGAATGTGTTTGCGCAAAACACCGATCCGACTAACACCCGGCAGGTTACAGCGATTGCGGTCTGCGCTTCCCGAAGCCTGCTCCCGGGCTACGAGATCGTGACCAACCAGGTCTTTGTCCCAGCCTCGAGCAGTGCCACCGTCAATGTCGCGTGCTCGACCGGAAACAAGGTACTCGGCGGTGGCTTCAACATCGAGACCCCTGACTTCATAAACGTCATTTCCTCGGAACCTTCCGACGGCCTCGGCAATCTCAGTGACCGCATGTGGAATGTGGCTGCGCAAAACACCGATCCAAATAACGCCCTGCAAGTCCAAGCGAGTGCGGTCTGCGCTTCCCCAGGCCTGCTCCCGGGCTACCAGATCGTGAGCAACCAGGTAATGCTCCCGGCCTCCAGTGCTGGCAACGTCAATGTGACTTGCTCGGCGGGAAAGAACGTGCTCGGCGGTGGCTTCGCCCTCGGGCACTCTGTTTTCGTAAAGCTCGTTCACTCGTACCCTCTCAATGACCGCAGTTGGGATGTGTTCGCGCAAAACACCGACCCGAATAACGCTTGGCCGGCCTGGGTGACTGCGGTCTGCGCTGCCGCAGGCCCTTAGTCTCACTTGGCATCGGCGGGGGCAGCATCATCGTTTACCGGAACGATGATGCAACTGCGCGGTGAAACGGGAATTTTGGTTCGTTTTCTCGACTCACACCCCTCACCAGGGAGCCTTCTCAAGGCTCCCATGCTCTCCCCGCTGAGGCGGGGAGACTGAAGTTTGGACATTTTGGGTCTGGCCCAGACCACGACGTGTATTGAGATTCCTGCAGTTACGAAGTTCCGACCATCAAACACCCGGTTTGCCGAGCGGTGAGATTTGCTGAGCACCGAAACGCGGGTTTCGCCGCCGCATCGCGGCGCTTGACAGTAGGCCGGCCTTTCAAGGCCGGTAGCTTGGTGCCCCCGTCGGGAAGCCGCGCCGCGTCAGCGGCGCTTGAATCTCGCACCCCGTTGAGGTTTGCCATCTCATCCGTCGCTCCGCGACGGGGTATGGGGTTGGGTTGCCGAGACCGGCCTTGAAAGGCCGGCCTACCCTCAGATGCCACTACGCGGCAATGAAACGTCCAATCTCCAGAGCCCTCTCCCCGCCGACGCAGGTAGAAGGAGAAGACGGGCAATGGGGCAGCAAACCCAGGGTTCCGCTGGCGCTCCACCCTGGGCTACCCATATTTCGCCCCTAGCGGGGCTTGGAAATGCGCTAGACCGCCAGTCCGGATTTCGCATCCTGGAAAAGGAGCAAATCCGTAGCCACGGGCTCGGCGCCCAGTTGCCGGAGCATTGTTATCACCTGACCTCGGTGGTAGGTGGAATGGTTGACCACGTGTTGCATCATCTGTCCCAGAGGATAAGCCCAGCGGACGCCTCTCGTATTAATATAGCTGATCGTCGCTTCAAGAGATTCCTCAGTTACACTCGCGACAAACTCCGCTTGCTCCTGCTCCACTTCAGCCCAACGCCTCCTCAGAAGGAGGATCGATGGAAAGTCCGATGGCGCCAGCATCTGCTTCGGGGAAATTCCTTTCCAGCGCATAAGCCAGATCCACTCGGCTGACATTATGTGCGCGAGGGTGTCTCGGATAGAGGCAAAACTGTTGCGAAGATCTTTGGTGAACTCGTCTGCGGTCAGCTTGGCGGCAGCATCGAGGATCCTGGCATTTGCCCACCGGTTATATTCGTACAGTTCCAGGATTTGTTTCTGGTCCATGTTGCGCTCTCTAGGTGTCACTTTGGAACGAAAGCAAAATTTTACTCTCGTTGTCTTGGTAAATACACGCGTGACGTATTTAGGTGTATACCAGATGGCCCTCGAAGACCTGTTATTTTTCATTAGCCCCGTGCTTCAGCGCGGGGGTTATCGTCATATTCTTGTCTTCTCTTCATCCGGGTTCGCCGCGCCCATCGGCCGCTGGGCGCGGCGAACCCGGATAGCAAAGTTGTGCGGAAACCTGCCCACCCCGCACTGAAGCACGGGGCTAATGAAAAATGAGCGTGGCGCCCAATTACATCGGGCGAATCGGACTCAGGTAAATACGCCAGCGTAAGGGCGAAAGGCAGTATTCAGTACAAAGGAGAAGAAAGTTGTCCCGAGCGTCTCTCCATCAATAAGATTCCGAAGCCTCCCATTCGATTCGAAGTTTCAATCGAGCACGAGTAAGAGCATGAGCAAGAAACTGGAGAGATCGCCAGTGTCTCTAGATGCTACTGGAACCAACCCTACTCCAACCAAACGAGCACCAACCTACCCGGTTTTCCAGTTGAGAATCCGTTTGGCATTGGCACGATAGAGACTTTCTAGAATGGGCCCCGCAAGCTCCAGTCCGTAATAACGCCACCAGATACGGCCCGGAATGAACTCATCGCCACTTTGCAACAAACGCCACCAGCCCTGATACATGTTTTTTTCTCGACCCATGTCGGTGCCGAACAGAAGGCGTTCCCTGTAGCGTAATAAGAATTTTGCAGCACCTTTTGGCTGCCGGCCCAGTTCATAATCACGCGCCGATATATCGAGGTAGAGGTTAGGACTATAGTCGAGAACCTTGCCCAGTGCCGCCAGGTCGTTGCCCTGGTTGCTGAGATGACAGGCGATGACCACCGTTTTCGGATGGCGAGCTACCATGCGATCGCGAGCGGCCAGCAGGTCGGCATACGATGGAACATCTTTGCCGTAGAGATTGAAGCCTTGAAAATCGGGCGTTCGTTCCTGATGAGGTCCTAAGGGTTGCCAGCATGAGGGGTGGTCCGCGATATGCAGGTTGACCGGCAATTTCAGCTCGGCACATTTCTAGAAAGGGTCCAATCTGGGATCGTCAGGGTGCAGCCGCTGCTGGCGCGGGAGATGCGCCTCGGCCGTGCCTCCCAGTCCCCACCCTTTATCGGAGAGCTCTCCCACGCCACGGGCCCCCTTCTGGTAGCAACGAACCAACTCGCGCACGGCCCGTTCCGAGTAGTCCTTATTATCAATATCGCTGGTATCCAATCCACAAAACAATTGGAAGCGGTTCGGGTAGAGCTTCAGGTAGAGATCGACCAAGCGGTCGAATTCGGCGCCGGTGGCGTCGCTGAGGATAACGGTTAGCTCGATGCCGACTTCGTCCATCGTCCGTACCCACTCTGCCACCTCCGCCGGCGTGTTGGCATCCACATGCGCATGAACGTCAATTACAGGATAGCGCGCTTTGGTAATCTGCGTTTCAGCCACCACCAAGGACGAGATGGGAGCGTAATCTTTCAGCAGCAGCGAGTCCATGGGACCGGGCTGGACGGTGACTCCATATTTCACTGTCGTTGGAGCTGGAGCCTTCTCTCCTCTGGGAGGAGCCTGGGGAGCCTGTTGGCAGGCAATAGTCAGAAGAGACAACACCAAGGGCCCGCTGTGAAATGGAGATTTTAGTTTCATTAACCTGTTATGTAGGACGTTACGAGAGTTTTGTTCTCGTTTTGATTTTGAACCACCCCACTCAAGTCCCCCCTTGGCAAGGGAGACTTCACGACGGGACATTTGCGGCGCCGAAAAACGCGGTTGACCCTCACGCGTCGCTTCGCGCCACCCTCTCCCACAAGGCCCACCAGGAGAGGGAGAACAATAAGTGGAGGTTATGGCCCAAACTGACGTTTCATGCCAGGTTGTTGTTAGTGTGTCATGAAACGCCTGTTTGTAACTTTGAAATCCCCCGCTCTAATCCGTGGATCTCTCCCTCGCCCTTGGGGAGAGGGTGGTCCGCCGGACGGCGGACCGGGTGAGGGTCGACCCACGGGAATTGCTTCCCAAATTGTCCAAACTCCAGAAGCCCCCGTCGGCAAAGTCGGCAAGGGGGGACCTACAGAACGGTACTGTCGAGTACCCTGGCATTGCGTTTCTCCGGGATATCAAGTCTTCACCGCGCTTTGAGATATTTGTCAAAAAAAGCCTTCATCGCTGCAAAGGCCTCTAAAGAGAACGTATGGCCGCCCGGCGGGCGATGAACCACGAGTGCCTCTGCGGCCCCGGATCGAGCATAGGCTGGTTTTACGACCTCCAGAAACCGATCGACTCCTTCCTTAG
>QHZP01000331.1 GCA_003224715.1 Acidobacteriota bacterium | reverse complement strand
GCCAGTTAGAACCAGTGATCATCACCGTAGCCAGTGACTGGCAGCAAGTCACTGAATCTTCCCACCTACCGTTCTCGCGCCATTACCGCGGACCAGAATGATCGCCGTACCTTCCTCACTGACCCCACACCTCCTGCACCAGCCACCAGCGAAGCCCCACTGGTCACTCGTATCTGAGCGCGATCATCGGATCCACCTTGGTCGCCCGGCGGGCCGGGATGTAGCTAGCGGCTGCGGCCACCGTCGTCAGGAGCAGCGAAGCAAGCAGAAAACTCAGCGGGTCCGTAGGCCGCACCTCATATAGCAAACTGGACAAGAAACGAGTCAGGGCCAGACCACCAGCCACCATCCAAACTTATCCGCGGGAGGGAACCCACCGGTGAGGAGATAAATTCGTTTGGCCCGTTCCATTGCCTTCTGCCAGACGTGTAGCTCCTGTAATCTCAGATCGGTTTCTGCGAAGTGGACTCGCTCATATCAGTTCCTTCCTTATCACGAATCACGAACCCCGAATCCCCGCTTCAGTAATTCGTAATCAGCCAACTTCCACACTTTCTTCCACTACTCGCCCATCAAAAAGATGGATGGTGCGATCGGCATGCCGGCAGTAACGCGAGTCATGGGTTACCATGCAGATGGTGGCGCCGCCCTTGTGAAGGTCGCTCAAAAGGTCCATGACCGCTTCGCTATTGCGGGAATCCAGGTTTCCCGTCGGTTCGTCGGCCAGCAGGATCAACGGCTGGCCTACTACCGCCCGCGCCACCGCCACCCGCTGCTGCTGGCCGCCCGAAAGCTGGCTCGGCAGGTGCTTAGCCCGATGGGCCATCCCCACTTTTTCCAATGCTTCGTTTACGCGCTGTTTGCGTTCGGCCGCTCTCATGCCTCGATAAGTCAAGGGGAGCTCGACATTCTCATAGACCGTCAGATCCCCGATCAGGTTAAAGCTCTGGAAGATAAATCCAATGCCGCGGTTGCGGTAGCGGGCCCGCTCCGACATCTTCAACCCCTCTACTGGCTTGCTATCCAACCAGTAGCTGCCCTCGGTGGGAGAGTCGAGGAGGCCAAGAATTGAAAGCAGTGTGGATTTCCCGCAGCCCGACGGGCCGGCAATGGAAACATACTCTCCGTTCTTGATCTCCAGGTGAATCCCCGACAGAGCATGCGTCTCCACTTCCTCGGTAAAGAACACCTTGGTGACATTGTCCATGCGAATGAGGGGATGGTCATCTCGGTTCATGACATTTGTCCTTTCCATTCTGCGTCAGTGGGAAGTGGTCCGTGGTCAGTGGTCCGTTGTCAGTGGTCCGTTGTCAGTGGTCCGTGGTCGGGTTGTCGGTGGTCCGATCCTTCGTCCGTTGTCCGCTGTCCGCAGTCAGCCGTCTTTCGAATCATCTTCGGGACGTCTTCCAATCGATTGCAGGTATGCATTTAGCTTGGGCAGCAACTCGTTCACGAGCGGTTTGATCTTTTCAACCTGCGCTGCCTCTAGGAGATTTCTGCGGTAAGCTTGGCGAAGCCAATGCTGGGTTTCATACAGGGAGCCGCGTGCCGTTCGGACAAACCGCCGATTATCTTGGAAGCTGCCTCGACCTGTTCCTTCCGCAATATTGGCGCCAATGCTATCCACTGCACGCATGATTTGTCTTCCGATCGTGTCCCCTGCGAATTTGTTCCATGAAGTAACGATTTTCCATACCTCATCGGCTAGCTGCTCCGCCAGTTGGTAAACTCTGAGGCTTTCGAAATTGCTTCGCATTCTTGTTTTCTGTTCATCGACGAAGCGTCTTACAGCGGACGGCGGACGGCGGACATTTAACGACCGAACGGTATTCTCCAAGCTCTGGTGCGAGTTCTGCGAGCTACATCCATACCTTCCCCTTGTCAGATCGATTGTCCCGCTTGGCTATCAGCAATCACGCTGCCAGGACTGATTATGGCTTAACTGCTTTGATAATTCCATTTAAGAGAGTGGCGGAAGCGAGAAACGTCTTGAAGTGTCCGTTTGTGGGACGACATCGTACCGAAATCGGACACTTGACGAGTGCGCTCAACCAAAAGTTGGACCGCAACGCAGAGCACACAAAGAAAAAACCGCCAGGACTTTAATGTGGCCTGTCACAACAACCAAAAGGAAAAACCACAAAGACCCAGAGACAAAACTGGGACGCCGATGAAGAAACGCAGATTTCCTGGAACGGATGACCAACAGCGCGCTCAGCCTCTCACATAGGTTCTGACAGGGAACTGTTCTTCGGAGAATTGCCAAAACCGTCTGCACTCAAATCTGGTTAGATATTCCAGACCAGAAGCACACTATTTTCCAAGGGGTCTTAAGGCGTGGACATCAACCGTTTGTTGAGTTTGGCAAGCCAGGCCACAACGGCCATAGATGGCCTTAGCCCTTGCCTCTAAAGTGATCGCGTTGGCCTTTTGTTTCATCTTGCGCAGCACCTGGGCATAAGCCTTCAGTGTTTCAGCCACGTCGGGGTGGTCCGAGCCAAAGACTTTCTCCTTAATGGCCAGGGCTCGTTGCAACAAAGACTCCGCTTCCGGGTAGCGGCCTTGCTCGTAGCAGGACTCTGCCAGATTGTTGAGGCCCGCAGCCACTTCTGGATGCTCCGGGCCCAGCACTTTCTCCCAGATAGCCAGGGCTTGCCGGTAAAGGGCCTCAGACTCTGCATATCGCTTTTCCAGGCGACAAAGGATCGCCAGGTTGTTAAGGCTCGAAGCCACCTCCGGATGCTCCCGTCCGAGAACGCTTTCTCGGATAGCCAGGGCTCGTTGGTTCAGACGCTTGGCTTCCCCGTAATGACCCTGCTTGTAGTGGAGCGTCGCCAGATTGTTCAAGCCTGTGGCCACCGCGGGATGTTTTGCACCGAGGGCCTTTTCAAGCACAGCCAGGGCCCGTTGGCAAAACCGCTCTGCCTCTTTGTATCGCCCCTGATTTACACAAAGACTGCCGAGATTGTTGAGGACGGCAGCCGTGTCTGGGTGATCTGGACCAAGCGTTTTTTCGAGGACAGTGAGCGCTCGTCGGTAGATTGGCCCGGCCTCCCGGTAACGTCCCTGAACACGGTAGACCTCCGCCAGGTTGTTCAGGGTGCGTGCCACATCCGGATGCTCCTGCATCAGGAGGGTCTCGCGCATACTCAAGGCCCGCTTCAGAAGCAGTTCAGCCTGACCATAGTTTCCTTGCTCGTATCGCAGAGCCGCCAAGTTGTTCACTACGGTGGCCACCTCGGCATGTACCGGTCCGTAGACTTTCTCCCGAATCGCCAGCGCCCGTAAATAAAAGGGCTCGGCCTTTGTGTGGCGAGCCTGGGCGCGGTAGAGTTCTCCCAGATTGTTCAGGGTGGAGGCGAGATCGGGATGTTGTGCCCCAAGGAATCGTTCCCTGAGGTTCAAGGCGCGGAGGTAGAGCGGCTCAGCTTCGTCATATCGCCCTTGATCATAGTGGAGAAAGCCTAAATTGTTCAGGCTCAGGGAAAGCCGAGGGTCTTGCTCCGGGAAACGCTCTGCCTCTCTCAGCGCGCTCAAGTAGGCCTTTTCAGCTTGGCTGTACTTTCCCTCTTCATGATATTTGGTCCCCACATCAATGCTTTGCGTCCAGCGAACTTCGTCACCGACTGCACGATCGGGATGGAAAACCAGAAAGAGAACTCCCAATACAATCGACCAAATCTTAGGGAAATGTGATTTGTGAGCTGTCATTGTGACCTCCCTTGGCTCGTCAACAATCATCAGGGTGGAGCTCTTGACCCACGATTGAGACTCAGAGATTGCTTTCGGGCGGTCAGCAATGAGAGAAACAGAATTCCTTGCCGCGTCTCGAGGGGTTCTTCGGCTTCTCTACTTCCAGTAGGTGACTATTTGGTAGAAAAAGTTACAACAGACGAGAACCTATCGACAGTCGAGATATGGTTATCTCGCGTCTGTTCTATTTAAACTTAGACGCAGAACGAAACGGTTAGTCGGGAAAAAAGAGAAAAAATCGCGCCGTTGACACCTCACACCTGGCACCTTTCCAGCACTCGACCGCGGTAACGGATGTCTTGAAGTAAAGTTTCCATATTGTCCTTTAGATACGCGAAATAAAGGGAAGCGGATGCATTTTCTTTTCGCCTACACATTTTTTCACCGCAGAGACGCTGAGACGGAGCGCAGCACCAATGACTCATCCTTCTCAATGTGCCAACACTTCTTCAAACAAGGCCAGGGCGCGCGGATCGTTCGATTGGCCAAGCCAGAACATGGCGTCCCGGCGAACCTATCTCACTTCCCTTGACACATTCCGACTCGCATTGTTCAATGATCAGAACTTCAGCCTCTTGTCATTCCAATTGGAACTTCTGAACCTATGTTGAGGATCTTGTGCCCGAGAACATTCATGATAGTTGGGGTGCTAAGAACCAATATCTGCGTCCATTCCGCGTGGATCTGCGTTCTAAGAGTTTTCTCTCTGCGTCTCCGCGTCTCCGCGTCTCCGCGTCTCCGCGTCTCCGCGTCTCCGCGTCTCCGCGGTGTTTTTTTGGTTGCGGCAAAACCCGCGTTGTGTTTTGGTGGAGAATGTCAATTTAGAACGGGGGTTGCGTGTTCGACGTTTGCGTGATTGGTTCAGGGCCGGCCGGCGGAATTCTGTCCAAAGAACTGGCCGAGGCTGGGGCTAAAGTAGCCCTGCTAGAGGCGGGACGAGTGATGAGCCCCAATGACTTTCATCCTCACGCCTGGCCTTACGAGCTTCCTTATCGCGGATTGAAGGAAGGTTTGCAGCCCAATGCCGCCTATCCGCGCGAGCTTACAAAAGCTATCCAGTACCAGGACTGCGACGACATTTTTGTCGACCGGATTCGAGCCGTCGGAGGCCGCAGCATTCACTGGAATGGCACTTGCTTGCGTTTCGCTGAAAGAGACTTCCGGGAGAGGAGTCTCGAAGGTATCGAAGAAGACTGGCCGTTGACCTATCAAGAGCTCGCGCCCTATTACTCTTATGTCGAAAGGATGATCGGGGTCTCCGGAACACGCGACAACCTGGAGATTATTCCCGATGGCGAATTTCTGCGACCGCTGAAAATGCGCTGCTCGGAACAGATTGTCAAACGCACCTGTGCCGGGATGGGGATCCCCATGATTCCGGCGCGGCGGGCACTGCTGACCGAACCCTATGATGAT
>QHZP01000330.1:8293-13129 GCA_003224715.1 Acidobacteriota bacterium | reverse complement strand
GAAGAAAGATCAAGCACACGTTGCTGAAGCAGGTCGAGCAAACGGCCGGGAGTGGCGACGACCAGATCGACTCCTTTGCGCAAAGCTTCCTCCTGGGGCCTCTGGGAGATGCCCCCGTAAATGGCGGTGGAGCGTAAATTGAGAAAACGGCCGTATTTGCGCACAGCCAGTTCCACCTGGTGGGCGAGCTCCCGAGTCGGCGTGAGTATCAAAGCTCGTATTTTACCCGTAGTCCGGTTGAGTTGCTGCAGCAAGGGCAAAACGAAAGCGGCCGTCTTACCCGTTCCAGTCTGGGCGGTTCCGATCAGATCATTGCCTTCCAGGATAACCGGAATGGCCTCGCATTGAATAAGAGTGGGGCGAACATAATCCGATGCATTGACAGCGCGCATTAATTCAGATCTGAGCCCCAATTTTGTAAAAGGCATAATTTCTCCATTTTGGGGAATCAGTTAGATTCCCCGATTGAAATCTTGGGTGTTTCGTATAGTTTTCTGTACGAGGATCGCCGCCAAACAGTGATTGAGTTCATACCTGCGCTAGGGCAGGTCAGGCAGAAACCTGATTCACTCGGTTGGCCTATTCAGCGGAGAAAAACTTTCAAGGTCGGAAGACTAGAGAGGATTTACTACGCAGATGCAACCCAGGACAGTAAGTATATCGGCAAATCTCTGAATAGCAACAAAATAATTTAAGCCATTAAAGATTCACGTAATTGGGCCCCCCGCCCCCCTCGGGAGGGACCCAGGTGATAATCTCGTACGGGTCCATGATGTCGCAGGTTTTGCAATGAACGCAGTTGGAAGGATTGAGCTGGAGGTGTTTCCCTCTACCCGCTTCATCGTCTACGATTTCGTAGACGTTGGCAGGGCAGAAGCGCTGGCAAGGATTTCCGAACTCCTCTCGACAGCGGTGATGACAGACATCGAGATCAGCGATCAATAGATGAGCCGGCTGATCCTCCTCGTGCTTCGTGCCAGAGAAGTAAACGTTGTTCACTTTAGTAAAAGTCCGCTGGCCGTCAGCGCTAAGGGGAGCGGGAGGCTCGGCCCGTTCACCATAGTAGTCCTCGATCCTTTTCATGCGGGTGTGTCCTGGCGAATTCCATAAACGTTCCTTCCAGCCTCTGCCACCTGTCATCATCTGCAATCCGGCCTGGATGAGCCCCCGAAATAGACCGCCGTCAAATCCCTGATGAAAATTCCTGACTTTGTACAATTCCTTTTCTGCCCAGCTTGTGTGCAGACGGGATTCATATAAGCTGAGAGTCGACTCCGAAAAATCTTCTTTCAATAAGGCTTGGAAGAGCGTTTCTGCAGCAAGCATTCCGGATTTCATGGCCAGATGGATTCCTTTCAGCCTCTGAGAATTCAGGAGCCCGGCGCTGTCACCGATAATGAGGCCCCCATTGAAATAGCTCTTGGGCATTGAATAATAACCGCCCTCGGGAATTGCCTTGGCCCCATAATGGGCTATCCTGGCACCTTGTAAAAGGGAGGCAACAAATGGGTGAGTTTTAAATCGCTGGAATTCCTGATGAGGATCCAAGAAGGGATCTTTGTAATCCAGGCCAACCACCAGGCCCAAGGAGAGCATGTTTCCCGTGTCGTAAATGAAGCCCCCACCGTAGTTTTCCGGCTTGAGTGGATAACCCAGAGTGTGAATCACTTGCCCTTTCTTTTCTGAAGCATTTGGCAGTTCCCAAACTTCCTTAACCCCGAGAGCGTAGACCGCCGGATTTTTGCCTCGATCCAAATCTAATCGGCGAATGAGTTGTTTGGTCAACGAACCTCGTACCCCCTCGCCAAAGACAACCGCCTTGGCCACGATATCAACCCCGGGTTCGTAAGAGTCTTTTTTCCTGCCTTGCTTGTCTATACCCTTATCGCCGGTTCGGATGCCGATAAGCTGCTCGCCTTCGAAAAGCAATTCAGTTCCGGCAAATCCAGGGAAGAGATCAACGTCTTTGGCTTCGACCAGTTCTCCCATCCATTTTACAAAGCGATTCAGAGAAATAATGTAATTCCCGTGGTTATGGAGTGGAGGAGGAATCCAGGGGAAAGGGATCTTATTATAAGGTGTCAAATAATAGAGGGAGTCCTGCGTGACCGGGCTGGCGAGTGGGGCCCCCAGTTCAGCAAAGTTGGGAATCAGTTCCTGTAAGGCGATAGGATCCAAAATCGCCCCTGAGAGGATATGCGCCCCAATTTCTCTCCCCTTTTCGATCACTGCAATGCTGACCGAATCGAGTCTCTTACCCTGGCTTGCCGCCTGTTTATTATGAGCTTCGATTAGATTCCGCAGATGTAAGGCACCGCTCAAGCTGGCGGGGCCTGCTCCCACGAAGAGCACATCCACTTCCAGTGTTTCTCTGGTTTTGTCCACGGTTTAATCTCCCGTCAGACCTGAATGCGGTCCCGGGGGCCAAACAGGCCTTTCGAAAATGACGTCACCAAAGACTCTTGCCTGGCAGGCGAGTCGATGAGAGTGAAGGATTCCAGTTTCAGCCAACACCTCTTCTTCCGCCAGCTTAATGGGAGATAGATTTTCATGCCCTTCTTTGACAATGATTCGGCAGGTGGTGCAAGCCGCCAGGCCGCCACAGGAGTGAAGCAGTTCGATCCCCAGTATTTCTGCCCCTTTCAATAAATTAGTGCCTGATTCGATCTCACCGCTGACTGTATCTGGCAAGATTGTAATTTTCGGCATGATCGCTGCGCCGCCTGCGCCCCGCTCTCGTATCAATCCCGCTCCTACTATAACATAGGTGAAGTGATGCGCTCTTTATTGGTGCCACTTCCACGACAGTCGAGCAGGGAAGAGTCTGGCTGGACCGCTTGTCCCGTATCGCGATCAGGGACAGCAAGTTTTTCCGATAATCAATCAGCGGAGCGTCTGAATTCCCCTTTCTGATGTCAAGGTCCTTGTGCTATCGTATTCTCGCCAAAGGTGCACGGGATGGGGACCTCACCTATGGATCTTGGGTTTCAGTCGGAGGAGGATCCAATCTTCGGTATCCGCTTTCCCGTTCCACCCAGTACTGGAGCGCCCGTAGCTCAGGCGGATAGAGCACCTGCCTTCTAAGCAGGGGGTCGCAGGTTCGAATCCTGCCGGGCGTACCAAGTGTATTAATGATTTAGCCAGATCTATTCCGCTTGTGGGAAGGCGTGGTCGTCGGGCGTTACTAGAGAGGACTGCACCGAATGAGCCCGTGTGCTGCGCCCGCGGGAGCGGTCAGTGACGTTCGTAGAACGGAGGCGGCTCGATGCCCAGGGCCCGCAGGTATACGTAGCCCTGCCCGCGGTGATGGATTTCGTTGTCAATGACGTAGAGGAGCATATCGCAGACGACTCCCTTATACTGGCCGAAGGCCGTCATGGTCTCCTGGAAGCGCTCCGGCGGGATCTGCGGCCAGAGAGTGTCGATCTGTTGCGTGCTCTCGTCCCAAAGCCGGAGGACTTCCTGCTTGGGCCGGGCTTCGCGAGTTACCGACTGGTCCCACTCTCCCGTGACGATGCCCCGGACCATCGGCGCGGCCATGCTGATCATCTCCATGGCCAGACCACCGAAGGGGCGCATGGCGCCCACGGAGAAACTGAAGAGCTGATCCTCCGGGAAGGCTTCGATCACGCGCCGCGTCAACCGGCGGTGGCCCTGCCAGTGCGCCAGCAGGGCTTTGGGGGTGATTACTACGGCGGAAGGGGCGGATCCAGTAGACATAACAGACCTCGATGTGGATTGGAGTCGGAAAGCAAAGCCGAATTGGCATTTGCTTCGGGTTTCGTTCCACAAGCCTATCTTACCACAGGGCCGCTGGTCCGCAAGAGCTCACGCGCGGTTGGAACCCATTGAACCGGGAGTTCCCATGCTCTCTCAAATCCAGCACGCCGCGCGAAGTTAGATGTTTCGGTGATGCTTTGACCTCTTGCAATCTCGCAGTTGAGAGATGCTGCGCCGGCACCGGACATCTGCGAAGTGTGAGGCTTGAGGTCGAGCGGCGCTCAGGCGTCGACCAAGACCTTGAATCCGCCGTAGACCATGCGCTTGGAGTCGAAGGGCATCGACTTCGGGTCCATCTTGGCCAACCGCGGGTCTTTCATGACCTTTGCATTGACGCGGTCCCGATGTGCTCGGGACTTGAACACGATCCACGCGAATACTACCGTCTCGCCGGGCTTGAGCTTGATCATTCGAGGGAACGGAACCGCCCACTTTACATCGAGTTCGTCGCCAGCGCACTCCCGGTACTCGAGGGCGCCATACTCCCGCCAGATTTTTCCCGCCTTCTGAGCGATGCGCCGGTAAGCTTGCAGACTCTTCTTGGGTACCGGCACCACATAACCATCCACGTAGCGCATGAATCCTCCTTAGTAGCATGAGTTCTCTTGCTGCGAAAAATACCGGGCCAAGATCATCTCGCCTTTGGCAGGGGTGAGTCGAGAAATCTCTCGATCATCAAAAATTACTCAGTCCGGCCGTTGCCGAAGCGTCAGGTAGTCCGGAGTCCACCCGTTGCGGACCCTAATCTCCCGGCAGGCCTGCAACCTCCGTCACCGGCCGGATTTCGACCGTTCCGATGCGGGCTCCAGGGATCTGGGCAGCGATGCCGATCGCTTCGTCGAGATCCTTGGCATTAATGAGGAAGTAGCCGGCGATCTGTTCCCGCGTTTCCGCGAATGGACCATCGGTCACAAGCCGTTTACCGTCGCGAAGCCGAACGCAGGTCGTCGCCGACGTCGGGTGAAGAGGCGCAGCACTCAGATACTGCCCGCTCGCATAGAGCTGTTGAGCGAGCTGCACGGACTCCTGAAGCATGTGCTGCCGGTCGGCCTCGCT
>QHZP01000330.1:5735-8163 GCA_003224715.1 Acidobacteriota bacterium | reverse complement strand
ACCTCGTCATGAAGAACTCGACCGCATCGCCTTTGGTGCTGACGTGTTCATGCCCTCGCTTTCGGCAGGCCCGCGACCTCCATCACGGGCCGGATTTCGATGCCGATACGCGCGCCCTTGGATTCCGTACCGGGATGCCGGGCGAGTCGTCGAGATCGTTGAGGAAGTAGCTCCCCAGGCTGTTCGTGCGTCTCCACGAACGGACCGTCGGCCACGAGCCGTTTGCCGTCGCGCACCCGGACGTTGGTCGCCGTGGACGGTTGCCGGACAGATAGTCAGCGCTCGACTTGATTTCTTGCCTGAACTATACATACCCTCCGCGAATCTCGCAACTCCGTCTTGCTAAGCTTTGTTCCCTGCTCGTCAACTTGAATCAACGGCAGGTACTTTCAACTACCTCCTATTCTAAAATCGAACGGCGACTGATTGAATCGACACTCCACCGGGAAATTATTTATAATGGGCCATGCTCGCGGATGCAAACGTCGCTATTGACACGGTTTATCGCTCCGACTGGGGCCGGATCGTCGCCACGCTGGTTCGGCTCTTCGGGGACTTCGACGTGGCCGAAGAGGCGGCTCAGGAAGCCTTTGCGGCTGCGGTGGACCAATGGAAAGGCTCCGGGGTCCCTGACTTCCCACGCGCCTGGATCATCCAGACGGCTCGGCATAAGGCCCTTGACCGCATCCGGCGCCGGACACGGTTCGAGGAAAAAGTTGAATCGTACGCTGCCTCCGGGTTGATCCCGACCCTCGAGGAGCCGGATTACGACACGAGCGAAATCCCGGATGATCGCCTGCGGCTAATCTTCACCTGCTGCCACCCGGCACTGGCGCTCGAGGCACAGGTCGCCCTGACGCTCCGCATGTTGGGCGGCCTTGAAACCGACGAGATCGCGCGGGCGTTTCTCGTGCCTCCCACGACCATGGCACAACGGCTCGTGCGCGCCAAACGGAAGATTCGCGATGCGGGCATTCCGTATACGGTGCCCGACACGAACGATATGCCTGGGCGGCTGGACGCTGTCCTGACGGTGATCTATCTCGTCTTCAACGAAGGTTACCTGGCCACTCGAGGCGCGCGGCTGGTGAGGGCTGACCTCTGCGCCGAGGCCATCCGTCTGGGGCGTCTGGTGAGGATATTGATGGCGCCGCAGCCGCCGCCGGAAGTGACGGCTCTCGTCGCCCTCATGCTGCTTCACGATTCACGGCGCCATGCCCGTCTCGATGAAGCCGGCGATCTCGTCCTCCTGGAAGAGCAGGATCGCCGTCGCTGGGATCAACAGCAGATCGCCGAGGCGCTGCCCCTGGTCGCTGAGGCCTTTCGCGGCGAGCCTGGTCCATTCGCCGCGCAGGCGGCGATCGCCGCCCTGCATTGTCAGGCGACCCGGGCCGCAGATACGGACTGGCCTCAGATCGTCCGGCTTTACGATCTTCTCGAACGCCTGCAGCCCTCTCCCATTGTGTCGCTGAACCGGGCCGTGGCGGTCGCGATGGTGGACGGCCCTCAGCCGGCTCTCGCGCTCATCGATGGCCTCGCGGCCGCCGGCGATCTCGACGGCTATCACCTGCTGCATGCTGCACGCGCCGATCTGCTGCGCCGCGTGGGATCCTCGGAGGAAGCGGCCAAAAGCTACACACGGGCGCTGGCGCTCGCCACCAATGAGAGCGAGCGCCGATTTCTCGAGCGGCGGCTGCGCGAAGTTCAGCCGCCGCGACCGTAATTTTTCTGTTAGATGAAAAGTGCGACGTTGCCTGGCTTTTTAGAGGGGCGCGCCCGGCTCGACTCGAACTGGCGACCTGCGGCCCTGTCCGGCACACCAGATGGGCGGTACCACTCAGTTCTGGGCCCTTGACGAGCGGACCTTTTCCTTAATACGTTGGATGTGGCCGCGACCGAGGGCCTTTACCTCGCATCCAAGCTCAAAGTATCGGCTGATATCCTTATCTTCGAGAATACCGAAGCAGTCGACCACGGCGATGGGGCCGCCGGCCCACTTGACCACCTCGTCCGGTTTCAACTCCAGATAGGGCGCGTGCCGTACTGCCAGGATCATGGCCTCTATGCCTTTGAGAGCCGCTGGCAGATCTTTTTGCACGCGAACATTGACAAGGTCCTGCTGATTACGGAAGAACCTGGCCCACGAGTGGCCCGGGGCGGGATAGCTATCTTGGCTCTCCAGTTCGTACCAATGACTGACATAGGGATCATGCACAGATATTTCTGCGCCCATCTCGGCCAGCTTGCGCAACACCAACTCACTGCCGCTGTAACGCGTATCCCCGACATCCTGGCGATAGCTTGCACCGGCGAGGAGGACGCGCGCACCGGCGATATACCTGCCCATGTTGCGCAGCGCGTCCCGCGTGAGTTCCGCCACGTGTAAGCCGCGCGTGTCATTGATATCGATAGCCGCAGTGCTCATCTT
>QHZP01000330.1:0-5696 GCA_003224715.1 Acidobacteriota bacterium | reverse complement strand
ACAGTACCCGCCGATGCCAGGGCCGGGAAAGATGATGTTGCTGTGGGTTGGCCTCGTTTTGATGGCCTGGATGACTTTGATGAGATCCACGCCGTTACGTTCGGCGAATATCGACCACTCGTTCAGGAATGCCAGAATGGTTGCGCGGTAGGAATTCTCAATAATCTTGGTGGTCTCGGACTCAATCGGCCGATCCAGCACCGTCAGCGGGAACTTTTCGACATTGAGCACCTCATTCAGAAACTTCACCACGCACTTTCTTGCCTCACTGTTGCACCCCGAGCAGACCCGCCAGAAATCGCGGATGCTGCTGACATAATCCTTGCCCGGCATGACCCGCTCGAAGCTGTGGGCAAGCACTGGCTCTGTCTTGATGCCGCGGGCTCGGAACGCCTTTTTGAGGATCGGCCAGGCTACGAACTCCGTGGTGCCGGGAGCCACTGTTGTCTCGATAAGTACGAGGCATTTGGGTTGGATCTTCTCACCGATCGTCTTCAGCGTGGCCTCAAGCGCTGTCATCTCGGCCTCCCCGGTTTTCATCGTGCCCAGGTGGTGCTTGGAGTAATCACACTGAACGTCCACTACGACGCAATCTGCCAGGCCCAGGCAGTCGGGATTATACGTGGCCGTGAGCGTCTTCTTTTCCAGCACGCAACGGGTGATCATCGGGTCCACCTCGGGATCCTCGGCCTTTACCGGTGACTCCCCACGGTTGAGCATGGGCGTCTTCCAGTAACTGCGCGTGCTGGGCCGCTGGCAGCCGATGACGAATTTGGTGGGATGGCCCTTTTTTTTGTGGACCGTGTCGGCCACGATGGCAGCCATCACTGCTCCCACAAAACCCAAGCCCATCACTACAACAACTTCTTTGCCGTCCTCATGGGCGGCGGCTGCCAGCTTTTGGAGCCGCCTGTACTCGACGGCGTAATCTTCCTTGGCTGGTAAGGCAAACTTTTCACCAGTCGGGCTGATGGAGTATTCCGGCATGATGGTCCTTTCATAAGGTCGCAGGAACGCTGTCCTCGGATGCAGCTACATTCTGAGAGATTTTAGCTTTTAGCCCTGAACGGGGATAACCTTATGTTATTCCCGGCGGGCTTACACGGTTCCCGATGCTAAGGCAAGGCGCCCGAAACGTCAATCCCGCCATTGCAACTTGCCGCTTGTGTGATTATTTCAGCTCGACTGTCTGTTTGAGGTTTCCCAAAGGGCGGCAGCAGCGGAGACCCTGCCCAACTACTGCCTGGCAGACGAATGGATTCCATCAGCACACGCAGACAGTGGCGCTGCGACCACAGCCGGAAGGCATGAATCAAGCGACCATCTTTTGCAGCGATGCAGTCAGGAAATGCTGTGTTGGCGATTATCGGGTTCGACTCATCTCCCCCTGGCTTTCGCACCTTCCGGGCTCCGATAGACTGCGGCAAAACTCTCTGCAAATTGTTCAAACGAGGTGGGAGTCGTATTAGCCGCTGTCCGTTTTTCTAACGGTCGCACCCGTTCTTCATTGAGGCCCCGATACATCTCGTTAAATGACCGCGCGACATCTTGCGACAGTCCCATCCCCATCATAGCCTGTTCGGCTTGTTGATAAGGGAATTGAACATAGGCCAGCGCTTCTTTTCCAATGGCCTTGCCAATGATTCGAGTGGCCTCCTGCATGGAGATATCGCGTTGCCCCAGCAGCTCTCTGGTCGATTGGCCGGAAAAGTCCAGGCGGAGCAGAAGCTGCGCCGCGATCTCAGCGATATCCCGTGTGGCGATCATCGGGAGGAGCAAATCTCCCCTTAACGGGGTTCCGTTGATGTTTTGGTTTCTGATGAGGTCGAGTCTGAAGAAGAAATTCTCCATGAAGAAGCCAGGGCGCAGGTGAACGACGTTGCCCCCCTCGAGTTGGTTCAACTGCTGTTCAACGTCGTAAAGGCCATTGATGGGGCCGGCGCCTTGTGAAAGGTGGGCTCCAAAACTGCTCAGGTTGATGACGTACGGAATCCTTGCTTGGCGAATGGCGAGTTTGGAGGAATCAAAACATAGGCTGCCTGTGCACCTTGAAAAGCACGCGCAATCGCGGAGCCCTCGGTTACCGAACCAACAAAGGCTTCGGCTCCTTTCTCGACAAGCGGCTGCAAATGCTGAGCGTTTCGTCCAATCGCCCTTACTTTCTTTCCTTTCGCTAATAATGTCTCGGCGATGACTCTGCCCGTGTTACCTGTTGCCCCAGTGACTACATACATTGGATTCTCCTTTCTCTTGCCGTCTTTGTCTCCGAGCCCCAGTAAGAACCGCTGGGGCCTCCAACTCAGAATTGATACTCAGGAGTTAGATCCTGCCAATCTGTCAAACACCCAGTTTATCAAGATCGGTCGGCCAATGGCGAATGCCACAAGCAACATCGTAACATGAGAGCGTCAAAAGCAGAGGTTGACGTTCACCGAGGGGTTCGACACGCCTGACCTGAGAGACGCGGAGTCGCTTCTGGAGGAGCTGGCACCGTAGCTATGCTTGGCGGCCGAGCACCGTCTTTCCCCCTAACTGCCCAAGGTCGTCTGCAGGACGTGTGTCAATGGGCTGACTGCGAATAGGTTTTCTTTCATGCTCGTCACTCAAACCAGGTGCTTATCCTGTTGGTGAAATGGTAATATTCTCCCGTCATGAAGTTTCTCATCACAGGTGGAACGGGGTTCATTGGGTCGTACCTCGCCCGCAATTTCCTGCAACACGGCCATGAGGTGATTTGTTTAGATCACTCCCCCGATCGAGAAGTGATTTCTGGCTTTTCCCCCGAGATTGGCGTGGTCCAAGCAGATGTAAGCGACCTGGGACAGGTCGCCAAGATTCTTGGCGCGCATCGGGTGGACGGTGTCATCCATCTTGACTACCTTATGGGGGCCGAGGCTGAAGCAGACCCAGCGGCTGCGATGCGCATCAATGCCCTCGGAACGGTCAACGTCTTTGAGGAAGCCTGTAAATCCGGGGCCAAAAGGATTCTCTTCACCAGCTCTGAGTCCATTTATGGTAAGAGCCAGTCAATCTATGGTGACAAGTCTGTCACAGAGGAAGATTTCTGTTCCCCCAAAGATCATGTTTTGAACTATTCCCTTACTAAGCTGCTCAATGAGCATCTGGCTGAGAAGTACGAAGCCCGTTTTGGGACTGAAATCATCTCTTTGAGAATAGCTATTGTTTACGGAGCAGGGCGCAAACGTGGCACCACTGCATGGGCCAGTGACTTCGCCACGCTTCCAGCTTTGGGAAAGCCCGTCACACTTCCTTTTCCTGCAAACGACTGGCACTGTTATATCTATGTCGAGGACGTCGTCGAGGAAATCTACCAACTCATGACCAAGCCCCACCTGAATCACCGGATTTACAACAGTGGCGGACACACAGTCCAGGCCGCCGATCTGGAGGTGATGGTGCGGGAAATTATCCCGGAAACAAGGATCTCATTCAGTGCGGACCGGCCCCGCTCACCCTTCATTTATCGCATGGATGACAGCCGGATTCGCCAGGAGATCAACTTTCAACCACGTTCTATGATCGAAGGAATAGGGAGCCATGTCGCCTATGCGAGGAAACTTTCGCATGCCAGCAAATTTTGAAGATTACCTGCGGACCTCGAATGCCGGTTCCAGGAAGCGGAGATGATGGCAGCCAGGCTTCTGGAAGCGAAGATCGCGCTCAAGCCCATTATGCAATCTTTACAGATCCACCGTGGCCGATCCTCTGAAACGAGTTGGCTATATCTTGGGCTACGAAAATCCCCCCTATCAAGGGGGGCGTAGGGGGGTGTCCTTCGGCTTTCCAGTCTCATGTTCACCGTAGGACATCCCCCTGCACCCCCTTTGAAGGGGGAATAATTTTCATCCCTGGTGGTGCCGCCTGGCGGTATGAGCGGCTCCCTTGAAAATCGTCTCCTGTGGAGGGAAGCTGTGAATAAATTGGGAGGGCGAGCCTCCTGGTGAGCCATCGCTCCAGCGAGTCTTTGTCCCATGAGGCTCGGCGGCAGCCTCGCCCTCCCAATCTCCGTGCGGTTTACTGTTTCGCGACCGCAGTCGAGACGACCGCCACAACCCCCCGCGCCCCGGGCTCCAGCGCGACGATTACCTTCGCCCGTCAAGCAACAATCCGCTGGCCTGGCGGCGCACCCAGCTCTCCTGAGCTTGGACTCGGTTGACCCAATTTGAACCGTGAGGCTGGTTACGGCTTTTTTGGAAAGCCCCGCGCCGCCTACCTCTTGAACACCAAGGGCCGGTCGAGCACAAGATCCAGCCGGGTACCCTTTTGCAGTTTCAAGTCTCGTCTACCGGCGACAGCGCCGATCGCCGCGCCGGCCGCAGCCCCAGATCCGGCTCCGACGGCGGCACCTTTGCCACCGGCCTGGGTGCCGCCCAGTGCGGCGCCAATGCCACCCAGCACGGTGGCACCAATAGCAGCATCTCGGCCGCTCTTCCCGCTGGCCCGGATTTCCCCTTCGTTGTCAGTCTTGTTTCTCACCTGTTTTTCGCCCACGATGTCCTGTACGCTGACAACAATGGGCACCTTGCCATGCCCAGTGTCGATCTCCTCGAAGCGCAGCATCATCTTGTTGTGTTCCACATGGCTCACCCGGCCTTTCAGTTTGGCACCGGCCGAAATGGTGCTGCCATCGCTGGCACGCAGGGCCTCAAGGGTCCGTGCCTCAAACTTTTTGCCTGGCTTGATGCGCTTGGCATCCAGATCGGTACGGAGTTCCACCAAGAAACGTGTTCCGACGGGAAGTTCCGATTCTGCCCCGCTGATTGCCCGTGCCGGAGACCAGGCCAGCGCGGACACTATTAACATTAAATAAACAACCATTTTCCGCGAGTTGATTTTCATTTCATCCTCCCTGCACAAGAGTTAACCGAGGACCTCCGATTCCTCTCAGGCAGAAACCAAAGCCCTAAAAGCAATCGTCATGCCAGGATGGTTATCTTGGCGTAAGCACGTTACCTCATCGGCATTTACCTGTTGAGAGGCTGGCGATTCGGCTAATAAAGCTAATAAAAAAGTGTAAAACTAACATAGGGGAGGGTGGGTGCGTTACGGCAAAAACCTAAAGCACCCACGGCGGCGTAGGATGCGTGAGCCGCTGTCCGGCGTAACGCATCATTATTGGGGGATTCTTGGGGGAGATTCGGGCAGGCAATATTTTCAACTTATCCGTGGAGCGTTGTTGCACTCGAACTTTCTTGACGAAAGAGTTTTTTGGGGGATTCTTGGGAGATTCGGGTAGGGTGGTGCGTTACGGCAAAAAGCACCTAACCCACCCT
This sequence comes from Acidobacteriota bacterium, assembly GCA_003224715.1. Classification (GTDB taxonomy): domain Bacteria; phylum Acidobacteriota; class Terriglobia; order Versatilivoradales; family Versatilivoraceae; genus QHZQ01. The sequence continues at coordinate 402 of QHZP01000330.1, read as the reverse complement.
ACGGCTCCGGCAGGGTCGTAGGATGCGTGAGCCGTAGTGCGGCGTAACGCATCATTATTGGGGATTTCGTGGGGGATTCGGGCAGGGTGGTGCATTACGGCAAAAAGCACCTAACGCACCCTACGGTACGGCAGGGTCGTAGGATGCGTGAGCCGCTGTCCGGCGTAACGCATCATTATTGGGGGATTCGTGGGGGAGATTCGGGCAGGGTGGTGCGTTACAGCAAAAGCGCCTAACGCACCCTACAACATTATTGAGCTGAGGTATACTCCGGGTGGGCCTAGAACCCGGGTTCTATCGGCTTGTTAGCCCGCTGGAGCGTCTCTCGAAGGCCAGCGTTGGCGTGACTGTTTCCGGGGAATTGTACTAACGCCTCCCGAAAAGCGGTCTCGGCCTGCGCCA
>QHZP01000804.1:1034-2545 GCA_003224715.1 Acidobacteriota bacterium | reverse complement strand
GCCAGGTATGACAAATTGCGCCGCGAAGCTCCACCCACCTACTACGTTCCCTACACGCAGTTTGAGGATCCCCATACGCAGTCTGAGGAAAGACTGGGGCCGATGTACTTTGAAGTGAGGACGACGGGTAATCCTCGAGACTGGATTGCTTCCGTACGGAACGTCGTCCAGGAACTGGATCGAGTGACTCCCATCTTCGACGTGAAAACTCAGATCGAGCAAATCAACGAGTCCATTTTCCAGGAACGGCTGTTTGCCAAGCTTTCAAGTTTCTTCGGCCTTCTTGCATTGCTGCTGGCTTGCGTCGGCTTATACGGAATCATGTCTTACGCGGTCGTTGGCAGGACCAACGAGATTGGCATTCGCATGGCCCTGGGCGCGGAACAAGGGAGCATCCTCCGGTGCGTGCTCCGAGAAGCGCTGCTGCTGGTTGGTTTCGGTATCGTGCTCGGTATTCCCTTAGCTCTGGCTGCCACCCGCCTGATTGCGAGCGAACTCTACGGATTGAAGCCGAACGACCCAATCACGATTTCGCTAGCCGTGTTATTGATGACTGCGGTGGCAGCCCTGGCAGGTTACCTTCCCGCTCGCAAGGCTTCGCGGGTCGATCCCATGATGGCGTTGAGATGCGAGTAAAGCCGTGATTCGGGGTTGGTGCTTAGTGATTCGACGAGCAAACAGTGGCAAAGGTTACATGAAACAACCGGAATAGCACGAACCACGATCCTTGATGTCGGGTGCTAGGTGCAAGACTTCGAGAACTTGAAAGGACTTCTCAATTGGCGATCGCCAATCCAAAGTCGGCAATTGGAATAGGTGATAGGTACCAGGTTTCAGGCGCCAGGGGACCTGCAATCGCCAATCGGAAATCAGCAATTGAACCAACCACTGACCACCATGCTCAATGATCTTCGTTATGCTTTTCGAATGTTGGCCAAGAGTCCCGGCTTTACCGCTGTGGCAGCGCTCTCGTTGGCGCTCGGCATCGGAGACAACACCGCCATCTTTACTCTGATTGATGCCATCCTGCTGCGCTGGCTGCCGGTGCAGAACCCGCAGGAGTTGGTAGTCCTAGCCCGCAATCCGTGGCGACCGGACACCTCCTTCAACTACCCGGATTACCGCTATCTTCGTGACCAGAACAAATCCTGTACGGGACTCATCGCTTTCTCCGACGGTGAGAGGCCAACAAGCTTCAGCTCGCCAGGACAACATGGGCTCTCGCAGCTGGTGGCGCTGTCGGAGGTGAGCGGAAATTACTTCGAGGTGCTGGGGGTTCAGCCTGCGATTGGCCGGCTGTTTAATCCGGCGGACAATGAAAAGGAAGGGGCACACCCATATACGGTCTTAAGCCACGCGTTTTGGAAGCGGGCTTTCGGAGGAGACACCGGCGTGGTGGGCCGCGATATCCTCTTGAATGGTGCCCGCTTTCAGGTAGCGGGAGTCTCGAGAGAAGGCTTCGCAGGGGCGATAGTGGGTAACTCACCAGACGTGTTCGTACCCATCATCAT
>QHZP01000804.1:0-984 GCA_003224715.1 Acidobacteriota bacterium | reverse complement strand
GGCGGCTGAAGCCCGGAATTGCGCGCGGGCAAGCCGAAGCGGAGTTACAGGCTCTCTGGCAGCAGATCCTCAGCAACGACCCAAACGAGCGTCCTGCCGCTTGGGACACAGAATACAAGCTAAACAATACGACCGTAGTTCTGCCGGGCAGGCAGGGTTACTCGTACCTGCGCAACGAAACGTCCAAGCCGCTTATCGTTTTGATGATCACGGTGGCCTTGGTGCTCTTAATCGCCTGTGCCAATGTCGCGAACCTGCTGCTGGCCCGAGCTGTGGTACGCGGCAAGGAGATCGCGTTACGGTTAGCGTTGGGTGCGAGGCGCAGGCGGCTTGTCATGCAGTTGCTAACCGAGAGCGTCATGTTGAGCCTGCTAGGTGGTGTGGCGAGTCTGATCGTGGCGTGGGTGGGGGTTCGCGTGCTCATGACCTTCCTGCCCCAAGGAGCCTTTCCAGTTGAGCTCAGTGTCTCGCCTGATGTGAGACTGCTTTCGTTCGCCTGTGCATTATCCGCGTTCAGCGGGTTGAGCACCCGCGCTCAAAGCGAGTCGAACCGACTTGGTCTCCGCGCTCAAGTCCGATGCCGGCAGCCTCGTTGGGGGCAGATCGAGCCGGTGGGACCTGCGTCGGACCCTGGTATCATTACAAGTAGCGCTATCGCTCCTGCTACTTGGGGGAGCCGGTCTGTTTGTCCGGACCTTGTCGAACCTCCGCAGCCTGGACTTTGGGTTGAACCGCCAAAATCTGTTGCTGGTGGATACCACTATCAGGCAGTTGGGCTACCAGCCGCAACGACAGCGGGCATTTCACGAGCGGCTACGCGAGGAAGCGCAGAAGTTGCCGGGAGTGAAAGCGGCCAGTGTGGCGTCCATCACGCCTCTGAGTGGATCGCGCTGGAACTCCGCGGTCCAATTCGAGGGCTACCAGTGGAGACCCAACGAGCAACCAGCTATCGATGTCAATGCGGTGACGCCGCGTTTTTTCGAG
>QHZP01000329.1:4861-5251 GCA_003224715.1 Acidobacteriota bacterium | reverse complement strand
CCGGTGCGAGCATCCAGCTTACTGCGGTCGCGACCCACGCCGAGCGTGCCGTCAGCAGCAACGAGGAGGGGATCTTTCAAATCCCTGGTCTACTCCCCGGCGACTATAAATTGACCGTCAAAGCACCGGGATTCGCCGAGCCCGATCTGTCCTTGCGGCTCGAGGTCGGCCAACAACTGAGCCTCGAAGTAATCCTCAAGCTGGGCTCTATCGCAAATGCGGTTGAAGTGACTACTGATCTGGAGATGTTAGACAAGACGGACGCTAGTGTAGGCGAAGTCATCGAACCCACTTCCATTGCAAACCTGCCGCTCAACGGCCGCATGTTGATCGACTTGGTTCTGACAGTGCCCGGCGCCCATGTTAGCCACGGAGCCCAGGCCGGTGACA
>QHZP01000329.1:0-4843 GCA_003224715.1 Acidobacteriota bacterium | reverse complement strand
ACCAACACTGACCCTACCTTCAACACCCTTAACTTGAGCCCCTCGCCTGACGCGGTGCAAGAATTCAAGGTCCAGACTGGCAGCTATTCCGCCGAGATGGGCGGGGCCGGCGGCGGTCAGATCAACATCGTCACCCGGGCCGGAACGAACCAACTTCACGGGACGGCATACGAATTCCTGCGCAACGGAGCGCTCGATGCCCATACCTTCAACGATATGGGGTCGAAGTTCCTAGTCCAGAACAACTTTGGGGGATCAGTGGGTGGTCCGATCATCCACAACAAGACATTCTTCTTTGTGAACTATGAGGGCCTGCGGCTTTCCAAGTCCGACACCATGATCGATACGGTACCTACCGAAATGGAGGCCATGGGCGATTTCAGCATGAGCGGGCGCACCATCTATAATCCCGTCAGCGCTCACGCGAACCCGAACTTTGATTCCACGAAACCGATCAGCCCCGCCAATCCCCAAATCATTCGCGATCCTTTCCCCGGCAACCTGATTCCCTCGAACCTGATCAATCCCGCGGCGGCCTCGTTCCTGCAGAAATACGTGCCTCGGCCCAACATGGAAATAGGGATGAACGGCTGCGGCGGAACGATGATGGGGCAGCCCACTGTCGTCGGGGCCGGCGTTGACTGCAACAACTATACCGACACTCGAGATGAACATCACGTCACGGACCAGGGTACCATTCGGATTGATCACATGCTGCCACGAGGCGACAACCTGTGGGTGCGCTACTCGCTGGACGCTGAGAACGGCTTTACGCCTCAGAATCTGCCGGGCTTCGGCGCGCTCCATGATAACTTCTCCCAGCAGGGCAGCATCGGCTGGAACCGCGTCATCAGCCCACGCATGGTGAACATGGCAGCCATAAGTGTCTCGCGTCTGTCCATGCACCGCTCCTCCGAAAATAGCGACAACAACGACATTGTGCGTGAGCTGGCGATTGATGGCGTTGGCTTCGGTGGCAAAGGTGCGTTTGGCGCACCCTACTTCAACGTGCAAGGTTTCTCTCCGATGGGCGACACGTACCTGGCCACACCCATGCGGGCCTGGGACACGATCCTGGAAGCCCGCGACCTGCTGAGTTGGCAGCGCGGCCGCCACAGCCTCAAATTTGGCGGCAGCTTCCGAGATTTCATCTGGCCGATGTGGGGATTCTTTCAGAACCGCGGCTACTACCAGTTCACCAACGGCTACACGACTGAGACGGCCACCAACGACGGCACCGGCTCGGCCCTAGCCAGTTTCCTGCTGGGCTTGCCCGCGGTTAAGCAGCGGCAGGCTGGCATTCCCCAGATGCAGCTTCGCCAGTGGTACGCCGATGACTTCCTGCACGACAGCTTCCGGCTCGCTCATAACACCACCGTCGAAATGGGGCTCCGCTACGAGTACATGAGCCCGCTGACCGACATTCGGTATCCCAACAGCAATCTCGTGTTCCAGAACGGGAAACCCCTCGCTTTCATCGGCGGGCAGCTTGGTTTCCCCTCGGGCTTGAAGTATTCCAACAAGTTGAACTTCGCTCCGCGCTTCGGCATCTCTCAGAACATTCCTAGCCTCGGGACGGTGCTTCACGCGGCCTTCGGCATCTTTTATACCCCGGTGGACATGAACACCTGGTGTAACCAGCGCCACAATGTTCCCTATGTCTTCCCCGAAACCCAGCAAGCCGACAACTTCACTCCGCCCGCCACGCTTATCGCTTCCGGGCTCAACTTTGGCCAGCCGGTGCTGGGCAAGACGACGGTCAGCTTCGCCTCACTCGATCTCGAGGCCCCACCACAATACATCGAGCAATGGAGTGCTTCGGTAGAGAAGAGCCTCGGCCATCAGGCCACGCTGGAAATCGGATACCTGGGGGCCCACGGGCTTCACCTGCAGCGGGCGCATCTGATCAACAACGCTCCGCCCGGGCCAGGGCCCATCGGTCCACGCCGGCCGTTCAAGACCGTCAGCTTCTTGCCCGACACGGTGCTCCCAACCGACATTGCGGTTCTGAACACAACGTTCCCGGTCAGTACCATCAACCTCCTCGAGAACACCGCCCAGAGCTGGTACCAAGCCGGCTATATCAACGTTCGCCGCCGCTATGCGGCCGGTTTCACTTTTCTGGCCAACTACACCTGGTCCAAGAACCTGACCGATGCGCCTGACTTCCGTTCGCCCATGTTCGAGGCTTCAATCCCACAGAACAACGGCAATCTGGCCGCGGAAAAAGGCCCCGGTTGCGACGTACGCCACCGATTCGCGCTCAGTGCGGTATATGATATCCCGACAGTCGATGGCTCTCGCGCGGTCCGCGCGCTGACCAGTAACTGGCGGCTATCGGCCGTGTATCAGGCTCAGACCGGGTTTCCGTTCACCGTTTCGGTGTTTGGCGACACAGCTAATTCCGGCACGGTTCTTGGCGAGAACCCGATCCGCGCCGACTACACGGGCCAGCCGGTCTTTGGGCCGAACACCCATAGTGCCGCCCAGTGGTTCAACCCGGCCGCTTTTGCCACGCCGGCTGCCTTCACGTTTGGAGATGTGGGGCGGAACACGATGTACGGTCCCGGAATGCAGACGCTCGACATGGCGCTGGCGCGCGAGTTTGCCTTGACCGAACGATCCAGGTTGCAGGTGCGAGCTGAGTTTTTCAACGCGCTCAATCAGACGAATCTCGGCACGCCAAACCGCTTCGTGAATACGCCGCAGTTCGGCACCATGACCGAGGCGACCACGCCGGGACGGCAGATTCAGCTCAGCGCGCGGGTTTCGTTCTAAGCGGCTAAATTCCTATCGAAAAACTAAAGGAGATCTTTATGCGACGATTCATCTGGCTACCTTGCTTGCTGGCAGGCTCGCTTCTTCTCGGGGCGCCCGAGAAGGAAACTAACAAGTCAGTGACGGGCTGGGTCTTGGATTCTGCTTGTGCGTTCACCAAAGGTCTCAAGAAACCCATCACTAGGGAATGCGCAATTGCCTGCGCCAAGAAAGCTTCGCCGCTAGTGATACTGCAGGATGACGGCACTATCTACTGGCCAATTTCCGAGTCCATGCCGGCCGTTGGACAGAATGAGCGTTTGATGCCCTTTGCAGGGAAGCGTGTGACGGTAACCGGCAAGGAGTTCACCCGCGGCGGATCCCGTGCACTGGTAATCGAGAAGATCGCTGAAGCGCCATCCGGCAAGTAGAAGAGAAGTTACAGCGAACTGAATGACAGCGGAGAGACCTATGAGAATGAGTCATTGGGTCGGAGAGAGAGCCAAGAACTGGGGTAAGTGGCTGCGTGTTGGAGTGGTGGTCATCCTGATTGTGTATGCGACACTTTCTGCCACTCTTTTCATCGCCATGAAACAGACGCCGATGCGGTTTGCCACTGTGATGTCCAAGCTCCCGATGGCTTCGATGATGATCTTACCATTCGAGTCTCTCTGGACCATTGCGCGCGCCGGTGACCTGAGGGTCGGCGATCCAGCGCCTGATTTTCGACTGAGAACCTACGACAAATCGTCCTGGGTGCAACTGTCCGGCTTCCGCGGTGACCGCCCTGTCGTGCTCATCTTCGGTCAGCTATACCTGACCGCCCTTTCGCCGGGAGGTTCCCGCGCTCAATAACCTCTACGATCAGTACAGAGACAGGGTTGCCTTCTACGTTGTCTACATTCAGGAAGCTCACTCCAGCGACGTTTGGCAAATGGCCAGCAACATCCGTGACAAAGTGATCTTTCGAATGCCAAAGAGTTTCGATGAACGCGCGGAAATCGCCTCCGGTTGTGTGAGGAAGCTTGAGATCAAGATTCCGGCTGTGGTCGATGATATGAACAACTCAGCCGAGCGCGCCTACACAGGCTGGCCGGATCGAATTTATCTGCTTGATCGAAACGGCCGCGTTGTGTTGAAGACAAAGCCAGGCCCCTTCGGATTCGATCCGTCTCAACTGGACGCGCATCTTCAGCGCCTCACGCCTCGCAGCACGAGTTGAAGCGTTCGATTGCTTCATGATTGGACGTGAAGGGCACCGAGAAATCGTTAGAATAAAATGTTATCTTGTTGCGAGGTATCGAGATGCTAGCAGTGATGTGCGAGATTCAAGCGCCGCTGAGGCGGCGCGGCTTCCTTACCTGGGTCACCCAGGTACCGGCCTTGAAAGGCCGGCCTACAGTCAAGCGCCGCGACGCGGCGGCGAAACAGGCGTTTTTGTGCCTAACAAATCTTACCTATCGAGAAAACGCTTGTTTCATGGTCTGGACTTGACAACTCCAGGAATCACGGGTCGTGGTCTCGGCAGACCCAAAATGTCGAAACTCCAGAGTTGTTGCTGGACGAACTTGGAATTCGTCTTCCCAAGGGGACCCGTTTTGACATGAAATCTGGCGCAGAAGAAACTTAGTCCGTACCGAAGGGCGGCTAATATCCTGGTGGGCGATCCCGAGTCGGTTTTTCCTTTGGGCGCTGCTTTGCTTCCTGCTGGCGCTGTTTTTGTTCTAGCTTCTGGCGTTGTTGCTCTTGCTTTTGTTGGAGCTTCTGGTGTTCCTGTTGCTGGCGCTGATTTTCAGCCCGTTGTTGCGCTGTTTGCAGTTGTTGCTGGTGCTTTTGTTCCAGGCGCTGAAGTTCTTGTTTCTGTTGCTGCTGTAGCTTTTGCTGCTCCTGCTGGTGCTTTCGCTCAAGCACGGCATCTGGGGCGTTTTGGGGCGGCCGCTCAGGGCGGTTCGGGTTGACATTGCTTGGCCGGCCTTCGTTTGGATGACTCGGAGGCCGAGTCCTGTTCGGCTGTGCTGAGGGCGGTCGGTCCTCGCGGACACTTTGATTCACCTGAGGCGGAGGCACCTGCTGAGGCGGCTGGTTT
>QHZP01000385.1 GCA_003224715.1 Acidobacteriota bacterium | reverse complement strand
GCTTCGAGAGGTCGACAAGAACCAGCCAGTGCAATCGATCACCACCATGGAGGATATGATCGCCGCCAAAACAGCCGAGCCGCGGTTCCAAGCCCGGTTGCTGGGGGCGTTCTCGATCCTGGCGCTGGTGCTGTCGGCGATCGGTATTTACGGGGTGCTGGCCTACTCTGTCACGGAGCGGACGCACGAGATCGGGATTCGTATGGCATTGGGTGCTGAGGCCCGCGACGTGGTGGGTATGGTGCTCCGCCGCACGTTGGTCCTGGTGGGCGTGGGCATTGCCCTCGGCACTGCAGGCGCGCTGGCTGTCACCGGTGTGCTGGAGAAGTTCCTCTTTGAGGTAAAGCCTACCGATCTAGCCGTTCTCGCAGGCTTACTGCCCGCGCGTCGAGCGGCCAAAGTAGATCCACTCGTCTCTTTGCGCTACGAATAAGCAGAATAGCCCGTAAGACGCGTTTCCCGACGCAAGAAAGCGTGACGCGGGCGATGGATCATGTTGAGGGGCAGCCACGATTGAAGACTGCTTTTGGGCTTCAATCGTGGTCTTGGGTAGAGCCGTGGAAAGCGTGTCAATCGTGGTAGGATACTTCCATGTCCAACGTTCACCGGCTCAAGACCTCGGAGAAGATTTTTTTTATCACCACCAATCTGAACCAGGGTGAGCCGTCCTTTCACGAGCCGGAGTACCAGATTATTGCTAAAACGATCGTGACCGAACGGCGGCGGCTGGACTTCCTGCTCTTTGGTTATGTGTTGATGCCTGATCACTGGCACGCACTTATTTGGCCCCGATCACCCGTCACGATATCGGATGTCCTGCAAAATGTGAAAAGGGTATCATCGTTCAAGGTCAACCGTCTGCGGCAGACGCGCGGATCACGCTGGCAGCACCAGTTCTGGGATCGGTTTGTCCGCCATGCCAAGGAATTCAGAGAGCGGCTGGAGTACATGCACATGAACCCGGTCCGGAAGGGTTTGGTCGAGAAGCCCGCAAAGTGGCGGTGGTCCAGTTACAACAACTTTTCCCTCGACCCATCCGTTGTGGCCGCTTGCCCAATCAAAATCGACTACGTTCACCTCCCCGACAATTATCACGCTTGAACACAGGTAGACAGGTAGCCACGATTGAACGGCGCTTTGCCGGCCAATCGTGGTCGCGGGTTGCCTCCATGGGCTCGCGTCCATAATGAACCGACGATACAAGCCCACGATTACCGCAGAAAGCGCGTCAATCGTGGCTACCAGCTGACGCGCGGACTTGAGCCATGGCGTGTTCGGTAGCCCGACCGTGAGGGAGGCAGGGACTTTTAACTGGGATCCTGGCCAGTAGCCAGTCTGCTGAATGTCACCAGCCGGAGATTTTTCATGACCGAGATGCCCCACTCCCGTCTGCGCAGACACAGAAGTAGAACCCCTGAGTCTTCGGTCTGACTCAGGAGTTTTCAGCGGGAAGGTCGGGCTGAGCCCCGGCGCTCGAGTCGACCTTGAGCCAGTACCCATTGCCTCAGGACATAATTAAGCGTCTCGGCATCAGCCTGGTCGGCATCCTTCATATCGAGAGAGGCTGTTAGTCCTGCGAGTGTCTGCAAGCTGGGATTGTTACGAATCTTACCCGTAGCCTCCTCGAAGATAAGACCGCTGTCGAGGTTGGTGGTATCTGCCGTGTAAGGTCCGTGCCAATGTGCGGGGTCACTTTCCAGCTCGGTGAAGAGCAGCGGGGCAGTGGCTGTCATTAGATTGTTGGAAGGAAGACCTAACAATGATTCGATTGTCCGGACGGCGCTGGCTGTCGTCAAGAACCGGGAATCTATATGGGGGGCTTGCCTGGAACCTGTATTGTACTTACTAATGAAGAAGGCGATACTCCGGTGCGAGTCCACGTGGTCACATCCCGCCTGGGCATCATCCTCCAAGACGACAAGGGCTGTATTGCTCCAGTAATAAGAGTTGTGGGAAAGGGTCTCCACCAGCCAGCCGAAGGCCAGGTCATTGTCGGCCACGCTGGCGTCGGGCGTGGGTCCGCCAGGGGCCACTCCGCGAGTGTGGTCATTGCCCAAGCGCACAATGCTCAAGGCCGGCAAGGTGTCTTCGCCGGTCTGCTCCTGCAGTCTGGCTATCCGGTCAAAATCTCGCTTCCAGATCAGAAAGCGGAGGACATCGGGAAAGAGGAGATCGAAGTCTGGATAAAGCGGCTGGAAAGCGCCTTTGAAAACCATCTTGGTTGGAACGCTGCCGCCTTTCACCTTTTCATTTGAATCCAGTTCGGCAAAGAGCGGCACCTTCCAGGCAAAGCGACTGCGGGCGCCAATCTGAGGATGGACCAGGTGAGCGGGCAATGGATCTCCCCGGCTGAGTTGCCTTAGTGGCTTAAGAGGGTTGGGGCAGAACTCTCCATAGATACCAATCTTCCGGCCAGCGGCCGCTGCCGTATCCCAAATATAACCTCCCTGCGGCGAATCGACATCCGATTGATTATGAAGAATGGGTAACGACTCGTTATTTCGGCCTTCCGAGTCATAGGTGAAATTCTTAGTCGAATAATTGATCTGCCATTGTTGTTCGTTCCAGCCGCTGTTGATTCCTGCCGTGCTCCAGGTATGCCCATTAAAGCTGACCTCGGCGCTGTCGAAGAAATTATCCAGGATTCCGAATTCGCGAGCCAATTGGTGGTGGTTGGGAGTAAATGATTCGCCGAAATAGAGACAAGTCTCATCCGCATTCGTTCCCTTTAAATCGCCGAAAATCTGGTCATAGGTCCGGTTTTCCTTGATGATGTAAATTAGGTGGCGGATGGGATTAAAGGTGAGAGCCTTTTCGGCGGCTTTCAGAGATTCCTCATCGAGCTGGTTGTTGCGTTTCGCCGCCAGCGTGAAAGTATCCAAACGATCTCGAACATCAGTCAAGCGGATCTGGTGTAGCGACCCTTTCAACAACGTCGGCCCGTAAGCTCCGGGCCGCTGTCCCGGCGGGAAAGGCAGGTTAGGCTTATTGGGTCCGGTTCCTATGCCTTTGCCGCTGGTGAGATAGAGCGTTTTTCCATCCTGGCTGACCTCGGTCGTATGGGGGTACCAGAGCGTAGGCAGATAGCCCTTCACCCCGGCTTCAGCGGGCAAGCCATCTGGCCCTAGACCGACCACAGCCACAGCATTGAGCAAGCCCATTGACACAAAGAGCGTCTGGCCGTCCGGAGTGAAAGTCAGGTGGTTCGGCCCCGCACCCCAAAGTTTCTGGCGACGCATTTCCTCGGGTCGAATATCCAAGTTGAGCAGCACACTGCGGTACTTGGGGGAAGCGGGATCGTTGTCGATGACACTAACCAAATCGCTATTTTCTATCGCGGCGTAAACGGTCTTGCCAGAAGGGTGGAGGGCTAGATGGCTCGGATGACTGCTCGGAGAAGAAGGAGCGGCTTGCTGCTGCCCAACCGGCAGAGGTGTCGTCTTGCCAGTAATCAGGTCCACCACGGCCACGGCCGATCCGTTGTAGAGACTTACGTAAAGAGTTTTTCCGTCCGGCGAAACCACTGGTGCATAGGGGTATTCAGAAGGTACCGTCGGGTGACTGGGATTGACGTGAAGATTAAAGACGCGCTTAGCTTTGCGGGTCTTTGTGCTTAATTCCACGGCGGCATCGTTCAGGGTCAGCGCTGCGTAGATCAGATCCTCACCGGGATTTTCTGGATCGGGCCGGACACAGATTCCCGAAGGGGTAGGAGCGGGATGGTTGAACTTCAGGCCTTTGGGCAGAGTAATCTGCGCTGGTAAGATTTGAACCACGCCATCCGGATCAAGCCCCTGGTCGTGGACCCTGTAAATGCGGATCCCATTTTGAGTGCGGTCTCCCAGTTTCTGATCTTGCTTGGTTGAGGCAATCGACAGATATAGCCTCTCTCCGTTGGAACTGAAAGCAATTCCGTAAAAGGGTGTAGTAATATCGACGGGTCCATTGAAGTAGAGTCCAGTGCCCGGTTCGGTGAAGTCAGATACTCGGTTGGTCACTCGGTCGTAGATGGCCACTGATTTCCGAAAGCCCGAGGTCGCATGACCATAACCGTTATTCAGAAAGGCCACATAGCGCCCATCGGGACTGATGCTCGAATTGATGGGGAAGGCGTTGAGATCCGAGATGAATGTTCCAGCCGGCGGTTCCAGAAGAATCTTGCCCGAAGGCAAGGCCACCGGCTGCCATAGGCTCGGCTGGTTCGGGGCTGCGGCCTGAAACACACTTAGGAGGACACTGGAACAAAAGAGACGGATTATGAGTCGAGCTTGCATTATGGAGGCTCCTCGTTTGACCCACTGATTCCCACGTACGGCCGGCAATTAAGCCTTTACCTTCTCGATCACCTTCCCTCGAACGCCGGTGAGTCGCTGGTTCAGCCCCTGGTAAAAAAAGGTGAGTCGGGTATGGTCGAGGCCCATCAGGTCAAGAATCGTGGCGTGGAGATCGGAGATGTGGCAAGGGTCCTCGACGGCTCGAAAGCCGAGTTCATCCGTCGCGCCGATGGCCTGGCCCCCCTTGACTCCGGCCCCAGACAACCAAATGCTGAAGCCGTAAGGGTTGTGATCGCGCCCAGGTTTGCCGACGCCTTCACTGGTCGGAGTGCGGCCGAACTCTCCGCCCCAGATGAGGAGTGTCTCGTCCCACAATCCAGTTCGTTTGAGGTCCGTCATTAAGGCAGCAATCGGTTGATCGGTTTCGCCCGCGTGAAGTTTGTGGTTGTTGATGCAGTCAGTGTGCCCGTCCCAGGTGTCTTCGATGTGGCCGCCTCCGGAGTAGAGCTGGATGAAACGGACCCCCTTTTCGAGCAGTCTTCGGGTGATCAAGCATTTGCGGCCAAAGTCGGCCGTCAGCTTATTGTTGAGTCCATAGAGCTCCTTCGTTTTTTCATCTTCCTTGTCCACCTCGACCACTTCAGCGGCGGTAGTCTGCATCCGGTACGCCAGTTCGTAAGAGTTGATCCGCGCAACCAATTCCGAGTCTCCGGGGTGGGACTCGAGATGCTGACGGTTGAGGCGGTCGAGAAGATCGAGAGAACAAGGGGACTCCCGCGCTCCGAAACAGAGTTCCCTGGTAGGAGGCAGGCATGTATCCGGCCGTCCAGTTGGAAGCACTGCCAATTGGGCCTCCGCGCGGATCTGTCATGACCACGAACGAGGGCAAATTCGCTTGTTGGCTGCCCAGGCCATAGCTCAGCCATGCCCCCAGACTGGGTTTTCCAACAAGCACGCTGCCCGTGTTCAACTGCAGACACCCCGAGGCATGGGCCGCGGTGTCGGTGTGCATCGAGCGAATGACACAAAGATCATCCGCAAACCTGGCCGTATGCGGAAAAAGACTGCTGATCTCCAGCCCGCTACGCCCGTGTTTTTGGAACTCGAACGGCGACTGCATCAGATGACCGACGGGTCTGCCGTTTGAGCCGACTTGTTCAACATCGCCCTTATAAGGCGTTCCGTGGAAACGACTCAAAGCTGGTTTAGGGTCAAACGTATCGACCTGGCTGGGTGCTCCGTTCATGAACAAGAACACCGCTCGCTTTGCCTTGGCAGCAAAATGCGGCTGGCGCGGGCTCAAGGGGTTCGACAAGTCGACTGTTGCCTTCGCGGAAGGAGCCGCTTGCAGGGCGCTGTCGAAAAATCCATCTCGGGACAGCAAATCAATCAACGCCAGTCCCGCAAACCCCCCACCCACTTCCCAAAGGAATTCCAGGCGCGTGCGACCGCAAGGAGTTGGATTGGGTGAAAATCTCGTATGTTCAAACCACATGGTTTCTCCTCCTGAAAATCCCCCTATCAAGGGGGGCGTAGAGGGGTGTCCTGCGGCTTTCCAGTTGCATCTTGACCATAGGACATCATCCTGCACCCCCTGAACGTGTGAAGAAATTCCCGGCGTCCCCTCACCCGCCCTTGTGAACGCTTCTCAAGCGTTCACCCCTCTCCCCGTTGGGGCGAGGGAGTTAAGTCTAACGATTACTTTCCCCTCTCCCCGTTGAGGGAGAGGGGCCAGGGGTGAGGGGCAAGTGCAATCCTCTCGATAGCTGATTTTTTCACAGCTCCCCTTCAAAGGGGCAATCACTGAAATTCGTTCATATCAGCGGCACCGCGTGTTGCTTCAGGTATTCATCGAGCGGTGACGGTGACTCCTCGATGTGATGAAACTCCTCTGCATAATCGAGTCCATACTTGCGCCCGACCTCGCGATCGCGCTTGAGCACAAACTCTCTGATGTACTCGCGGTCAGCCGTCAGGTCGTCGTCTCCAAGAAAAGGCAGGCGCAGCTTGCGTGCGGCGAGCTCGGCCCTGAGCTGTGATCCATGATGGCCGGCCGGGCCTTTTCCTTTGTTGGCGCGGTTGGCTTCGATTTTGCTTTCAAAGGTGTGTGTGATATCCACCACCCGGTTGATTGACAGGGTTGTCAGGTCGCGCCCATGGTAGTACTTCTCCCGGACACTATGGGGCTCCATTCCGGCGGCAAAGTGCTCGGGGTAATCGTGCTCTCGGCCGGCCATCCAGCAGGCTGCTTCGACGCAATGGGCCGTCACGTAATGGTCCGGGTTTTCCTCGTAGTGGCTCCAGGGATCGTAACAAACAACCGTGTCCACTTTCAGGAGTCGAAACAGGAAAATAAACCGTTCCTGCAATTCGGGCTGGGAGATGCCACTCATGCGGTGGTTGCTATAATTCAAGTCGAAAACTCGCTTGAGTCCCAGAGCCCGAGCGACTTCCTCATTATCTCTTTCGTTGCGGAGCACGTTCTGGCCGATGCTTCCCCTCTCGCCGAGGCCGAGTTGATCCCCCATATCATCATTGGTGACCCGGATCAAATAGCCTGTATACCCTTCCCGGATCAGCTTGGCAACCGTGCCACCGGCATAGAGCGGGATGTCATCGGAATGGGGCTGGATGGCGGCCAGGACTTTGCCTGAGTGAGGTGTGCCCGGCTGTGGACGCTCGATAACAACGCCGCCAGCCGCGACTTCCTCAGCCACCGCATCCATCCCGGTTAGCAAAACCCCACTCGCGGTTATGAATTTTGCTATAAATTCGCGTCGGTTCATGTCTCTCCTCACGAAACGGAACGGATCGTCGATGCCTGCTTCAGTCTGCGTAGGCAAACTCATTCAGATTCAAAATCACCCGGCACATCTGTTCCAGCGCTCCATGTCGCGCTCTCTCGTGATCGGCGGCCGTCGCCTGCCCGGAGACGTCCTGGAGCCGTTGTGCTTCTTCGGTCCTCAGAAACTCCAGCATCTCTGCCTTCTCACGCACACTGGCTGGCCGGCAGAGGGCCAGCAGGTAGGCTCGCTCGATCTGCTTTTCAGCATTGGGTCCGGCCTCGGTCTCCAGCCGATTGGCAAAGTGGCGGGCCTGGCGGTTCACAAAGTCGCCGTTGAAGAGGCTCAACGCCTGCGGCGCGACACTGGTGACTTGCCGGCTGGCGGCGCTTCTAGCCGTGTCGCAGAAATCGAGCACTTCAAGCAATGGCACCAGCATGGATCGCTTGATAAACGCATAAATGGCCCGTCGCGAGGCGTCGTATTCATCAAATGGCTTCCAGATCTTGTCCGGGTCGCTGTGTTCAGGAACGAACGGATACATGCTGGCGCCGAACATCCGGGAATTCAACTGACCGCTCACGGCCAGCGTGGAATCCCAAAGGGCTTCGACCTCCAAACGCCGCGGTGAAACCCGCCACAGCCAGCGATTCTCGGGATCTTCGGCTCCGCATTGCGGGTTCCAGCTCTTGCTCATTCGATACGTATTGCTAGTCAGGATCAACTGGTGCAGCTTCTTGATGGACCAGCCTTCTCTCACGAACCAACTCGCGAGCCAATCGAGCAATTCAGGGTGAGTCGGTTTCTCCCCCATCCGCCCAAAGTCACTCGGAGTGCGAACCAGCCCCTCCCCAAAATGGTGCTGCCAGATTCGGTTCACAATCACTCGAGCCGTCAAAGGGTTCTCAGGGCTGACAATCCACTGGGCCAGGGTCAGACGCCGCAAGCTGGTGCGCTGGGGAGCAGGAAAGAGAGGCTGTTGGCTGAGCAGCACTGCCGGCATACCCGGTGCGACTTCTTGTCCCAGATTGTCGGCCTTCCCTCGAATCAGTACATGAGTCGCGGAAGGAACAGCTTCGGGCTCCACCATGTAGTAGCCACGAGGCAAATCGGCGGTCAGATTTCGTGCCTGTTCAATCTTTTTCTTTAGCGAGTCGATCTTTGGCCTCTCATCTGGCGGAGCTGTAGCGTCAATCGCTTCATCGAGTGAAGCCGAATATTTCTCGACCAATTTTTGTTGAGTCTCATCTCGTTTCTTCGGATCGATAAGAAAAGCTGCGATCGCTTCTGGTGGAAGAACAGAAGGCTTTGAATTGAGCACTTCCTTCCAGTGCGACCCTCGAAGCTCAGTCAACTGCTGCTGGAAGGCTTGAATCAAGCGGTCGCGAGAGAGTTCTGCATCCACCTCGAAAGGTCTCCCGACCGGCAGGTCCAACTCAGTCCTCCCCTTTCGAGGCCGCTGGAGCCCGTTGAAGATCGCTATCATGCGGTAATAGTCCGTTTGCGTCAGAGGTTCGAACTTGTGATCGTGGCAACGGGCACAACCGAGGGTGAGGCCCAAAAATACCTGAGAAGTCGTGCTGACAACATCGTCAAGTTGATCGTAGCGGTCTGCCTTCGGATCGGCAGGTTCGTCATCCCAAGGTCCCAGCCGATAAAAACCGGTGGCAACCAGGGTTTCCGCATTGGCGTCCGGCAACTCATCCCCCGCCAGTTGCTCCAGGACGAATCGGTCAAACGGCTTGTCCTCATTCAGGGAGCGAATGACGTAATCCCGATATCGCCAGACGTGAGGCTTGGTGGCGTCGCGCTCATACCCGTTGGTTTCCGCATAGCGCACGAGGTCAAGCCAATGTCGCGCCCAGCGCTCGCCATAGCCGGGGCGGCAGAGTAAATCGGTGACCACGCGGTCCAAGGCCTCTGGCGTGGCTGATTGAAGAAACGCCCCCTGTTCTGCCGGCGACGGCGGCATGCCGATCACATCGAGATAGGTTCTGCGCAGCAATGTACGTGGCCCGGCAGTTGGAGAAGGGGCCCAGCCTTTGCTTTCGAGCTTGGCCAGGACAAAGTTGTCGATCGGATTTCGCAGCCAGGTGGACTCTTTGACCGCGGGCACGCTGGGTGTTTGAATGGGCTTGAACGCCCAATGATCCAGGACCTGGCTGCCCTGCTGCTTGGGGCTGCCCATCTCCTCAGGCCAGGTCGCTCCCTCATCAATCCATTGGCTCAGCAAATGGATCTCGTCGGATCGGAGCCTCTCTCCGGTAGGAGGCATGATCACCTTCGGATCGACTCCAGAAACATAACGGATCAGCAGACTCTCCGAGCTTCTTCCTGGAACAATCGCCGGTCTGCCCGATTTTCCGCCTTTAAGAGCACTCATCCGATTATCCAAACGCAGCCCGCTCATCTGCACGTCATTCCCATGACACGAGGCACAGCGGGATTGGAAGATCGGCTGCACGTCCCGCGCGAAGTCAACCAGAGCTCTCGAGGGGGCGGAAAGCTTTTTAGCTTCCTGAGCGTTGGCTTGCCCACAAGCAGCTAACCAGGTTACCAGGAATGCCCCCAGACAAAGACTACCGGGCAAACGGGAGCAACAGCCTTGCATAGCGCTCACCGGGGCCTTTGAATCCAAATGGGAACTTCGGGAACAAACCTCGAGTCTCATAGAGAAATCGAATCTGCCTGGCCTCTGCGTGGAACCACAGATCATCGAGTCCTTCCTCATCGGAGTGCGACGACTATTTTCGATCTGGCGTCAAACTCGAAGTATACGGTTGCCCCTCTCAGACTGCAAATACTTTGTTCTTATAGGGTGTGCGACAAATTTGTGGGTTATTTTCCTGGAATGCAGGCCTGTGCCCCTTGAGGCAAAGCGAGCCTCGTAGAGGCGGCATCTTTGTAGAAAGATGCCTACCCCTTGAAGCTCCAAGCCCCAGCGGGGCGTCATGACGCTCCTACGGAGCTCTGTCCACTTTTTTGGCCTCTGAACTATAAAGATTTCACCTCTACGAGGCTCAGTGCTTCTGTCATTGCCCACAAATTTGTCGCTCACGCGTTCTTATATCCAGGGTTTAGGCCCCGCCCGAAATGGGTCGGCATGTGGGGGTATTCAAAGGTAATGCTCAAGCTCTTAAGTATCGAAAAGACTAAAACAAGCTAATAAATGGGGAAGTCACACCGGCCCCAACCTCTACAAGGAGAATGAGATGATAAGAAAGCTTCTTTCTAGTATCTTGCTTTTGGTCAGTACCACCAGCCTTCTCAGGGCGCAAACCACAGCCCTCATACAGAAGGCCGATTTAGCCATACCGTTTGGAACCGTTTCCGGAAAAATCATCGTGGCAGGTGAGCATCTTGTTTTTATTGACGAACAAAAACCTGAGCTCTCATTTGTCATTGCCAAGAACGAAGTCGAGAATGTCACCATCCAGGACAGGACCGCCAGTCTCGAACTGAGCCGATCCATCCAAGACCGGTCGGGAGAGAGATCCCGACTTAATTTTCGTCTCCCCAACGGCGACACAACCGCACTGACGCGCTGGTTTGGCGCGGCTGTAACCGCTCCCGTGGCTGCCGCACCTGGCCTATCCGTCCGAAACAAGGCGCAAAGCAACCCGGCTAAGCAGAGTTTAGTCGTGCCCGCAGATACCATAGTTCAGTTGAAACTCAATCAAGGACTCAGCTCGCGTACCGCTCAAAGGGGGGATACGTTCACCGCCCAGGTGACAGCTCCCGTGGTGGTGCGCAACAGCGTTGTGATTCCTGAAGGGAGCACCATTTACGGGCGTGTGACCGAAGTGACCGAGGCGGAGCGAAGGCGAAATGGGACCATTGCTATCGCCTTTTATCAGATGGAACTCCCAACCAAAGAGCAATTCGAAATCCACGGATCGCTGGCCAGGCTGGAAGATGAACGGGGTGAGAAACGGGAAGTGGGAGAAGAAGGCGAAGTTGAAGGTAAATCTACCACCAAGCGTAACGTGGTCTTCATCGGCGGTGGTGCCGGAGCTGGGGCTTTGATCGGCGCCGTGGCGGGTGGAGGAAAAGGAGCCGGGATCGGCGCGGCCGTGGGTGCTGGCCTTGGAACTCTGGGTGCGCTGGTATCAAAAGGCAACGACGTTGAGGTCTCGTCAGGCACGGAAGTTGCCATGTCACTGGACAGAGAAGTCACCATTCCTGTCTCGCGCTGATCGAAGTTTTCTTCCACCAGCTGGAGGTGTGCGACAAATTTCTGGGTTATTTCCTGAAATGCCAGCCTGTGCCGCTGGAAGCGAATGGAGCCTCGTAGAAGCGGCATCTTTGTAGAAAGACGCCTACCCTCCGGACGCTCCAAGCCCCAGCGGGGGCGTCATGACGCTCCTACGGAGCTCGGTCCATTTTTTGGGCCCCCTTGACCTATAAAGATTTCGCCTCTACGAGGCTCATTGCTTCTGTCGTTACTCACAAATTTGTTGACACCCGCAAGCTGCCGCCATTTGACATACCAAATCCCGATATGTTAAAGAATTTAATTGAGCGCAGCCTGCGCCTTTAGAGAAAGGGATGGCATTAATGCCGCCCTTCCAAGTGGAGAAAAAGATTCGCTCCTAGAGCGAATACTCACAAACAAAACTAACCTTCCTTTTCTGTTTCCCGTTTTCGTAACGGGAAACCCTAAACCCTTAGGAAGTACGAGTCCCTCCTTAATAACCCAGGCTGCGCATTTTTACACCGTCATGTGCGACGTGACGAGAGAATTTTGTTCGCGGGTGGTAGAGGTCTGAAAGCCCGAAGCGCGAGCTGCTGGCGCTTCGGGCTCTCAACGGTCGTGCCCGAGAGCGTTGAGAAACCGCCGCTGGAGCTAGATAAGGCTAGATTAGCCGGTAGAAGGTCGAGCAGAAGTAAGTACAAATAGAAACGAAATACATCACGCTATTTGAAGCGGCGGACTCAGTATGAGAAGAGATCGCTCGGTAGGTGGGGAGTCAGGTTGCGATGCAGGAGCAAGAAACAAGAATCGGTCCCGCCGGCTGGTCCTACGAGGACTGGAAGGGGACTGTTTATCCGGAGGGCAGTTCGAAATTCGATCCTCTGGCTTATTTAGCTGACTACTTCGACACCATCGAGATTAACAGCAGCTTCTATCGACCCCCGTCGGCTTCAACCGCGAAATCCTGGGTTCGTCGAGTGACCCACAATCCCAGGTTCAAGTTCACTGCGAAGCTTCATCGCACCTTTACGCATGAGCGGCCCACAGACACCCAAAAGGACGAAGTGGAATTCCGCAACGGGGTCGATCCACTCCATGAGGCTAACCGGCTTGGGGCCTTGCTGCTGCAATTTCCCTGGTCGTTTAAGAACATCCAGCAGAATCGAGAGCACCTGGCGGACCTGATCGGACGATTCAGAGTGTACCTCTTAGTGGTTGAGGTACGTCATTCATCGTGGAACAAGCCCGAAGTTCTGGAGTGGTTCGAGGAAAAGGGGGTGGGTTTCTGCAACATTGACCAGCCCCTGTTTCGTCACTCCATCAAGCCGTCTGGTTTGGCCACTTCCCGGGTAGGGTATGTGCGCTTGCATGGGAGGAACTACGAAAACTGGTTCAGTGAGAACGAGCGACCCTCGGACCGATACGACTACCTTTATTCGCTGGATGAGCTTGAGCCATGGGTTGACCGAATCAAGACAGTGGCCAGCCAGGCGCGTGAGACTTACGTCATCACGAACAACCACTATCGGGGAAAGGCTGTAGTGAACGCACTGGATCTTAAGGCGCTTCTGAAAGGTGAGAAAGTTCGCGGCCCGGCAACTCTGGCCGAGAAATACCCACACTTGAAAGAAATCGCTGTTCCTGAATAAGTAGAGCAGCGACTAAAGAAGCAACAATCCAGAATGAGAAGATCTGTGAAAAGGCAGGCTATGGGACTGTGGGGAAAGACGGTTCCCTGCCAGTGGCTCTGATGAGTAAAAAAAATGAGCCAATTCAAGCCAGCCTGAATCCTAACTGAGGTATTTCAATGAGTAACGTGATTTTCCTGCATCCGGATACACCCCGGGGGTTGACATACTGCTATTACTGCACGAGGCGTGTCAGATTGGAGGAAGCATTCATGGTCAGTGATGGAAAGAGATCCTTCTGTCCAAACTGCCTGGATGCCTTTCTTGATTATGTCTTTCAGACTATCGTGCTTTCAACCCCCGATTCGCTGCGAGGAAAGCCAGCGACTGCGGCATGATTCTAAAGTGTCGCCCTTTCTTTCCTGGTTTTATCTCAAAGCGAGTCGAGGCAAAGGCCAGCAGTCATGAACAATGAAAGCATTCCTCTCCGGCAGCTACTGAGGGTTAACGTACGGCAGTTCCAGCGTTGTTTGGGAGAAGAGAAACAGAGAAAACCCTCCGGAGAGGAGAGAAGGCGTAGCCTTCGGGTTGGGTCCTTCCGATTCCGAACAATCCACCCTGGCCTTCAAAATTCGCGACCCGATTATCGGAGTCTGCTGCACTAAACCCTCCTCGCAACCACCCGCGAGGAGGTCAGTAGGATCGGCTTGGACTTTGCTATTTACTGAAGATGATTTCGGCGAGGTGAAATGCAACTAGCGTGTTCTAAACAAGGAACCCCTACGGTCTATTTTGACGGTCAGGGAATTCGTCCGTCGATCACAAATCACTCCCCGTTCAATGAGTACCCTCACTACATGCTCGTACCTGTCATCCAGGATTCGAACGATATCCTTTATGGGTAGCCGATAATTAGAAAAAAGATTACAGATGGTGACTCTTCTTTTGGCGACCGGGTCCAGTATCGTAGTATCTGGCAGATCCTTAAAGACCCTTTTGGTAATTTGGAAGCCATCTCTTTCCAGGACTTCGGGCATAACGACCATCCTTCTGGCGGAAATGGTACCATTACATAATCGCAAAAATAGAAAAATTGGGGGAGGTCCGGCACCAGTGCGAGCCGGCAAGCATCGAAAGCACATCAAAAACCAAAAAACCACACTAAGTGTGGGTTTCGGAGGCTGTAAAGGATTTCTATTTTTGCTTATTCTTGACTGGAAACTTGTTTTCCTTCACCCATTGGCACTTTACCTCCAAGAGGGCGTGGCGTCAAGAGAAATGTGGAGAATGTAGTCATGCGCGGAGCCGACTGACGCTGCGGCGTTCCCCCTCACCCCTGGCCCCACCCCTGGCCCCACCCCTGGCCCCCCCCTGGCCCCTCTCCCCGTTGGGGCGAGGAGAAAGTATATATTAAGACTTAACTCCCTCGCCCCCATCGGGGGAGAGCGTGGCCGAAGGCCGGGCGGGGGGACAAGGAAACTCGACAATACTCGGCTCAAAGCCAAGGCCACAGTCAAGCCGATAGCAAGCCCGAGTACAACCAAATTTAAGGCCTTGCCCACCATCAGCTGAGCAGTAACCCGACCGTGAGGAAGGGCCCGGGACGTTGACGGGATCCTAGTAAGTGACCGCTCAGTTCTGAACGGGCCATCCACATAAAGGCGAATCCTCGTCAATGGTTCGTCCGTTTATGTAAACTGGCTTGAGTGGGAAAGGTTACAAAAATAATGAGGGAAATCATTAAAGGCAGTGGTTCGTGGTTGGTGGCGGGCGGCCAGTACAATTTGCCGATTTCCAATTGGCGATTGACGATTCAGAAACCCTTTCGGTTTTTACCCCTGGCACCTGGCACCTGAAACCTGGCACCTATCTGGCTGCTACTTTGGGGTGTGGTCAAAATTGAGAATCGTATCGACGATACCGATTTCGACGCGGCGGTTTTTGGCTCGGGCCTCGGGAGTTCTTTCCCGGACCAGTGGGTTGCTTTTGCCGTATCCCTTAGTGGTAATGATTCCCTGACTAATGCCGGCTTCCACCAGGTAGTTACGAACAGCCTGAGCTCGTTCTTCGGAGAGTTCCTGGTTGTAGGCTTCCGTACCTACGTCATCGGTATGGCCGTAGACCGTGATGTGGTACCCCTTGGACGTCAGAAGAATACCAGCAATCCGGCTCAAGAGCTCGCGATTCTCTGGCAGCAACGTCGCCTTGTCGAATTCAAACTGAATAGCGCGGCTGTCCAGGTTCATTACGAGTCCCATCGCGGTCCTTCGCGTCTCGGCAATCTTCCCCAAGGCTTCCTGTAGCCGGATCAATTCCTCCTCCCGCTCTTTGCGGATTCGCTCTGCCTCAGCCAGCGCCTGTTCCTTCTCCTTCTGTGCTGTGTCTGCCCGCTGACGCGCTTGTTCGGCCTGGTCCCGAGCCTGCATGGCTTGCACTTCAGCTTCATTCTTGGCGTTTTCTGCCTGTTCTCTGGCTGTAGCAGACTGTCGCGCGCTTTGCTCAGCCGCGGTTGCGCGCGACTGCGCCGATTCGGCCTTGCCGGCGACTTCTTCCATCCGCTGTCGCAGGCCTGTCATCTCTTGTTGCAGCTCTCTGTTCCTGACGCGGTTGAAATGGATCAAGATTCCCGTCCCAAGGGCCAGCACCACGAGCAGCACCAGGAGGACAAAAGGACGAGACCGCCCGGAAAGGTGTGAAGCTGGTCTTGCCGGTGGCTTATCTTCAAAGCTGGACATAGCAAATCGATCCACGAACATACGAAAGGACGAGTTGAGATAACCACGAAACACGCGAAAGACACGAAAAAGGGGAAAACGCTTGGTGTCTTTGTGATGGGCCTTCAGGATTGCAACATAGGCCCTGGGGTTTTCTGGAGCTGGTTTGCAGCCGAGAATCCCGTTTATCGCTTTCTCTTTTCGTGTATTTCGTGGGTTGCGCTTGTCTTTTGATGTTCTTTCAGGATTGCAGCAACACAGGCGCTGCGGTTTTTCTGGAGCCAGTCTGCCAGGAATGCCTTCAATCCCCTCGAAGCTTGCACATAAGAACTTGGCTTGCTAAATTAGCTTTGCGGCCACGATCAACTGCTTGGCCAGTTCATTGCTTCTCGTAGACCATCGTGTTGTTCAAATCCAGGCCCATGGCGTTCTTTCCCGTTTGGGTCGTGGTCCGCGTCTTCCCATCTTTGGAAACCGTGCTTCTCGTGGTCGTTACGACCTTTCCGGCTTTTTTGGCGACCGCCTCAATGGTATTCGCATCAACACGCTTCAATGCAATGGTATCGGCGGTCGGCAGCCCAGTTGCCGGATAATCCTTGCCATCGTATTTGGGAGCGAACTCAAAATGGATTGGTTTGTCTTCCGCATCTATCCCATCGATGGTGAACTTCAGGCCGTTTTCCTGGGCCTCGATCTTGAGCGTGCCGCTCTTTGGTGCTGGGCCTGGGTTGTATTTTGACTTGGCCACATTGAGTATCCAGGTTCCAACTTGACGGTCAGCTCCCCAAGCTGCCAGGCTCAGAGCCAGTGTCATCACCACCAGCGTTGTGGAAATCGTGATTGTTCGCATAGCATTTAGCCCCCTTATTGAAAATGATAAGAAATTTTGGCGAGGTATTCTATCACGCTGAGACCGCCCCAATCGAAAATTTTGCGACCTTTAGTTTTCACGGCTGCGTCAAGTAATCGAGCGGACTACTTCGCCGTCCAAAGGTAGCGCCGACCCGTTGGTTGCCGAGGAAAGTGGACTGGCGACGAACGCTACCAGCGCGGCCACTTGCTCTGCCGTTGCGAACCGCTTTAAGAGCGAACTGGGGCGG
>QHZP01000384.1:3961-10654 GCA_003224715.1 Acidobacteriota bacterium | reverse complement strand
TGTGCCGGGGTGACTACAAACCTCAAAACCAGAGAGGTTGACTCCTATTCTCCTTTGGACCCGGTAGTTTTTAGTCCGCCACTTCTGAACTACAGTGACGTAGTTAAGAATGTGGGAGGCACGCTCCGCGCGGCGACCAGCGCGGGTTTAACGGGAAACTCGCTCCTGTAGTGCATAATTAGGTCAACAAACTTGACCAAAGTTTGAACTTCGTCGACACCAAGTAAGCCTGGATCATGAAAAGCAAACTCGAATATCAAATCCTGGAATATCTCGGATTTCAAGCTTCCACTGGTGCAACGGCGTTGTGGCGGCTCCCTGAAGGAGTGTTGGCGCGTGGCCTGGCGTTCACCGACACTGCCGGGCTCACGCTGCATCTGCTGGCCAAACTCAAGAAACAGGCTGATTTCACTAAGCTGCCCGCATCCATCCAGGAGCGGCTGGAGCGGAATTTCAGAGACAACAGTGCCCGAACGAACGCCGCGGTGCAGGAGTTCATCCAGTTTAACCGGTTGCTGCAAGCTCAGGGCATTCGCTACCTCAATCTCAAAGGATTAGTTTTATACCCAGATTTTGTCGATTTTCCCGAAAATCGATTTCAATACGATCACGACTTCCTGATAGGACAGGAAGACTTGCCACGAGCCTATGACCTTTTCTTAGGCTTAGGTTATTCACCTTTGTCGTCCAGTGGAAAACTCGCTGTAGGTCATCTACCTACACTTATAAAGAGAACCGGTTGGATCTGGAAGGGAGATATTTACGATCCAGCCATTCCGCGAGCCATCGAGCTCCATTTCCAGTTATGGGAACCTGATTTTGACTTGATCCCTATCCGCTCCCTGGACAAGGTATGGCAGGATGCTAGCTTGGCGAGCTTCCAGTCCTTGTCGGTCCCAGTCCTATCCCGTGAGCACACATTGCTCTATTGCGCCCTGCACTGCTTCCGGCATCTCTTGAGAAACGACTTAAGGCTTTCTCACCTTTATGAACTGGCTTTCTTCCTCGAGCATCACCCTAGCGACGAGGACTTTTGGAAGCAATTCTTGGCTTCGATTGCGCACTGTCGCTGGAGCCTGCGGGGTATGGCCACGATGTTTGAACTGGCTTGTCAAGTGTTCACCGTCAGTCCGGCTCAAAGAATCCAACAATTCATCGACGATCATTTGTCTCCGGCAGGTGATTTATGGATCCGCCAATATGGCAAACGAGAATCCATCCACTGTTATCGTCGGAGTAAGCTCACGATTTTTCTCCATCTGGATTTTGTCCCAGACCCCTCTTTGCGCTGGGCGGTAATCCGGCAGAAGATTATTCCCACGCACTTTCCTTGGCCTTCATTTGGAGTCCAAGTTTCCCCGGAGGAACAAGGGCTGAGGTTTCGTATGCTCAAAGGGCTTCATTACGGGAGGCAGCTTCTCCAGCGATTCTGTTTTCATTTCACAAGCCTGATCAAACTTTTAGTTCAGCTCCCTGAATGGTACTTCAGGCTGCAGCGTCACATGAAAGAGACTCGTGTGAAAATCCCCTCTAGGGAGGGGCAGAAGGCGTAGCCTTCGGGGTGGGTCCTTCCGCTTCGAGACAACCCACCCCTGCACCCCTCCCGTGGAGGGGAATAATTTTCATTGCCTGTGGTGATCCGTCGCCATTTTCATGCTCTGTGGCGCTGCCTTAGTTAGCGGCATGGATACCCCTGCGTCGATTGTTAACATCTCCGGTGGCAAGGCGCGCGAACTTTCACGATGAGATTCTGGCGCAATCTTTCCTGTGTTTTGCTCCTTCTTCTGTGTTCAGCCTTAAGCTATGAATATTGGCTTTGCTATAGAGCTCAAACCCCCGTCAACGGCAAGACCAGGCTGCCTGGGCTTCAACGTCCGGTCGAGGTCATACGCGATGCCATTGGCGTTGCCCATATTTTCGCTCAAAATTTTGATGATGCCATTTTTGCTCAAGGCTACGTCACCGCCCAGGATCGCCTCTGGCAGATGGATTTGCTGCGACGCTCCGGGTATGGTGAACTCTCCGAAGTCTTCGGTGCCCGCGCACTGGAAATGGATAAGGAGCAGCGTCTTCTCGGCTTTAAGCGCGTGGTGATGCGACAAGAAAGGAATTTGTCGCCCGAAGATCTTCATTGCTTGCAGTGCTACGCTGACGGTGTAAACGCCTTTCTTCAACTCCATCGCGATCGCCTCCCCATCGAGTTTCACATCTTGCGCTACCAGCCCTCGGCCTGGTTGCCCCGTGATACTTTGGTTTTGAATCTCTGGATAGGGAAACTGCTGAGCACTTCGTGGGATATCGATCTGATGCGGGAATTAATCTATAAAAAGCTTCCTCGGCAGCTCGCAGAGCAGCTACTGGTAGAATTTTCACCCAATGATGTTTTGGTGGTAGGCAGCGATTCTTCAGAAAGACCAATGAGCCGTCTCGGTGCGTTTCCAGTTGGCTCTCTTGAAAATCCCTTCTTGGGAGGGGAGAAGGCGTCAGCCTTCGGGGTGGGTCCTCCGGTTCGGGACAACCCGCCCCTGCACCCCTCCAGCGGAGGGGAATGTGCATTCTCACCCTTGGTGGTGCCGCCGCAGGGCGGCATGGAGAACGGCCTGGTTGACTCGCTCGAAATTACTGAATTGCGACGCCTGCTGGCCCCCTACACACCGGGTGAACAAAAAGAGTCGATGGGCAGCAATAACTGGGTAGTGGCTGGCTGGCGCACAGCCGGCGGAATGCCCATTCTGGCTAACGATCCCCATCTCGCCCGCGGAGCTCCTTCGCTCTGGCATATGGCCCACCTGAACGTCCCTGGCATTCTCAACGTGATTGGCGTTGCGATCCCCGGCGTCCCGGGGATCATCCTGGGACACAACGAAAACATTGCCTGGGGGGCGACCAATCTCGCTCCCGATGTCCAAGATCTTTATATTGAAAAAATCCATCCACAAGATCAAAACCGTTATCGTCTGAACGATTCCTGGCAAGAAATGGAGCAACACCAGGAGATCATCTCCATAAAAGGACAGAAGCCGGAAGTGCTCAGAATAAGGAGTACCCGCCACGGGCCGGTCTTTCGTGAACTTGAAGGCCGTGTCTTAGCTCTTCGCTGGAGCCTGTTGGAGGAAAGCATTTCACTTCCCATCGCCAGTAACCTAAACACGGCCGGCAATTGGCAAGAGTTTCGCCTTGCGATGGAAAAATACAGTGGCCCTGTGCAGAATTTTGTTTATGCTGACCGGCGGGGGAACATCGGTTTTCTCAATGCAGGGAAAATCCCGGTGCGGGCTCGAGGCGACGGCTCTGTCCCTGTTCCAGGGCAGACCGACGATTATGAGTGGACAGGTTATATTCCTTTTGACGAGTTGCCTCGTTCGTTCAATCCGGCCTCGGGCTTGATTGTCACTGCCAACAATCGCATCGCAGGCAAAAGTTATCCCCATTTTCTAACCCATCAGTGGGCTTCGCCCCATCGGGCCCATCGCATTCAACACGTGCTGGAAACGAAATCGCGCCTGAAGGTTGCGGATATGCTGCAAATCCAGGGAGATGTTTATTCGAGCGCGAATGAAATGATCTCTCGCATTCTTCTCGAAGCCCTCGGCCGCAGGAGAGAGGTACCCAGTCGCGACGCCCGGACCGTTGCCATCGAGGAAATCCAACGTCAATTGGAAAACTGGGATTCCCTGGCGCGAACCGATTCGGTTGGAACCACGATTTGCGAGGAATTCCGTCAAACCTTCCTAGAGGAAATCCTGAAAGATCAGCTGGGCGAAGATTGGAAAGCTTATCAATGGTTTAATAAAAGTACTTTGGTCGAGAATTTGCTTCAGACCAGAAATCCAGAGTTCCTCCCCAAGAAGTATTCTTCTTATGATTCCTTTATCCTGGCTTGCTTGCAGGAAACCTCCCAGCGATTGAAAGACCGCTATAAGACCGCTGAGCCAAAGCAGTGGCTGTGGGGTGATTACTTGCCGGTTGAGTTTAGACATCCTCTGGGCCAGTTTTGGCCGCTCACGAAGCTATTCAATACCGGACCCGTTCCCCAACCTGGGACGCCGCTCACCGTTAAGCAGACCTCGTCGCGAGTAGGGGTGTCCATGCGGATGGTCATCGACTTTGCAGACCTTGATCAATCTGTCAACAACATTACCTTGGGGGAGTCTGGGCTAGTCTTCAGCCGGCACTATCGCGACCAATTTGACGACTGGCTCAAAGTTCAGAGTTATCCCATGCTCTTCACCCGCGCCAAAATTGAACAGCAACGTCGATCAACGCTGCTGTTGGTTCCTTAAGCAGGGGTTTCCCAAAAACGTTCCGGGTACCCGCCTGGCCCCGTTTGGCACCGGTCGAGGCTTAAACACCAGGTGCTCTCCAGACATTTTAGACGAGTTACCATGAAGAGCATGAAGGGCATGAAGAAGCGGGCTAGTCTTCAGCCGGCACTATCGCGACCAATTTGACGACTGGCTCAAAGTTCAGAGTTATCCCATGCTCTTCACCCGCGCCAAAATTGAACAGCAACGTCGATCCACGCTTTTATTGGTTCCTTAAGCAGGGCTTTCCCAAAAATGTTCCAGGTAGCCGCCTGCCCCGTTTCACACAGGTCGAGGCTTAAACACCAGGTGCTCTCCGGACGTTTTAGGCGAGTTACCATGAAGAGCATGAAGGGCATGAAGAAGCCGCTAACATCCAGGAGGTCAAAACTGCTGACTGACTTCAGACTCTCAGGCATCAAACCAGGCTTCTTGATCAACCCCTCCCTCACGGTCGGGCTACTGAACAGGTCCAGGCTCAACTCAGTAGCCCGCGCGTCAGCAAGGGCTGTGCCTCAACCCAATCACTTACGGGACTTTGACGTGACCGTGGGCCTGACTTGCTGCGTGTTGTTTAAAATGAGATTCCAACCTATAATTTGAGTGTTGCATTTGAGCTCATTAGCGCATTCTTTTTTATGTCATGTTCAGAAAATGGTTCAGCCTGACAGCTCTCTTAAGTTTCTTGCTGATTCTGGCCACCCTGGCACAGACGCACGACCAGCCCAAGTCGAGATCACGCCAGATTCCTTATCCGCGGTTCGATTTTAAGGAAGACGGCACCTCTGAGATTACCCCTCCCAAGAACGAATACACCTTTGCCCGGCTGGTCTACAACGGAGGATGGGGGTGGCGCTACGGGAGCTGGACCACTGATACTCCAAAAGCCGACGTTAATCTTGCCGCTGGCATTAAGCGGCTGACTAATCTCGATGTCACGGAAACGCCTTTTTACATCCCGCTCACCTCTAAAGAAATCTTCAAGTATCCTTTTCTTTATGCCGTCGAGGTGGGCTACCTGCAACTCTCCCAAGAGGAGGCCGATATTCTCAGAGAGTACCTCTTCCGCGGCGGTTTTTTCGTAGTCGATGATTTTCATGGGACCCTGGAGTGGGCCAATTTCGAGGAACAGATTCGCAAGGTCTTTCCAAATTGCAAGATCGAGGAAGTTCCTGTTACTCATCCTGTTTTTCACTGCTTCTTCGACATTGACCAATTATTCCAAATTCCCGGCGTACAGTTTCTCTACAGTGGCCGCACCTATGAAAAGGACGGCTATGTCCCTCATTTCCGTGGCATCTTTGACGAAACCGGGCGCCTGATGGTGATGATCAACTTCAACTCCGACCTGGGGGATGCCTGGGAATGGGCCGACAGCCCCTATTATCCCGAACGGTATACCTCGACGGCTTATCGGCTGGGTATCAACTACATTGTTTATTCAATGACACACTGAGTAAAATGACGGAATGATGCGATAATGGAATCCTGGGTGCGACGTAAGAGACACTGAGTCCGCGAACCTTCACCGAAACTCATCGTTCCAAATATTCCAGGATGCCATTATTCCCATGGGTTCTTTCTTCCAATTTCTCTTCAAGTATAAGCCCTTCCTTTTTCATAAAGGGACGATTGCCTTTGAAAGCTCTCTTTCGCCTTGGCTGATCTTGCTCCTCTCGCTGGGGTGTGGCGGATTTGCCTATCTGCTTTATCGGCAGCGCTTGTCATCGCTGAATCCTCATCCTTCACCCCTTTGGAAAACGCTCTGGCTGGCTTTCCAGCGATCACTTATCTTCGCGATTCTCCTGATTATCCTGTTCCGTCCGGTGCTCCACGTTTCGACGGTTCTTCCCAGAGAAAATATTGCCGCCATACTGATTGATGATTCCAAAAGCATGACGATACAGGACGTGGGTCAAGAGAGCCGCTTAACGGCAGTCAAACACTGGCTGGATCCAAAGGAGGGCACCTTTTTGGCGAATGTGGAGCGGAGATTTCAATCCCGCCTTTTTAAGTTCTCTCGTGAACTGCAGAAATTGGACTCGTTGGAGGATCTTCGGTCGGAGGGTACGGGTACCAGTCTGGAAGCTTCCCTTGAAGGTATTCTAAAAGAGTTTGGCCCGGCGCCACTGGCCACTGTTGTCGTTTTTACCGACGGAGCCGACAACCTCTCAAAGAACCTGAAATCAGTCGTGAGTCAATATCAATCAAGAAAAATAACCGTGAATGTCTGCGCTGTAGGGCAGACCCGAATGGGGAAAGACATTGAGGTGGTGCAAGCCAGTGCCCCCCAAAAAGTCTTGCCGGAATCGATCACCACGGCAGTGGTTTCGCTGAAGAGCGCTGGCTATGCCGGAAAGAAGGTGGTCCTGGAGCTCAAAGAAGACGG
>QHZP01000384.1:0-3930 GCA_003224715.1 Acidobacteriota bacterium | reverse complement strand
GAGTGACCTTAGGCAGCAAAGACGAATCCCAAATCGTGGAATTGAATCTCGCTCCTAAGGGGAAGGGCTTAAAATCTTACACGGTTTCACTCGCTCCTCAACCGGGCGAAATCATCACCCTCAACAACTCTCAAAATCTTCTACTCAACGTCGAAGATTCCAAACCGAAAATTCTTTACCTGGAAGGGACGCCCCGTTGGGAATTTAAGTTCATCCGGCAAGCCCTCCAGCCTGACAAGAACCTCCAATTGATGACTCTATTGAGGACTTCTGGCAATAAGTTTTATCGCCAGGGCATAGAGAGCGAAGATAATCTGGCTTCCGGTTTCCCGGCTTCTAAGGAAGAACTCTTTCAATACCAGGGTTTGATTATCGGAAGTATTGAGGCCTCGTTTTTCAACTTCGAACAACTCAAGATTGTCTCCGATTTTGTCAGCGAGCGCGGAGGCGGATTTATGATGTTAGGGGGGAAAAATTCGTTTGATGCTGGAAAATACGGAAGCACGCCGCTCGCCGATCTCCTGCCTGTCATCTTAGGACAAAGGGACGCCGGCAACTCTTTTGTCAGGGCGCCCGTAAAATTTCGATTGACTTCGTACGGCAAGTCTCACCTCGTCACCCGACTGGTGATCGACGAAAGCGAGAATGAAAAGAGATGGAACTCTCTTCCTGAAATTGGCGAATTCAATTGGATTTCGTCCGCCAAACCGGGAGCGACCGTGCTGGCCCAGGGAGACCGTGGCTATTCCAACGCGATCCTATTGGCAGCCCATCGTTATGGGCGAGGGCGAGCCATGGCCTTTATGGCTGCCAGCTCCTGGCGTTGGCAAATGGAGATGCCACATGAAGATGACTCGCATGAGATTTTCTGGCGTCAAGCTTTACGCTGGCTGGTGGGCTCCGCTCCGGAGGCAGTGAGCTTAGAACTCGAGCGAGGCGTTTTCCAAGAGGAAGATACAGTCCAACTGAATGTGGAAGTGAATGATCCTTCATTCACCAAGCTCAATGATGCCCAGGTGGTTGCCAGCGTGACTGCACCTGACGGAAAAACAACCGATGTCGACCTAAGATGGATCGTGAGAAAAGATGGGATCTACTCTGGAGAGTTCAAGCCTTCAGCCAAAGGCACTTATAAAGTTAGCGTTAGGGCTTCGCGGCAAGGCAAAGAAATCGGAAAGACCGAACAATTTTTTCTGGTCACTGAATCCAATCTGGAGTTTTACAATGCGGCTCAAAACAAGGAACTGTTGAGCCGCCTGGCCTCCGAAACAGGCGGAAAGTATTACACGCTGGCGGACGCTAAGAGCTTGCCGGAAGAACTGACTTACATGGAGACGCCTAACTCCATCCCACAAACTCTACCTCTCTGGGACATGCCCATCTTTTTCCTGGCGCTTTGTCTCTTCTTGATATCAGAATGGGCGTTTCGTAAAAGGCAAGGGCTGGCATAATCAATTGCGGATTGGCGATTGTCGATTGCGGATTGAAACCGGACAACAACAACGTGAAAAATGTTTCCCAATGACTAAGTACAGCGTGTCAAAAATACAGTGAGGTATTTTAAGCGCTGAGTTGTCAGATTGGCTTCGCGAATTCGCTGGCTTTTCATTAGCCCCGTTGCTTTAGCGCGGGGAAGACATAGAGGCGTTTTTCTCTTGGTCATCCCCGCCCGCCGCACCGATCGGCCGATCGGCACGGCGGGCGGGGATGAAGCAAACCCTGGTGGGTGCCAGCCACCCCGCGCTGAAGCACGGGGCTAATGAAAACGAGCATGTATCAAACCAATCCGGACCACCGGGATCAGGTGAAATATGCCATTGCAATTGGGATTCGAGAGAATTTCATTTTCGCTCATAAGAGTCATTTCCCTTTGCGTCTTGGCCCCTTCGCGTCTTGGCGCCTTTGCGTGAGTCTTAGGTTGATTAGACCCCTGTGAAAAAAAATGTTCGTATCAGCAATCGATAATCCGTCCCGGCTTCGCCGGTCCCATCTTTTTGGAATTTCATCTGTTGAGTTTTCCTTTTGGAAATTTGTTTTTGTCTGTCATCAGATCTTGCTGAGTCTGCTCGGGCCCAGCTTGCTAATGGCTCAGCCGGCGCGGCACGGTCTAATAGTCACCAGTGTTTCGGGAGACGAAGAATCGAAAGAAAAGTTTTGGAAGTGGTCGAGCCAAATGTATCAGACATTAAACCAGGAACTGAAATTCCCTAAAGAGAATCTTTTCTTTCTGGCCGAAGACCCGAACCAGGATAATTCCATTGTCACCGCCAAGCCGACACGCACTGAGCTCTCTAGTGGCAGCGGATGACCTGGTCTTCGTTTTTTTGTTAGGTCATGCCAGCTTCGATAGCAAGGAGTATAAATTTAACCTGCTGGGGCCTGACGTGACCGGTTCTGAGCTTAAAGCCTACCTGGACCGTTTTCCCAGTCAGAAAGTTGTTCTGGTCTGCGCCACTCCTTGTAGTGGAATCTTAACCAAGATCCTGAGCCACAAGAATCGGATCATCATCACCGCCACCAAGAATGAATTCGAAAATAATGCCACTATTTTCGCTCAGTTCCTTGTAGAGGCGTTTCAGAACAAGGCTGCCGATTCTGACAAGAACGGAGAGGTTTCCATTCTGGAAGCCTATTCATATGCCAGGCAAAAGGTGGACGCATGGTAGATGGTGTGGGATCGAGCCTCCCCTCTCCAGCGAACGGAGAGGGACTGTTAGCCAGCAAGATTTCCCTGGGAGAGGCTGTTGCAGCGGTTGCCCAGCGAGGAGGAAATCCCTCCGCCAGCCCTGAGTTAAGTGCCCTTTACTCCAATAAACAAAGGATCGAGGCAGCGCTTCAGGAACTTAAGTACAAAAGGTCTTCCCTCTCCGATGCCGAGTACAACAAAAGTCTGGAAGGCCTATTGGTACAATTGGCCCAAACCAACCAAAAGATAAAGACCTTAGAGAGAAAGTAGTCGTAGTCGTAGGATGCGTTAGGCGGCTTCTGCCGTAACGCATCGTTACAGCTCGATTGCGACAAGCCTTCGGATGCGTTAGGCGGTTTGTGCCGTAACGCATCATCCTTCCCGGAATCGCCTATCATGATGCGTGACGCCAAACAACGGTTCACGCATCCTACGCCTGCCGACCAATCGAATACCCGTCGGGTGCGTTCGGCATTTTCTGCCGTAACGCACCTTCCTTCCCGCAATCGCCCATCATGATGCGTGACGCCAAACAACGGCTCACGCATCCTACGCTACTCGCCATTGGCCCGGGCTAGCAGAGCCTTAATGTAGCCGATGCTGTAGGCCCACCCGGCCATCCGACCTCCCACCATGGTGGGAACATGGTCCGCAATCAAAGCGCCACGGAAGTCCACCTCGCGCAGGGTCTTCATGATCTGCCACATATCCATGTAGCCGTTGTCAACAAAGGTTTCAACGAAATAGGGGATCGGTGCACTCACATTGCGGAAGTGGATTTTCCACAGCTTTCCCATTTTGGCGAAAGCGCGGATCGCTTCCAGGACGTCCTTACCAGTCTCTTTGCCACCTTCCAGCCACGTTCCGCAACACAGACACACGCCGATGTTGGGGCTGTTGGCGATCTCGAGCGCCCGCAGGTACCCATCAAAGTTGCCGAAGATGCAGCGCGGAACACCGCCGAGCTCCGGCACCGGCGGGTCATCAGGATGAATGCCAATGCGGATGCCCAGCTCTTCGGCCACAGGCACGACCTGCTTGATAAAGTAAGTATAGTTCTCCCAGATCTCGTCTTTCGAGTACTTGCGCCCGTGCGTGAGCCGTCCCTCGAAGACTTTGCCCGCCCAATAGCCTTTGGCTGTCTTCAGATTGAAGGCACGGGCCGGAGCGGCTCCTCGCGTTGTCTCCTGCTCTGAGCTCCAAATGCCGTTC
Organism: Acidobacteriota bacterium; assembly: GCA_003224715.1. Lineage (GTDB taxonomy): Bacteria > Acidobacteriota > Terriglobia > Versatilivoradales > Versatilivoraceae > QHZQ01. Next base: position 32 of record QHZP01000384.1, on the reverse strand, counting down.
CCCATGTGAGCATAGGTCGTGTAGAAGATCCC
>QHZP01000383.1 GCA_003224715.1 Acidobacteriota bacterium | reverse complement strand
CCGCTTCAATCGCGGCATTGACCGCCAGCAGATTCGATTGCTCGGCCAGATCATTGACCGTCGTAATAATTTCCCCAATGGCTTGGCTGTGTTCGCTCAGTCGTACAATCCTCTCCGCAATGGATTCCATTTGCTGCTGGATGCGGTTCATTTTCTCGATGGAATCCTCCACCGACCTCCGGCCCGTTTGCGCCACCTGCTCCGACCTCTGAGCGCTTTCGGAAACCTGTTTGGCTTTTTGACTGGTCACTTGAGCCGTCTGCTTCACCTCTTCCACCGTGGTAGTCGTCTGGCTCACCGCCGTGGCTGTCTCTGCCGCGCCCGAGGCTACCTGGCTGGTCGAAGCCATAATCTCACTGGCCGATGAAGCCAGCACATTGATCCCTTCCCAAATCTCCTGCATCACCCGCCGTAGATTCTCCACCATCGTTCGAAACGTTTGCCCCAGCGCGCCCACCTCATCAGTTCGACCATTTAACGGGACACTGACGGTCAGGTCGCCGGAGGCGACTCGCTCTGCCAACCGTGAGATTTGCTTGAGAGGTTTCGCCATGACGTGGTTGAAGAAAACAACCGTGATCAGAACCATAAGAACCGCAACCAGTCCAACAATGATGAAGATACGAACAGACTCACTCGCCCTTTGCTCGGATTGCGCTACGGCCTTTCGAGCTCTCTCCTTCGCTTCATTCCCGAGTTCCAGGGCAAGAGACCGTATCTTTTCGAACCGTTCGTCCTGGACTCCAATACTTAATTTTCTCGCCTCATCGGTTTTCCCCTCAGAAATGAGGGCGATCTGTGTCTCCCGAATGTCCCGATAAGCCTTGAGGATGGATTTCAATTCTTCCAGCCTGCCGTAGGAATTAGGATCATTCCGGAAGGTATCGAGAAGCCTCTGTAACTCCTCATCTATTTCTTTGATCCGGCTCGTAATTTCTCGTGCCAGTGCTTCCTGGTCGGCTTTCCTGCTTGTCATCATCATCTCCTGCATGCGAGACCGTTGACGATTCATGTCGGACCTGAACTCCACCAGGGACACTGTCGAAACAAAGTCCTTTTCAAACAGGGTCCTTTCGGACTCTTGGATCGACCTGATGCCGGAGTAAGCTGTGACCATCACCGTGGCCAGCAAGATCATCATCAAACCAAAGCCAAGCAAGAGCTTCGCTCCGGTTGAAAGACTGAGAAACCATTTCATAGCTTGCGCCTCCATCTAATCCGGCTGAAAGCCGGTTCAGAAACCGTCTACAACTTACCTATGCTTCCACCTTGTACTGTTCCATTAACTCCTTGAGCTTCTGACCCAATTTATCCTCCTACTTCGGTACACACCGCCGTAACACCGAATCCTATTCCTATTCCCGTGTCTTCTGAATCTCTGTTCCGCTCGCTTTATGTCTCCACCTCTTCATATACGACAATCCTCTTGTCAGAAAGAATCCTGTCTATGTCGAGGACTGCTATCCGCTGGTTTGTCACCCCCCTCAGATACTCTGAGCGGATGCCTGTCCAGGTCGGAAGCGGCGGCTGAATCTCCTGAAGTGGAATAACTCGCATGCCCAGGATCACATCCACCAGTATTCCAAGTTCCATATCATCCATACGAACGACAATGACCTTGTTGAGATCGGTTAATCCCTTTTCCGGAAGATCAAAGAATTTCTTGATGTCGATCACCGACAGAATTTGCCCTCGCAGGTTGATGATGCCGCGAACAAAGGGAGGAGTGCACGGTAGTGGCGTCAACTCCTTCATTGGATAGACTTCGCGAATACGTCTTGACTCGATACCATACTTTTCCGATGCGAGGAGAAACTCCACTACTTCGAGAGACTCTACTGCCTCCCCCTCTTTTCGTTCCCCCGCAAGTGTTCTCACCCGGTTTTTGAGAATCTGTTTCCTGGCTTCCAAAGTTGGCTCAAACCCTCGCTCAGTGATTGCTTGAACCATCTCCAGGCGGCGACGAACTTCGCTCCAGTCTATTGTTGCCGAGACTGGTCTTTCCTCGGGCTCTCCTTTTCCGGTCATACAGATTTCGTTCCTTCTGCCATAGAACTGATGATTTCAGCCAGTTTGCCCGCCGTGATCCCCTCAGACCCCGGGAGAATCGCTTCTTGGGGATAATTGCGCAGAAGCGAGAGAGCATTCCTGAAGTGCTTGCCGGACTCTACGAAGTTCTTTTTGTGGAGCCAGAGATTGGCAAGAGCGAAATGGGCAGGCACGAATTCATGGTCGAGATAGAGCGCGCGTTTCAGCGCCTTGATGGCTTCCTCCACTTGACCTTGCTCTTGCAAGATGGTCGCAGACAGATAGTGGCAGCCCGGGTCTAACTTGTCGGCAGCGATTGCCTTCCCACACCATTCAAGAGCCTCCACCAGTAGACCCTGGTTGGCATAGGCCCGTGCCAACAACGCGATTGCTTTGGCAGAAGGCCCCTCTCCGCTCGATCCTGCTTGATGGCGGGAAAGCCAGGCCAAGAGTTGATCCACCACGTCTCGATAGCGAGCCTGCTCATAGAGGGCTAAGGCCTCCAGATACGGAGTTGACTGCGGCTGCTCTGTCGCTGTTTCGGAAGGAACAGTTATTTCTGATGCCTTGCTCAACGGAACCGCCGGCGCCGATGGGGCAAAACCATTGAGAGGCAGTTGAAGCGAATCGCTGGCTTCACCGGCCTCATAAGGGTGGGCCTCCACCTTTCGGCGGCGGGCACTGTCTTTTTTGTAAAGATACGCCCCGGGGAAACTGACAGAAACAAATTGCGAGAAAAGAGTCGATGAGATCTCGCTCGGACTGACAGCCAGCCATCCCCCCTCCACAAGAGACTTATAGAAGTTTTGAATGGCTCGATTCACCTGATTGGCCCCGAAATACATCAACACGTTGCGACAAAGGATCACGTCCATGGCGCCGGTGTTGCTCAGGGGTGATGGGTGAGCATCTTCGGCTAAATTGAGATAGGAAAAAGTCACCATCCTCTTAATATTGGGAAAAACTTCAAATTGATCTCGCTTCCTGTTTTTGAAATATCTTTCTTTGATCCGCGAAGGAGTTTCTCGAAAGGACCATTCACTGTAAACACCATCTGAGGCTTTCTTCAGAAAAGAGGGGTTTATGTCCGTGGCAGTAATAGTGACTTGCCAGTCCTTGATGTCTGGGAGCAGTCGATCTAGGAGAATCGCAATCGTGTAGGGTTCTTCACCCGTACAGCAGCCTGCACTCCATATTCTGAGACGCTGATCAATTCCCCTCCGGGATCGGATCAATTCCGGCAAAATGTGTTCCTCGAGGATCTCAAGGCTTTTACTTTCCCGAAAAAAATAGGTCTCTCCAACAGTGAGGTGACTCGCCAAAGTCTTGATTTGGTTCCTGGTCAGTTCAGACAAGACAATCCAGCGGAAAAAGCATTCAATATTTTGAAAGTCAAATTCGCTGGCAGCCGCAGCAATTCCTCGTGCTAGATCGCCCCACCGTTCCTTTGGAAAATACAAGCCCATCTCGGCGGTGAGTTTTTGGTTAACTTGCGAGAGGAGATCTTCTGAAATCGGGCTTCCCAATTCTGGCTCCTCAGGCTTTTTCAATTGCATCGTCGAGCATTTCTTCTTCTTCTAAGGAAAGGCATTTGTCGAGATCGTGGATAAGAATCAATTGATCTTTGAGTTTTACTACGCCCTCTACATATTGAAGTCGAGGAAGGATCTCTTCCGCCCCAATCACATCCTGTGGCGAGCACTCAACCACGCCGGAGACGGAATCTGCCAGAAGTGCAACAGCCCGTCTGGATGTGTGGGCTATGATGAACTGATCGCTCAAGTTTATTTCTCGCTCTGGCAGGAGAAACCGCTTGCGAGTATTGATTACTGGAACAACCTGCCCCTGAACATTGATGACTCCTATGACGATATCTGGCGCCTTCGGCACAGGAGTGATTTCCGCAGCAGGAAAGACTCTTTCAACCACAGCTAGGTTCAAAGCGTAGCGTTGATCATCCAGTAAGAAGACCAACAACTGTTTCAATTCGTTCATCGATGAACCGATTGCCTTCAACTTCTGTTCATTTCACGAGAGACCAGGGGAGAAAGGAAAACAGGTATTTTTGCTAGAAAGGGCACTCGGGACTGGGCTAATCAGCAAGCGCGAACAACCAGGTGTGAAGATGCTGAGCGAAGTCGGTGCCGATTCTTCAGAATGTGTCGTCAAATTTTGTCATCAGCATTACCAATATGTACTACAGGCGGCTAGGAAGAAAACCTGGCTGGTTTCTGTCGCGAGACTCATTGTGGTGTGGGCTTTCTGAAGTTTGGACATTTTGAGGAGCAATTCCCGTGGGTTGACCCTCACCCGGCCTGGTGAACGCTTATCAAGCGTTCACCCCTCTCCCCAAGGGCGAGGGAGAGATCCACGGATTAGAGCCCTGACTTGAAGGCTAACAAACAGACGTTTCATGACACAGTGGTAACGGCGTGGCATGAAACGTCGATCTGAGCCACACCCCCATTGATTGTTCTCCCTCTCCTGGTGGGAGAGGGTGGCGCGAAGCGACGGGTGAGGGTCAACCGCGTTCTTCGGTGCCGCAAATGTCCAAACTCGAGATGCAGGCTTCCAGCCTGCCTCCGTTCCCGAAAACCAGGGCAGCGCAGGCTGGAAGCCTGCACCACAAACAAGGCCCAAAGCTGGAGTTCTAGAGTTTCGCGACAGTGCAGCGCCTAAAATACGTGACTCTATTTTTGAAACGATGTATCAAAC
>QHZP01000382.1 GCA_003224715.1 Acidobacteriota bacterium | reverse complement strand
GAAACAGCCTCTCACTCGTGGATGAAGAAATTTTATCGGTAGGCACGCAACACTTGGCCGAGCTGTTTGCAAGAGTTCTGGATGTCCGGTCTATTGAGATAGCTTTTGAAAGCTTCTGTTCCCCACCCCTGCTGAAGTTTGTCAAGGACATCGCTGGCATGCTGGCCGTATTCACATGCTTTGGGCTTGTCACCCACTCGCCTGCTAGCACGAGCCGCAATCAACCATGCTTGCCATTGGGACTCATACTGCTCACCACGCGCTAGGCTTTCCTGAAGTCGCAAGCTAACTTCCAGAGCCTGTTTCGGCTCATTGTTCTGAAGCATGACCTCAGCCAGAGTCATCTCTGTCCTGGAGATCCTTGGCCATAACAACGGCTTCTTTACCGGACAGCTCTCCAGCCTGTGGGGCACCGGAAAAGGCCTGGACAAGACCTAGCAGACGCTTTGTCTCGGTAGCGGCTTTCGCATCTTGCGTGCCGGCCAGCGCGTGAGCCCGCCGGATCCCAACCTTAGCCTCCTTAAATCTTCTTTGACTCAACGCCATCCCACCGCTGAACTGGTAGGCCGCAATCAGCAGCGACTTATCCCCTCCTTGATTTGCTTGTGCGAAGGTTTGATCGAAAAGATTTCGAGCCTCTTCATTCCGACCCAGCTGCCACAACACGTTCCCCAGATTCAGTAATCTGTTGTTGACGCTTAGCGCGTCCGCATTCTTGTTGTGATTTTTTTCCAGGTGCCGGAGCGCTTCCGGATATTGTTCCTGCCGGACTAACACATTCCCGATGTCCTCATAAGCCTGGGTCTCCTGGGTGAGGTCATTCAACTCCTCGGCGAGGCGAAGCTGCCCCTGGAAGGCTTTGAGCGCCTCAACGTAATGCCCCTTCTGGAGCTTGGCGCGGCCAAACAGGCTCAGGGTTTGGGCAGCCTCAGTGCGATAGCCGCCTGGCTGATAAAAATCGAGCGCCAGTTCGAGATAAGTGAGCGCTTCGTCGAGATTGTTCTGCTTAAGGGCTAAACGTCCAAGCATTAAAAGTGCTCTTGCTTCAGTGCGACCTCCTTTGTGCCACCACGCCGTTTCCAACGCCCGCTTGAACATTTCTTCAGCCTTGTCGCTTTCGCCACCTGCAAAGTACGCTTCCCCCAGCGCCATAAGGCTCCGCGCAGTCAGATTCTCCATCCTGTTACGTCGCGCTGCCTCTAAAGCATCCTTGGCAAACTGCTGGGCTTCCCGCGTGTTTCCTTCAGCCAGGCAGACACTGCTCAACTGCAGCAGAACGTTGCCCTGCTGATACTTGTTAGATGTCGTCCGAGTCACGTCCAGGGCCTGTTGCAACTGCAGGCGAGCCTCCTTTGGCTTGCTGACCCTATTCAGAAGAGAACCGCGCTGGCAGAGGACTTCCGTAACTCCTTCGAAGTTGCTCATGGTTTGATACAGCCCCTCAGCCTGCTTGAAAGCCGCCATGGCATTGGTCAAGTCTGGTTTTCGCCCATAGAGGATCCCTAAGTGCAGGAAGGGTGTGGGGTATTCCCGATCGAGTTTGGTAGCTTGCACGTAACTCTCTATAGCCTTTCCCACCTCGTCATTCTTTTCGTAGGCGCGACCCAAATCGACATAGACCTGAGGCTGGTGCGGAACGAGACGAGCAATTTCCCGGTAGGATGCTATGGCATTGGTCAAGTTGTGCGCCACAATGTTTGTAATGGCTTCGAGGTAAAGTGTGTCCAGATGCGGGAGTACTGAACGGTCGGGCACCAAGTTGGCGACGTCCAAGAGTTCCTTGCTTGCCTTGTCCATATAATCCAGCTCCGTCCATGCTTCTGCCAGCCGCGCGTGGGCAAACACGAATTGATTATCCTTATTAATGGCATTCTGAAGCGCCTTGCTGGCCTGGCAATAGGCCCCGTCGTGCAACGCTCGCGTGCCCATGTCGTACCAGCGTTTGGCCTCTGGATTAGGTGCGTGCGGGGCTGAAGGCCAGAACCGCGGCATGCCCATCACGCCCAGCAATGAGAGAAAGATCACCAATAGACCTGCAGGAAATAAGACTCGAGCCCGTCGCAGCCTGAGGTGCAGATTTCTGAAGCTCCTTACAGACAAACCACCGGATTTTCGCGAAATAAGCGAGGGGACCAGTGAGTCTTCACCCCCCAGCAGGTCACGGACTTTTACCAGGTCCGATCTGAACTCGAGAGCCGACTGGTAGCGGGCTTCCGGTTTCTTGGCGAGCGCCTTAAGAGTGATGCGGTCTAGCTCCGGAGGCACGCTCAAATTGAGCTGCGAGGGCGGAGGCGGATCGACATGGATTAACTGCGCGGCTGTTTCTATCGAGCTCTCCCCGGAAAATGGAGGTCGGCGGGTGAGGCATTCGTAGAGCACAGCTCCAAGCGAGAACAGATCACTGCGCGCGTCCACAGGGGCGCGCTTTGCCTGCTCAGGGGACATATAAGGGACCGTGCCCAAAATGACCTCAAAATCCGTCAGCAGTTTCTGGGTTTGGGCTTCACTCATGCCAGTCTGCCCCTGATCAACAATTTTCGCCAATCCGAAGTCCAGCACCTTGACTTGTCCACGAGGGGTAACGAGGATGTTCAGCGGCTTTATATCTCTGTGAATGATACCGTGAGAATGGGCCTCTGCCAGCGCATCTGCTACCTGGATAACAATCCCCAACGATTCTCTCAAGGTCAGACGTTTTTTCTGCATCCTGAGACAAAGCGTCTCACCCTCCACATACTGCATTACGATTAAGCTGTGGTTGTTTTCTTCTATTTGTTCGTGAATGGGACAGATATTGGGATGGTCCAAGCTGGCCGCAACCTGGGCCTCCCGTGCAAGCCGCTGCTTGGCCTTCTCGTCTTGCGAGGCTTTCCGCGGGAGGAATTTGATAGCGACCTTGCGGTCCAACTTGGTATCTTGCGCCAGATAGACCTCGCCCATTCCACCTGCGCCCAGCGGCCTGATAATGCGATAATGGGAAATCATCTCTAAGTCCACTGGAATTCACCTCTATGTCACTTGTGGCCGGAATCCTCAGGCCCCTGCAAATGGGTGACGGATTTCTCCCTTCACGTCACAGGTAGGGGAAGACCTGTCCACGACTCATTCCCTTGCCCATCAAACCGCGCTGGAACGAGGACTAGGGCTCTTTTGATGCTGAGTTGATAAACCTAATGTGTGGTAAACCCCGCCAGCCTGCTCTTCTATCTTCTTATGCCAATAGAAGGAAAAACATTTCATAGTGGGTGGCGGATTTAACCCCGTGCAAATTCCAAGACTGCTTTACCCGCGCGGGTCTCACAAGCAACTGATCTGCCATCATAGGCTGACACCATCGTACATGCTGCTCCCGTCTTCGCGACCGCTACCACCAGTGCAATACAACATGGAGCATTCAGATCCAGGAAAGGGGGCCGGCGGCAAACAAGCTGAAGCCTATCAAATCCGATAACAAGATCCTGCACGGTGAAAGGTTTTTCAGGCAGCTGCTTGGCAACCCTCGAGCTTCAGGTTCTGGATTAAAGTGCAAATCAAAACCTGTGATCAGTTAGCCCATGGTCGAAACAAGAATTTTGGTCTGGTTATTCGCAGAACGCCGTTTAGGTCCCCCTTGACAAGGGGGACTTGAGGGGGTGCCTTCTTAGAACGAGTTAGTTAGTGGGGGCAGGGAAACATTCGCGGCGTGGACAAACAGGACTGCATTTTAGGCTTTATTTTTCTAATACTCTAAAATAATACTTGCTAGCGTCTTCCAGATTACCGCTGGTGGTCATCCCACTCAGCTTCAGAATGTAATCTCCACGAGATAGGAGTTTGGCGGGCAAGGTCAAAACAACCATTTCATTGTTTCCTTTCATTTTGACCTTGGGACTACTCTGGTTCCAAATGTCATCGCCCTCAGCCTTTTGAAGCACTGCCTGGTATCTTGTGTAGTCGTCCCCTTCTGGATCAAGCTGTAACTGGACCCAGGCTGTGCCGGTAGGAATGACTATTTTTTTCATGCCTTCCAGGTCTCTGACCATACCAGGTATCAGCGCAAAGGCGATCATGGACGACGATGAGTTCTGAGACGAGGAAGTCTTAAGAGCGGCCAACTCTTGTTCTAGTGTTGTCCGTTGGTTCTGTTGGCGCCGAAGGTCGCTGGCCAATTGATCGTTGCGCTCACGCAACTGGGTCAATTGTTGCTGCAAGTCTTGTACTTGTACCTGGGGGTTCGTCTGTTGGGCACGAGCCGACACGAGTTGCTTTTGCAAGTGTGAGATTTTGAAAACTGACCACCCACCACCTATTACCAGTAACAGCAAAGCCCCCGCCAGTCCCCATCCCATGACTGGGTAGGGAGAACGTAAGGCCAAAAACCATGGCCCGGTCCAGACAGCCCGAGGTCTCTCCGCGTTAGCTAAGAGATACCTCTGAAGTGATCTCGAAAACCTTAGCTTCTGACGCCGATCCGGTGTGCACAGAAAGTAATTGTTGAATCTTTGCTGCTCGCCGGCTGAGAGCGTCCCATGCAGGAATTCGTCAACCAATTCATCCTCTGCAACCAGTAACTGCTCAAAGCATTCATTGCTGGTCATGAGCTGTTCTTCAAGTTGTTGCTGCTCTTTTTCCGTCAATTGACCCAGCAGGTACCGTTTCATTGAGATTTCATTCTCAACGCTTTCTTTCATTGATGCTTCCCTCTCTTCCGTCGAGCCTTCTTCGGTCAAGGCTTCTTCGGTCGAACTTTCTTCGGTCAAACCCCTCCGCACTGTATGACCGGAAATCGTTGTCCGTTTCATCCTGCGTTCTTTGTTTGAGACATTCGAACACACAATCCTGCAGGTTGGCTCGGATGCGGCATGCTCTGATCCTCAAAGCATTACTGGCTACTCCCAGCCGTGTGGCCTGTTCCCTTCTTCGATCGATCTTGGCGCGTCTTTCTTCCTGGTAATACTCCAGCACCAATTCGCGGCTTTTCGACGTCAGCCGCTTCATACATTGCTCCAGGCATTCATATTCCTGTTCTGTCTCCTCAAGACAATCCAGCGGCGCTGGCGGTACCGGGTCTGGCTTTTTTCGCACATACTCCAGGTGAACCTTATGGGCAACACCATAAAAGTAAAGCGAAGGATTGCCGACGTAAGTATTGACTATCTCAGGTACCTTCCTGGCAACGCGGTTGATGGTCTCATCGGCCAGATCCTCAGCGCAGACGCAACCACGACAGGTCAAGATGATGATGAGTCTACGGCGAAT
>QHZP01000390.1 GCA_003224715.1 Acidobacteriota bacterium | reverse complement strand
TCTCCGAGCCTGCTCGAAATCGTAACCAAAACCCTCCCTGGCGAGGGTTCGGCCTAAAGGGACTAATAATAGGAGACCTGCCACAAGACACTCTTTCATTAGACTTAAGCAAAAATGGGCTGCATACTTTGCAGCCCTTCTTAACCTCTCAATCCAGGCAAGGGCTTCGCCCTTGATATCCCTGCCCCCACCCCCTGACAGGGAGCCCGAAGCGCCAGCGAGGGTCATCGCGCGGCTGTCCCTCGCTGGCGCTTCGGGCTCCCAGCCCGTCTACAAAAAGAGAACAAAATTCTCGTTTCGATCCGCATAACGGGCTAGGCTAATGTTACACAAGAATCGCTCTTTGACGATCGCGATTCAGTGGTCTACTTTAGAACTCAACCTTCAAGCCTAACTGGATGATCCTGGCGGTTCTGGCGCTGAGAACCTGACCGAAGCTGCCGGAGCCAAGGGTACTGTCAACAGAGTCCAGGTTCGGATGATTGAAGGTGTTAAATGCCTCGGCCCTAAACTGCACCGTAACACTTTCTTTGGGTACAAAGTTCTTGAAAAGTGAAAGGTCCCAACTGTTGATGCCCGGCCCACGCAGAATGTTACGTCCTGCATTTCCAAAGTAACCGAAGGCGGGGGCTTCAAAAGCAGCCGTGTTGAACCATTGCTGGATCGTCTTTGGCCCGTCGGAGGAGGCGCCGGCTTTAACATTCGGACGGTTCGCCAGGCCAAGGGTGCCGCCGGTAATTCCCACATTGAGAGGGGTTCCACTCTGGAATTGAGTGATGCCCGAAATCTGCCAGCCTCCTAATAGCCTTCCTGCCAGTTTGGAACGGTCTCGCAGGAAAGGCAGTTCATAAATATAATTGAAAATTAGCATGTGTGTTCGGTCGAATGATGCCGGCCCTCGCTCAGCCAGCAAATTGTAGGCGTTTTGTGGAGTCTGGCCGTAATCACTGGCGTCGGTGATTGCCCTGGACCAGGTGTAGGCGGTTTCAAACAACAAGCCGCGGGACATCCGGCGTTGAAACGTGAATTGGAGCGAGTGGTAGGTGGAGGATGCCGTCGTCTCGTTCTGGTTAATACCCGCAAAGCCCTGGAAGGGACGTATCAGTTCGGTCGGGATTTCTCTTGTGTTCAAGCGCGGGTCGAACTCGAAACCATTGGTTGGGAGAGGTTGATTGATATCCCGAGCTCGATCAAGGTGACTGCCCCGCGATCCCACATAGGACAGCGACAGCGCTGTTCCTGGAGTCAGTTCCCGCTGGATTCCAAGACTGTAAGTTTGGATCATTGGGACCTCATAAACCGGGTCAAGCGAATTCAGCGAAACCGGTTGATCGGCGGCCGCCTGCCCAGCCGCAGGATTGTCCAGTAATGGATTGAAGATCGTCACCAATTTTGATCTTGGTGGGTTGCCCACCATCTGGTAGATGTCATTCCCCTCAACGCGGTAGTATCCAACGCCATATCCGCCGCGAACCGACATCTTCCCGCTCCCCGTGGGATCATAGGCGAATCCCAAGCGGGGCGCGAATTTCCAGGGATGGTTTTGGACTAAACCACGAGGTAACCCGTCTTTGACTCCAGCAATACCATTCAAAAGGTCGCCGGATCCCTTCTCGATGGTGCCATCAAGCAGAACCTTGACTGCCTTGGCCGGATCGTAGCGGTCCACGCGGAACGTGTTGATTAGATCATCCGCCTCATGCACGTGCGGGATATAGAAGTAACGCACTCCCAGGTTCAAAGTTAAACGGGGAGTGACCTTCCAGGTATCCTGGGCAAACAACTCCAACTGCGGATAGTCATAGCTCGGTGTCAGAAGGTGGTCAAGTTCCTGATATTGGGCCGCGTGCCCCAGCAGAAAATCCGCCACTGGATGGTTGGTAAAGGTTCCATCAAAGGAAAAGGCCCCGTTGTCGAGTGGGTTTACCTGAGACTCAACCGGCGTTTTGGAAAATTGGTAAGTGCCTCCGAATTTGAAGGAGTGCGGGCCTGAGGTCTTGGAAAGAATGTCGGTAAAGGTGGCGATGTTATGGTGCGCCCACCAGGGATAGAAAAGAGTGTCAATGTTCCCCCAGCCTCCCGTAAAAGTCAGATTCGGAATTTTTTTAGGTCTTCCGGGAATGCGCGGAAAAAGGTGCTGGATGGTCAATCCTGCGGGCTCTTCGAACGCGCCCGATAAGGACACGGCCCTTTTTTCTTGAGCACCATAGTTGCTGCCGTAGGCAAAGGAAAATTCATTTAATAGGGTGGGATTAACAACATTGGTTAGCTTTGTGAGAAAACTCCTGGACGGCACGTCCAGACTTGAAGTGATAGTCGGGAAGGATTGCGCAGACCACAAAACCGTCGGTATGTTCTGGACCCAGGTGTCCTGGATGTAGCGCACCATCAACTTAGTTTTGCTTGAGAACTCGTGGGTCACATTCAAGGTCTCTTGCCGCCAATTCTCCTGATTGCCGGCGTTCTGCTGGAAATTGAGAAATCCGGGGCTGTTTGGCAAAGGAAATACGTGATCCAGCAAAAGTAGTGCATTTTGGTTTAGCCGCGAAGTGGGAATCTTGTTATTTGGGAAAGGCTGGCCGGTATCGGGGTCCAGGATGGGTTCGCCGAGACGCAACGCCTCAGCCTGAAAATCACCCGCCCGCATCTCGGGTGTTGGGGTGGCGGCGCGAATGATATCCTGGGTGCGCCGTCTCCGCCACTCCTGGGCAAAGAAAAAGAACGTCTTGTCTCTGTTTTTATTGTAGACCCCCGGAATAATCACGGGTCCGCCGAGGCGGTAACCAAAATTGTTGTAGCGTAGAGTGGGCTTGGAATCGGCAAAAAGATTCCTGGCGTCAAACTTGTCGTTGCGCAGAAATTCATAGGCCGCGCCGTGAAATTCTCTCGTCCCGGTCCGGGTCACTACCAAAACGTTGGCCCCTCCGCCTGTTCCATATTCCGCTGAGTAGTTGCTGGTCTGCATCTTAAACTCGCTAATCGTCTCCATTCCCGGCGAGACGAACAGCACCGATTGGGCGCCCATATCGGTGTTTTCTACTCCATCTACCAGAAGACCGCTATAGTCGGGTCGTTGGCCATTGATCGCAAAACCTTTGTTACTGTTAAAACCAACCCCTCCCTCATCACCCACAGTGCGAGAAGCACCGGGAGCCAACTGCTGCAACAAGGTAAAGGTTCGACCATTAATCGCATGGTCGGTGATCTGCTTCGTGTTCACCAGATAGCTCACGTCGCCTTTTTCGGTTTCCACAACCGGCGCGAGGTCATTTACAGCCACCGTATCCGTTTTCTCCCCTACCTCCAAACGGAGGTTAATGGCAAGCCTATCCGCCACGGCGAGCTGAATACCCACGCGCTTGGTCTTTTTGAATCCTGCAGCGCCTGCCTCCACCTCGTATTCCCCAACCGGGAGCGCATTGACCACATATTGGCCGCTTGCATTCGTTTGGACCGCGCGCTCTTCGCCCGTATTGACATTTCGGACCGTGACATCCGCACCAGCCACTACTGCCTCTGAAACGTCGGTGATGGTGCCAGTAATTACGCCCGTCGTCTGAGCGAACGCCCTCCCCGAGAATGAAAGGACTATGAGCGGCACTGCCAGCCATCCGCCTGCCTTTGTCGTGAGCTTTGACATGTTGCGTTCCTTTCCTTTGAGAGTGCCCTTACATTTTACTTTGTGAACAAGTAAAAACGTCTCCTCCGCATCTTATGCCACAAAAGATTTCTCCTTTCGCGATCTTAATGTGGCCTCGAAACAGGGTAATGGTCAGGTAGATTTTTGCGACCCTGTGCAAAGCTCTTGCCTTTCGTGGCCAGAGAAAAACTAATCCTCGTGATTTACGGGCCAGGTCAACCAGTTTTCTAAGCATGGTTGCAACTCTTGATACTGGTTCCGACTAACCTCTACTTGAAGACCAACAGTTTCTTTCTCTGTAGGGGAAGACCCTCTCATGATTTCTATAATTCCAAATGCTGTCAAGCCCAATTTACTTCACCCGTCACCGGCCACTCGTCACCCGCCACTCACCTGTAGTAGAATAGCCGCCGAGGAAGTATGAAAGAGATTCGCAAGACGGTGTGCAACCGGGACTGTCCTGATGCCTGCGGGATTGTGGCTACGGTCGAAGATGGCCGTGTGACGCGGATCCGGGGAGACAAGGAACACCCCATCACCCGCGGGTTTCTCTGCTACCGTACGAGCCTTTTCCTTTCAACCCAGTACTCCCCGGACCGACTCACGACCCCTTTGCTCCGCAGGAATGGCGACTTTCATCCCATTTCCTGGGAGGAAGCCCTGGATGTCGCGGCCCAGCGGCTGACCACCATCCGTCAGGAATCAGGACCGGCAGCCATCTTCCATTACCGCAGCGGCGGGTCGCTGGGGCTCCTCAAACATCTTTCCGACTACTTCTTCGAAAAGTTCGGTCCGGTGACGATCAAGCGCGGCGACATTTGCTCTGGTGCGGGAGATGCCGCCCAGGAGATGGATTTCGGCGAAGAAGACAGTCACGATGTCTTTGATCTGCTGAACTCAAAGAACATCCTACTTTGGGGGAAAAACGTTTTCACCTCGAGTCCTCATCTGGTGCCCATCTTGCAAGAAGCCAGAGCCCGAGGAGCGCAGCTCGTTCTGATCGACCCCGTTTACCACAAGACGGCCACTCTTTGTGCAACCCACCTTCAGCCACGCCCCGGCAGCGACTTTGCGCTGGCGATGGCCGTTGCCAGAATTCTTTTTGAACAAGGCTGGAGTGATCCTGCAGCCCGGAATTACTGCGACCACCTGGATGACTTTCGCGACCTGGCCGAAAGTCACAGCGTTGCCCAATGGTGCCGTGAAGCCGATGTCCTGCCCGGCTCGGCCCAGACAGGCCGGCCGCTATCCTGGTGGGTTGGGGGATGGGCCGGCGGATCAATGGTGCGGGAATGATCCGTGCCCTGGACGCGCTGTGCGCCATCTCCGGAAATATTGGTGTTCCCGGCGGAGGTGTGTCGTTTTATTTCAAACGGCGGGGGGCCTTTGATACTTCCTTTATTCAAGGTGCGAAAGTAGCGCCGCGCACGGTGTGCGAACCACTATTCGGGCCGGAGCTTCTCCGCCTGAACGATCCGCCTATCCGGGCAGTCTGGGTCACGGCAGGCAACCCCGTAGCCATGTTGCCGGAGTCTGAAACCACTGCACAAGCCCTTCGGTCACGTGAGTTCGTCGTCGTGGTCGACTCTTTCTTGACTGACACGGCGCGCCTGGCTCATCTCGTTCTGCCAACCACAACCCTGTTGGAGGCAGATGACTTGCTGGGTTCTTACGGACATCATTGGATTGGCGTGGCCAAACCCGTTGTCCCGCCTCCAGAGGGTGTTAAGAGCGACCTGGAGATCATTCAGGCCTTGGCGCGACGAGTGGGACTCGGCGACGTGATGGCCGGTGATGCGCGCCAATGGAAGCGGCGCATGATGGAGCAGAAACTCGGTTCGCGCGGGATCACGCTCGAAGCGCTCGAGGCCGGAGCCATCCGAAATCCTATCCCACCTGAAATCCTGTTTGCAGATCGAAAGTTCGCCACCGCGACCGGCCGAGTGAACCTGGTGACCAAATCGCCCTCGAGTGAAGTTCCCTCGCTATCTTACCCGCTTTTCCTGATGTCCCTTTCTACCGAGAAGGCTCAATCGTCGCAGTGGGCTGTGCCCCAGCAAGGCTGTGCCATCGTGACCGTTCATCCGGAAGCCGCCAACGGAATTGGTGAAGGCGAATTGTGCAGCCTCCAGTCCAGCATTTCTTCCATGACCGTGCACCTGCGCTACGATTCCAAACAGCGACGAGACGTCGCCCTCATCCCCAAGGGTGGACACTGGCGCGACGGCCGTTGCGCCAACGTTCTTTTGCGCGCACGCACCACTGACCTGGGCGAGGGCGGCGCCCTTTATGACGAACACGTTCGGATTGTGCCGCTCAAATAGCAGAAGTCTGGCCGGCGCACCCGGTCACAGGGCCTCTCCGACCGCCGTTGCTTCGGCCACCCGCTGCTCCATTTGGGAGTGCAGGCAGCATGCTCTCCAATGATCAAGGAAAAAAATCATGGCCAAAATGGCGCGACGAAAATTCATACAATCTCTCACTGCAGCAGTCACCACTCCCTCAATGGTTTTGGCACTCAAGCAGCAGTCCAAACGACTGCCGATTTCTTTTTCCACGCTGGGCTGCCCGAAATGGGATTGGAAAACGATTCTGAAGAATGCCTCCGAGTGCGGTTATGCAGCCATTGAACTGCGCGGCCTCGAGGGAGAGCTGGATCTGACCAAGCGGCCGGAGTTCAGCAACTCGCGCCTCCAGCAAAGCCAGAAGGATTTGGAGGCACTCGATTTGCGCCTCTGCAACCTGGGTTCTTCAGCCCACCTGCATGAGTCGGATCCGGCTAAACGCTCACAGCAAATGGACGAAGGGAAACGATTCATCGATCTGGCGCACCGCCTCCGGACGCCCTATGTCCGCGTCTTTGGCGATAAGTTTGATCCGGCTCAGCCGAGGCAGGCAACTATCGACCGGGTAGTGGCTGGATTGCGTGAATTGGGTCAGTACGCGCGAGGTAGCCAGGTGACAGTCATCCTGGAATCT
>QHZP01000389.1:13733-15734 GCA_003224715.1 Acidobacteriota bacterium | reverse complement strand
CATAAGCCTGTCCCAGTGCCCGAACGACCGAGCCTGTGAGTGTTGCTATATCAACAGCGTGAGTTACGGCGAGTTCTCCCGCCAAGGCAAAAGCATCAATCAAAACCAGCCGTCCCTCTGCATCAGTATTGTCGACTTGCACTGACTTTCCATTCTTGGCAACGAAGATGTCACCCGGGCGTTGAGCATTGGCATCAGGAAAATTTTCGGCCGAAGGAATAATGCCAACGACGTTGATGTTGGGTCTTAACTGAGCGATCGCTTTCAGGGTATAAAGTACCGCGACCCCGCCGGCTTTATCGCCTTTCATCTCCAACATCTTTTCGGAAGGCTTTATGGAAATACCGCCCGTGTCAAAAGTGATGCCCTTACCCACCAGGGCTAGCTTTACCTTGGATTTCTTCGCAGCGTTATATTCCAAACTGATGAGGCGTGGCGGGTGGATGCTGCCTTTGCCCACTGAGACCAGTCCCATGTAGCCCTGCTTTTGGAGGTCCTTGTCATCAAGGATAGTAGCCTTTAAATGGTATTTCTTGGCGATCTGCTGGGCTAGTTCTGCCAATACTTCAGGATAGACGACCGATCCAGGCTCGTTCACAATTTCTCGACATTCGTTCACCATCTCGGAAACCAATGAGTAACGGCTCAATTTCCTTTCAGAGATTTCGCGCGAAGAATTGTCAACGACTAAAGCCAGTCTCACCCTGTCCCAATATTTGTTCTTTTCTTTTCTGTATTTCTCGAACGAGTAGCGGCCGAGGATGACTCCTTCAACCACTTTTCCTAGATAGGTGGAACCAGCCTCGCCGTTCAATAGAAAAGAAACATTAGTTAGATTCAGGTCCTTGCCATACCCCAGGGCACGGGCTGAGAAAATCTTGACCTTTTCCCAGATGTTATAAGTCGAATCCAACAGAGAATGAAAAACCACGAGATGTTTGATTCCTTCTTGGGACCATCGAGTGAAATATTCCCTCTTGACCGTTTTGGCTTCAAAATCCTGGCGCAAGCTGTCTAAGAGAGCCTTCAGTTGGGCATCTTCCATGGAACCGAATTCCAATTCCTTATCCAGCAGCACCACGAGCAAATCGGTCTTCAACTTGGAAATGGGGGTGCTCACGATTTCAAATTTCATAAACTCTCCTCATAACGTAGCTGAAATTCTTCCACAATTGTCTACCTATTTCAGACTCGATTGGAAAAGGATCTCAAAATTATTGAGGGCTGCCGAACCGGCAACAAAAGCCAATGTGTTTGGATACAGGGGAGGAATCGCATCAAAGGAACTCCAGGGTGTGTCACTGTATTTGAGAGAATTTAGCGGTTCTGGTTGCTCACAGTCTCTCCAACTTGTTCATTCATTTTTTTTGCCGGTGGCGGCGTAGAACTCCGTCTGTAGGCGGCTGAGGAGTTGCTTCCTGCGTTCATAAAGTCGTCTTAAATTTCTAGGTTTCCTAATACTGATAGCATAAGCGGTAATCAGAGGCATGGCAATCGTAGAGTCACAATAGCAAACCACGGTCCCCGGCAGCTTGTCGGGATCGACCTTACCCCAACTGACGGCTTCACTGGGAGTGGCGCCTGAAAGACCGCCGGTATCTGGCCGGGCATCGGTGATCTGCAAGAAATAATCGTGACCTTTCTCTGCGATTCCTAGCACTTCCTGAAGTTGCGGCTCGGTCTGCAAGATAAAGTTTTTGGGGGAGCCGCCACCGCAAATAAAGACGGCACTTTTTCCGCCAGATCGCTTAGCGTCCAACACAATAGAAGCTGTCTCATTTACATCGGCCGACACATCGATCTTGAGCCTATTGCCGGCCAGCGCTTTAGCCGCCACATTCATTCCAATCGAACTGTCACCTGGAGAGGAAGTGTAGATCGGAACACCATGACGATAGGCCGCCGCTAGCAAGGATTTGTTGTGTAGCCGCAATAACTTTTCCCGTTGATTGACATACTTGCCAACTAGATAATGAAACTCTCCACTACTCATCTCCCTTT
>QHZP01000389.1:7427-13686 GCA_003224715.1 Acidobacteriota bacterium | reverse complement strand
GCGCAGGACGACGTCGTTGATTTGTGGATCGCCGCGATGCAAGCTCAGGCCGATGCCAAAATGGGCATCGTGGTAAAGGTTGGCGCCGGTAGTGACCATCCAATCGATAAACCCCCTTTCGATTAGTGGGATAAAGGACGAGATACCCATTCCGGCGGGGATTAAGGCTCCGGAGAGGGATATACCGACCGTCACATCCTCAGCCAACATTTTTTGCGCATAGAGTTGGCAGGCCTCCCGCAGACGTGCTGCATTGTATGCCACAAACACTTCATCAATCAGCTTTGCCAGATTAATCCCTTTGCGGATGGGAGAAGGATCAATTTTTTTCCCAGAGAGAAACTTACTTTGTCTGGCCATTAATTCTCCTCGAGCCTATCCAGAAGTAAATCTCCTGCTTGGCCCAACAATGAACATCGAAGGGCGTCGTAAAGAGTAAACGATCGCTCCGAATTTTTAAAGGACATTGTCCAACAAGATTGCATGAGGTGGGCCTTATGGAAGGGTCGTTGGGCGGTTTATGACGTTGACAATTCTTGTGGCCGGGGCGTAAGATGCCATGAAAGTCCTAGGGGGAGGCTTTCATCTTGGAGGCCTGCCACCCGCAGCAGAGCGCGTGACTGGCAGTCACGAGGTCGTGGGTTCGATCCCCATCAGCTCACCATGAAATCAAGCATCTGTCAGGCAACGGTCTCAAAGGCCAGCTACCTAGCTTCTGGTCTTAGATGGGGAGGCGTTGCTCAAACTAGTACCTCTGTTTTCAGGTCGCTCATTCCGGCTACAAACTTGCGCAAAAGGGGGAGCCACATGAGAAGCTTTCTAATGGTTTTGCTGGTATTCACGTCTTCAGTGGGGAAGAGCTATGCGACGGGCCCTTTGAATGGCGGATTCGAAACTGGCGATTTCATTGGGTGGTCGACCCTAGGAGACACTATCGTAGTAAACTCATCCTTTGGGATCGATCCATTCGAGGGATCATTCCAAGCTTTAATGTCGAATGGTCCCGGTGCACCGAATGTCTTCAATCCCAGTAATGTTTTTACATACTCAGGGACAGACTCTGTATCTGGTCTTTCCCTAGAGGGATTCTTTGGTTTACCAGTTCACGCCTTAAACGACTTTTCACAAAGTATCAACTTGTCTTTTGTTTTTGAAGGCTCGGGTATCAAACAGTCATTCACAACGAACACGACGGCAGTTTTGACTTTTCACTGGAACTTTCTTACCGATGAGGCAATTAATTCCTTAAATCCTCCCTTCTTAGACTTCGGGTTTTATGTACTCGATGGGAATATTGGCCTTTTGACTCAAAGTGTATCACCATCCAATACAGTGTTTCTTGATGAGACTGGATACAGAGACACTTCGGTGAGGTTGAGTCCTGGCTCTCATACACTGGGGCTCGGAGTCGTTGACACAGGTGATCCCTCGGTAAATTCAGCGTTGCTGGTGGATGGCGTTTCGATTAGCTCGGTCCCGGAACCGAGCACCCTTGGCTCACTCGGATTTGGGATTGTCGTCTTGTTGGCCAGACGGATTCGAATGATGCGTCGCCACTAGCGCTTCTTTGCAGGTCTGTATAATTATTTATTGGGTTATTACGCTTCTTGTCCTGGGTCTTTTTATTTTCGTCCCGTCCTCCAGGCCTGGAAAGACTGAGAAATGAACTGGACCCCCTTAGGAGCGAGCAAGTGTTTTTCTAACACGAGCGCTGCGTCAATGGGGATATTGGATGATCCAGTTCGATTTTTGCCCCGCACCGGAGATTGATCGGTTTTTGAAGGAGCTTGACCATGCAAGTGCGAGTGGAGAGCTATTCTGGATACAAAGCCGAAGAGCGCCCCCTCTCCTTTTATCTGGGCGAACGGCGCTATCAAGTAAAGGAGCTGGTCGATCAATGGTACGGCCCCGAAGAAATTTATTTTCGTTTACGGGCTGACGACGATAACCTGTACATCCTTCGACACACCTACCAAGATTCCATCGATGTCTGGACTCTAGAGTCATTTCGGCGCGCCCACAAACCCTGATTGGTGATTTGCTAGAGCTTTGCTTGATTGGGCTCCTTGTCTCCTGACTGGCACATTGCGTGGCTGAGTTGGCTGTGGGTGAACTCAATAGACTCTGACTTGGCTCGGTGACAACGGCTTCTCCTTGCCTTCATAGGGTCTCATCACTCAGATTTTGTAACGGCCCAGATGCTATACTATTGACCTAAGCTTGGAACCCAAGCGGAGGAGACTATGCAATTTTTCCGTCGTTTGACTTGCCTATTGAGCTTGATTGCCTCGGCTTGCCTTGCTGGCGAGTTCTGGAGCCATCGAGTGCAAGCCACTTCAAAACCATCAGAGAGCTTCGACGACCTTTTGAAAACATATGCCCAGGTTCTGAGCTTGGCTGAGGAAAATTATGCAGAGTCTGTTGATGTCGAAAGGACGGTTTATGACTCTATCCACGGCATGTTACGCACGCTGGATCCACATTCAAACTTTCTTGATCCCAAAACGTATAGTGAATTTCGTGAGGACCAGCAAGGCAACTATTACGGTTTGGGTATCATCATTGGGATCCGTAGTTTCAAGCCAACAGTTATCTCGCCGATTCCAGGGACTCCCGCTTATCGGTTGGGCATTCGGTCCGGGGACGTCATTGCCAGGATCGAAGGGCGGCCAACCGATGGGCTGTCTGAACAGGACATTGTTGACCAGTTACGAGGACCCAAAGGAACAACCGTGCATATTTCGGTTCAACGTGAGGGGATAGCAGAGTTGTTTGAGTTTTCCGTTGTTCGCGACGAAATTCCTCATCACAGCATCCCCTTCACATTCTATCTTCGTCCAAAGATCGGTTACATCCGGATTGATAGTTTTACCGAGACCACTGAAAGGGAACTTGAAGAAAGTCTGAAAAAACTGGACTCTGAGTTGGAGGGTCTGGTGCTAGATTTTAGAAATAATCCTGGCGGTTCCTTAGAGGCCGCCATTGGAGTGGCAGACAAATTTCTCAAAAAAGACCAGGATGTTTTGATCACGAAGGGTCGCATTGCCAGCGCTAATCACAGCTATCCTGCCCTGAAGGGGACAGAAGGTCCACCCTATCCTATGGTCGTGTTGATTAACGGCGGCAGCGCCAGCGCGTCCGAGATTGTTGCCGGGGCCATTCAAGATCATGACCGTGGTTTAATTGTGGGAGAGACAAGTTTTGGCAAGGGGTTAGTTCAAACTGCCTTTCCTCTCAGTCACGGGGCAGGATTGGCACTCACCACGGCCAAATGGTACACACCCAGCGGCAGATTGATTCAAAGGGATTACGTCCACAAATCTTTCTACGATTATTATTATGGTGCGCCCAAAGAAGCCGCGCCGACCGAGGTCACCCATACTGATAGCGGCCGACAGGTTTTTGGAGGTGGAGGTATTGCGCCCGATGTCAAAATCGCAATTCCACAACTGAATAAGTTTCAGACTTTGCTTCTGAGTAAATCTGCTTTTTTTCTCTTTGTTCGGATTTACAACGTTAGTCACTCTGCCACTAATAAACCCTTTGAAGTGAATGAGGCCCTCCTGACTGAGTTTAGACACTTCCTCAATTCCAATCAGATCGAATATGAAGAATCAGATTTCCATGACAACTTCAATTTTATCAAGCGCGAGATCCAGTACGAATATTACCTGGCGCGACTAGGTTCGGAAGAGGCCCAGAAAGTGCGTTTGGACGGTGATCCCCAAGTTGCTAAAGCCTTGGAAGTCCTTCCTCAAGCAAAAGCTCTCCTAACCAATGCTGGTAAACCAGTGGCGAATAACCAGAAGTGAGAATCTTCAATGAAGGAAAACCAGGCAGGTTGACCAGCTGGTGATAAGTGATCGCACTTTGCCTAAAAAAGTACTTGACGTAAATTTGGTGGATGGTTATGATAGGAAAACTCACTTCGGGGATGTGTAGCTTTGGGAATGGGCATTTGATCCTCGGGTGGTCTAAGGTTGCCAGGGCAGATAAAACCGTTTCTCATATTGAATAGTGGATTCATTATGGCTTTTAGTCATCCAATTCATCCTCGTCTCCCTGAGCCGCCGACATTGCAAGCACATGCCATGGATGAATTGCGTTACATCCGGCAAGCGATGGAACGGGCGGGTTCCTTCACTGCAGTACCTGGATGGGG
Source organism: Acidobacteriota bacterium (assembly GCA_003224715.1). Classification (GTDB taxonomy): domain Bacteria; phylum Acidobacteriota; class Terriglobia; order Versatilivoradales; family Versatilivoraceae; genus QHZQ01. The sequence continues at coordinate 9,524 of QHZP01000389.1, read as the reverse complement.
GGGTGTGTTAATGGGCGGCACAGCCTTGGTTGCCGCTTGGGTAGCTTCACGCCAAGTCAATCCCGAAGCTTGGATTACTATCTGGGTGGGAGAGGCAATCCTTGCGGTCCTGATAGGTGGATGGGCAGTCATTCGCAAAGCGCGAGCGGCGAACATTCCTCTTCTTTCCGGACCGGGACTCAGATTCAGCCTCAGCTTTTCTCCGCCCTTGCTAGTGGGCGCCCTACTTACCGTGGGGCTCTATCGGGCTAGAGCCACCAACGTGCTCCCGGGTATGTGGCTGTTGCTATACGGTACCGGGGTTGTCACTGGAGGCGCTTTTTCCGTCAGGATTGTTCCGGTCATGGGTCTTTGCTTCATCGTTTTAGGCGCGGTGGCAATTTTTGATCAATTGTCTTTAGCAAACTGGTTTATGGCAGCCGGATTTGGCGGCCTGCAGATTATCTTTGGTTTCATCATCGCCCGGAGATATGGTGGTTAAACAGCCTCTTATTTCGCAGGAACGGCAACGAAGACCGCGAAAGGTTCGCGAATTGAGAGAAATCCGAGGTCTGGCGGAGAAGACCGGCCCCGCCGCTTTGGATCGGCTCATCCATGAACGCATCCGTTTGGGTATTGTGAGTGCGCTGGCTGTTAACGATTCTCTCAGCTTTAATGACCTCAAGAAACTGCTAAACACAACCGATGGCAACATGAGCGTCCATGCGCGCAAATTGGAAGAAGCCCAGTACATCGCCTGTACCAAGTCTTTTGAGGGCCGCGTTCCAAAAACAGAGTACCGCTTGACCGCCGTCGGCCGTCGCGCCCTGGAGGGCTACCTAAACCACATGAAGGCATTAATTCAAGCGGTGCGCGAAGTTTAGGGCGGGGATTTTTGTCGCTGTTCGCTTTGTAAGGATGGGTACTTTTCAAAACAAACTCCATTGGGTGGCCAGAGCGCTGACGGTCGGACTTCTTATGCCCTTAGGATAAGAAAGAATTGACGGCGAGCCGCAGCCCTCGCCGTTGGAACTCTCCTGGAGGAAGAATGAAAGTAATTCGAGCTGAACACTTGGGTATGTGTTTTGGTGTGCGTGATGCTATCGTCCTGGCACTGCAGGAAGCAGACAAGATGCCCCTAACGATTTTGGGGGAGCTGGTTCACAATGAAGCTGTGCTGGCTGAACTGCGTGAGAGTCATGGTGACGGCTCACGGAGCTTCTCAGCGAACCATGAACCTTGCGAGAGCGCGAGGATTGAACGTGCTGGAGGCCACGTGTCCTCTGGTGCACGTGGCACATCGTTCCTTGACTGTCCTTTGGCGAGCAGGATATCACCCTGTGGTTATCGGAAAGCGAAATCATGTAGAAGTGCGGGGCCTGACGGAGGACTTGGAAGAATTTGATGTAGTGCTTTCAGAAGCGGATGTCAATGGTCTTAAAGAACGGCCTCGCTTCGGCGTTGTGGCTCAAACGACTCAGCCCATTGTCAAGGTGCGTCACTTGGTGACACTCATTCAACAGCGTTTCCCACGATCGGAGGTCAGATTTAGTGACACAGTCTGCCAGCCCACCAAACAGCGACAGGCAGCAGCCATGGAAGTGGCACAGCGATCTGATGCTGTGGTGGTAATCGGCGGTGCTGGGAGCAATAATACCCGTGAACTGGTGGTGACTTGCAGCCAATATTGCCGACGAGTCTTTCATGTCCAGGAAGCGGACCAGTTGCGCCCCGAATGGTTCGTGGAGGCGCAAACGGTCGGGATTACCGCCGGTACCTCAACACCGGAACGAGTGATCGACGAGGTGGAGCAATGGCTGCGGCAATGCCCCGTTCCCTCGTCATCAGTCTCTGGCTCATTCCGAACTTAGGGTTTACAATCTAGCAGGCCTCAGGTACGAGGTCCTGGTCGAAAAGATGGCTCTGGGGTCTGATATCACGGGCAAACTAAGCGCGCGGCACTCCCGCCGCCCGAAACTGAAGCGGGCAAGAAATTACATCGTGTCAAGGGTTTTTGGTGAGGATTAGGATGGTTGAAGCGAAGCGTTGGACTTTCGTCGTCTTTTTCGCAATAGCGATGTCCTGGCTGGAATCGGCGACAGTCGTTTATCTGCGGAC
>QHZP01000389.1:0-7357 GCA_003224715.1 Acidobacteriota bacterium | reverse complement strand
CAACACGTCGCGAACCCGATTGGGATACGGGGCGATCGCCTTTGGGATGTGGGACATTTTTTATTACCTATTCCTGAAGCTGGCCATTGACTGGCCGACCTCCCTCACGGATTGGGACGTTCTGTTCTTACTGCCCCTGCCTTGGTGGGGACCCGTGATTGCCCCCATTGCCATCTCAGCCCTGATGATTGCGGGTGGAACGCTGGTGACGCAGTTTAATCATTCCGCTCGGTCGATCTGGCCCGGCCACTTTGCCTTGGGCTTGGAGTTGAGCGGAATCCTGTTGGCCCTGTATGTATTTATGGCCGACGCTCTTCGATCGATGGGTGGTGGGCCCGCCGTCATTCGCAATGTCCTGCCAACCTGGTTTAACTGGCCGCTCTTCCTGGTGGCGTTGTCGTTGATGGCGGTGCCAATCGTGGACGTAAGCAGACAGTTCTTGGGTAATCGCCCCAGCCGTAGCCTTCCATGAAAGCCACTTGAAAAAACTGTCCGCTAACCGATGGGCGCTGTGTAAGGATTATAAGTCCGCCATTTCAGAAATACGGTGAGGTATCCGTTCGTGCTCGTATTCTTCCTCCTTCTCTGGCTCGCCGTTCTGCCAAGAATCGAGCAAGAGCACGAGCGAGATGATGTTTTTGGCAAGCAAATCTGCCCGTCGTTGATAACGCGTGTTTGTGAAATCAAGTTAATCAGTAGGAGGCGCTCATTTGTTTTCTTGCCAACTGTCCCAAGATCACGATGGCCTGTTGGATCTTGCCTGTTCAGAGCCCGCCGCAGTTTAATCTGACAAAATTCCGGTAATCTTGTTGGCAGAAAAGATAGGACCGGGAGCAATGCTGATAATCTTTCAGGGCCTGGCGATGGGCAATTGAAAATCCATTTGGAAAAAATTTCTGCCGGCAGTGATATTGTGCCAAGAGTGGGACATACTTCGGCCGTAATTCGATTCATCCGGTTTCCCCAATTGCCTGCAAGGGGCATCCCATCACTCAGAGGGCATGGGGCACGACTCTCAACTCTCAGCAAACCACCAGGACGGCATGACTTTTTCAATGGGCATTTTCTTGATCAGTGATAGAATTCTTTAATGTTGCTGATCTTGAAAGTCCATTTCTCGGCCTCCATTAAAATCAAGGATTCACAGAAATCAAATACTTGAGGTTAGTGTGATGAAGCGACGACACTTTTTCATTCTGGTTGCAATGTTAATTTCCCGCCCTCTTTTTGGGGACGGGATAGGGGCGATGCAGACACTTAACATCGGAGCCACGGCGCCTGATTTCGATTTACCCGGTGTCGACGGTCGCAATTACTCTCTCCACGACTTTGCCAGAGCGAAGGTGCTCGTGGTTGTTTTCACCTGTACGCACTGTCCGACGGCCCAGGCCTACCAGGAGAGATTCAAGAAACTTGTCATTGATTACCGAGATAGAGGAAAGGTCTGTCAGGCTGGATGAACTTGGCTACACCGATCTGGGAGATTCCTTTGAAGAGATGAAGATTCGGGCACGTCATAGCCAGTTCAATTTTCCTTATCTTTTCGATGGGGAGAAAGAGGAAGTCTCAAGGGCTTATGGGCCCACGGCCACTCCCCACCTGTTCATTTTCGATGCTCAACGCAAACTCTGCTTTGTTGGCCGATTTGATGACAGCGAGCGGGAAGAATTCGTCAAAACCCATGATGCTCGCGACGCCATCGACGCCCTGCTAGCGGGTCGTGAGGTGAAGACCCGGCAAACCAAGGCATTTGGCTGTTCCATCAAGTGGGCAGGTAAACAAGAAGAAGTCAAAAAGTACATGGCCAAACTAGCTGCTGAACCCGTTACCGTGGAGTTAGCCAATAGTGAGGACCTGAAGAACCTGCGGCGGAACAATTCGGGAAAACTCCGGTTGGTTAACTTTTGGGCAACCTGGTGTGGCCCTTGTATCACGGAATTTCCGGAGCTTGTAACGATCAACCGCATGTATCGTCATCGCGCCTTCGAAATCGTGACTGTTGCTGCCAATTTCCCCGATGAAAGGAAGGAGGTACTAGCCTTTCTGGAGAAAAACCAGGCTTCCACTCGAAACCTGCTTTTTGGGGATACCGACAAGTACAAGCTCATGGAAGCCTTTGATCCGGGCTGGAACGATGCCCTCCCGTACACGATGTTGATCAGCCAGACCGGCGAAGTGCTCTACAAAGTACAAGCGTCGGTTGATCCGCTGGAGTTGAAGCGGATGATTGTCAAATCTCTCAAAGAAGACCGGTTCAAGTGAGATCGCAGAGGACGCACTAAGGGCTACAGCGTTGAGATTGCCGCGCTGAGCCCGAACCTTCCAGCAGTGAATTGGGAAACCTTCGAGGACCTAGGCCAGAACCTAGGACTGGCATATCAAGCGGATGGCTGTGCCTTAGCCTATTACGTTTGACTTTTCCCGACATCGCTGACGCTGCACCGACCTTCGCCCTGTGAGTAAAAACTCTCCTTATAGTCTCTTAGGGGAGCCAGACTGAAAATGAGTAAGAAGATCAAGAAGCTTCTACGTGTCTTGCTTGTGGAGAATTCAGGAGAGGACGCGGCGCTCATTCTGGAAGAGCTACAACGAGCTGGTTATGATCTGAAGTATGAGCAGGTTCAGACAAAGGAAATGATGGAAACGGCCCTGCAGAGACAAACGTGGGATGTCATATTGGCGGATTACACCATTCCGCACTTCGGTGCCATGGCAGAAAAGGGACTCGATTTGCCGCCTATCATTGTGTCGGGTCAAACCAGCGAAGATACAGCTGTCAGCGTTATGAAGGCTGGCGCCCACGACTATCTCACCAAAAGGGAATTGAAACGACTTGTACCGGCCGTAGAGCGCGAGTTACTGGCGGCGTCGACTCGGCAGGAACGAAAGGGCACCGAGAAAGAGCTCCGAGCAAGCGAATCCAGTCTTGCCCGGGCACAACGGATCGCCCGACTGGGAAATTGGGAGCTTGACCTGGAAACTCATGACTTACGTTGGTCCGACGAGATGTATCGTATCTTTGGTTTCTCGCCTCATGAATTCGTGGCAACCCAGGAACTATTTTTTAAGTCGGTTCATCCTGATGATAGAGAATCTGTGAGAGAATCAGTGGAACAAGCCTTATCTACAGGGAAGCCTTACAGCATCGACCATCGAATCTATCTGCCCAATGGTTCAGAGAGGGTCGTGCATGAGCAAGCAGAAATCCTGGTCAATGATGCCGGTAAACCGGTCCGGCTGATTGGAACCGTTCAAGACATCACCGAACGCAAACAAGTGGAGGAGGACCTGAAAAAATCTCAGCAGAGGTATGAAGCCCTCGTGAACTCCGTTGATGGCGTCGTGTGGGAAGCAGATCCCAATACGCTTCAGTTTACCTTTGTCAGCAAACAGGCTGAACGACTTCTCGGCCACCCTGTGGCTCAGTGGCTCGAGGCACCCGGCTTTTGGAGAGAGCACATTCACGAACAGGATCGGGAGAGGGCCATGGCTCTCTGCCGGAAAGCCAGCCAAGAGAAACAAACGTCTGATTTCGAATATCGAATGATGACATCTGACGGACGCTGGCTCTGGTTGCGCAATATGGTCAGCGTAGCCCTAGAGAGTGGTCAGGTCGTTAGGCTGCAGGGGGTGATGCTTGACATCACCAAAGGCAAGCAGGCCGAGGAGGCGCTGCGCCAGAGTGAGCAACAGTTTCGGCAATCGCAGAAGATGGAGGCAATTGGCCGCCTGGCTGGGGGGATAGCGCATGATTTTAATAATTTGCTGACAGCAATTGCAGGTTATAGCGATCTCCTGCTGAGCAGCCTAAGGCCCGAGGATCCGATTCGCGGGAACCTGGAAGAGATTCGCAAGGCCGCCGCACGAGCAGCCTCGCTGACCCACCAACTGCTGGCTTTCAGCCGCCAGCAGGTTCTCCGCCCTGTAATCTTGGATCTAAATACCTTGCTGGCGAACATTCACAAGATGCTACGACGGCTGATTGGCGAAGATATTGAATTGGTGACGCTTTTAGGGCCAGACTTGGGAAGGGTAAAAGCAGACCGTGGTCAAATGGAGCAAGTCATCATGAACCTTGTCGTCAACGCCCGCGACGCTATGCCTGAGGGCGGCAGGCTTATCCTGGAGACGGCCAACGTTGAGTTGGATGAGGCGTATGCTCGCACGCATCCGCCCACTCAACCCGGATCCTACGTAATGCTTGCCATCTCCGACACCGGCTGCGGGATGGCTCCCGACACTCTGGCGCGCATTTTTGAACCCTTTTTCACAACCAAAGAGCAAGGCAAAGGAACAGGGTTGGGATTGTCCACGGTCTATGGAATCATCAAGCAGAGCGATGGCTATATCTGGGCCTACAGCGAGCTTGGGCATGGCACCACATTCAAGATCTACCTACCGCGAGTTGAAGGAGAAGTGTCAGTAGAGGTCGAGATGGTCCCGACGTCCATAGAGTTGCCCCAGGGATCCGAGACTGTGCTGTTGGTAGAAGACGAAGACTCCGTTCGAAATCTGGTTCGGACAATTCTCCGGAAGAACGGTTATACAGTGCTCGAAGCGCGTCATGGGGCGGAGGCGCTACGAGTTGCGATTCAGTACACAGGGCCTATCCATTTGATGCTGACCGACGTCGTGATGCCGCTGATGAGTGGGCGACAGTTGGCCGACCGGCTGGCGCCTTTGAGGCCAGATATGAAAGTCATCTATATGTCAGGTTACACAGACCAGGCTATTGTCCACCATGGGGTGTTGGAGCCAGGCACCATTTTTCTGCAGAAACCGTTTACGCCCACTGTTCTCGCACACAAGGTGCGCGACGTACTCGATGCATCAGAATTGACTTAGATCGCCTGTGTCTCGGGGAAAGCGAGAACTATCCTGCCAATCAGTCGTAGGTCTCTCACTTCGAAAGAATAATGAAGTCCATCCTATTCTCAATCGATCATCGACCGCCTTCCTTTGCGCCAGTACCTCTTGAGGATCGATTCCGTAGTCAGCACCATCGCTGCCGGCCGTGCCGTCGAACGTGAGTGCAGTCGGCGCCCACCACTTGACTTCGGTAGATGATTCAACAACGAGGCTTTTCTTACATCCCGGCTTCTTAGGCGCAGGTCACTTAGGATATTCCAATACCGCTAGGTCTGGGCTAAATGCAAATGAAGGATCCAATTACCATTTGTGGATTTCTGGGAAGTGTGTTTAACTATAAATGCCCCGTCGCCTAGGATGTCACATCTGGTAGTTTCTTGGTTGTTTCCTGTAAGCGACTTCTCTCTGTGGTCGTGAGAGAAGCCCTTCCCAGTAGTAAACATTTCAAAGCACGGCGGGGCACCTTGATTCCGGCCAATTTCTAACCCCATATTAAATCCATCCATTGCTGGTTCCTGGAAGGCGATCAGAGACTTCTTGCCCGTCTCATCGGGCTCGAATTCAGCAGTTCTGCTTGCACTATCTCAAAAGGACGGGAGACTCGTGAGCCCAGAATCAACTTGCAAAAACTCACTCACAGGCAGAGTACATGCAGATCTGAGAAAAATGGTGGTCAATTTTCCATGAACTCCGACTGCAAAGCAGTCTTTGCTGCGTTTACAGCGTTACAGCGTTACAGGGAAAAGCTTGACGAATTTCAAAGATAGGCTAAAATCGAAACAAGTATTTTTGGTTCGCGAATTGGAAAAGAAGCAATGACAAGAATTCGGAGCTGCTTTTCCAGTTGCCCCTACTCTGAGCGCTCAAACAAGATGTTGGAATGGCGTAATACTCTGCTGCTTCTCCTTACTCTGGGAATCATCTTGACCGTTTTCACTTACGCCTTCCAGGCATTGATTCTTTCCCTCTAAATTCTCAGACGCTTTATTTTTGTTGCGTTACCCAAGCGGTAAATCAGTGTTTGAAAAAAAGCTCACATTCTCGTTGTTCCTAGTCTCTCTCGCCGCGAATCCTAAGAGACGTTGAGAGTGAATACCAGGTCCCGAGAGCATGGTCCGCTGGAAACTAATTTGGGAAAACGTCTTTGCTTTGTCCAGAAGCTCTGATTTCTCCGGACTGCCTCGCAACATGGGGTCTCCTGTGCGTCGACCCGACAAGAAAATGAGAAGTCGTGGATCGCCCAAAAAAACGGGACTTCGCACCAAATCGCTTTTTGCATCTTTTCTGGCCCTTTATCTCTGCCTCACAGTCTTGAAGACACTCCTCAGCGGGTCCGCACCCCTGTGCGCAGAGACAGAGGCTTCAGACGGAAAAGCTCTCGTAGGCTCTCAGGCTCCTGAGTGGAACAATCAAACCTGGGTCAACTCCAAACCCTTGCGACTCTCAGAACTCAGAGGAAGGGTGGTGCTGCTTCGCTTTTTTATGGAATCCACTTGTCCGATGTGCAGTGCCACGGCGCCTTCGCTCAACTATTTCTATTCGAAATATAAGGCCAGACGATTGCTGGTTGTTGGGATGTATACACCCAAACCATGCCCCGCCAATCATCCGGTGAGCCAGGTTCGCAAATATGTCGAAGATTATAAGTTCGAATTTCCCGTGGCACTGGATAACGACTGGAAGACCTTGCACACCTTTTGGCTGGATCGTGTTACCAATCCTGCCTTCACCTCGGCGAGTTTTCTGATTGATAAGAAAGGGACCATTCGTTTCGTTCATCCTGGTGGGGAGTTCAGCGCCACCGGCACAAATAAGGCGTCCCAGGAGGACTTTGCTGAAATGGAGAAGATGATAGAGAAGTTACTAGAAGAATAATACAAGAATTGCCTGGCGGCGGCGAGATGTGTTCTGAATCTGCCGCACCGGCAAGGGGCATGGACTCGAAATTCCCCAGCAAGAGCCGCTGCTAGTCAAGCCAAATCACCTCCAGGCTCATTTGCTCGGCGGCGTCTCGTTGCCTGCCATCGCCCGTAACAAGAGGCACTGGCGGCAGGTTGCCGCTTTTGTCTAATTGAAGTGAAGCTGGAGCCAGGTGACATTTCTCCCATTCTGCGCGGTTTTGTGGAGGGATTCAAGAGGAGGGTTTATTCCCAGGGAGACTTAAAACGGGCAAAGTAAAGAAGCGGGATGCGGGAGAAGGGAGGTGGAAGGCAATGGCCATTGTCGAGTCTCGGCCGCTCCTGATTCCGTTGCTTTTTTGGGATCTTGCAGTGACATCTTGTCTTTAAACATGGAGGACCTTTGAGGCAAAGGGCATTGGAAATTCAATTTGAAAAATATCGTTTATCGAACGGCTTGCCAGTCATTTTCCACCTGGACCGAAAACTTCCAGTGGTTCATGTTAACTTGTGGTATCACGTGGGATCTAAGAATGAAAAGGTTGGACGAACAGGCTTTGCTCATCTCTTTGAGCATATGATGTTTGAAG
>QHZP01000388.1:16168-17739 GCA_003224715.1 Acidobacteriota bacterium | reverse complement strand
CCGGTGCTGACCGACGATCCGTCGGTGCTGACGGCTTGCGATGCCATCGATGTACTGGTGGAAGTGACAGGCACCGTCGAGGCATCAGCCCATGTGGTGCTCGAGGCGTTTGACCATGGCAAGCATGTGGTCCTGGTGAACGCCGAGCTCGATTCGATGCTGGGCCCAATTCTCAAGGCGAAGGCAGACCGGTCCGGCGTGGTGGTCACCAACACGGACGGGGATGAACCAGGGGTGGCGATGACGCTCCTCCGCTATCTCCGATCGTTGGGACTCCGTCCCGTGGCCGCGGGCAACCTGAAGGGTATCGTCGACTACTATCGCAACCCCGAGACTCAGCGGGCATTTGCTGAGAAGAACGACCAGGACGCCAGGAAGGTCACTTCGTTTGCAGACGCCACGAAGCTATCCATGGAGGCGACGGTTCTCGCCAATGCAACCGGATTCCAGGTGGGCCGCCGTGGCATGTACGGCCCTGCCTGCAAGGACGTGCGGGAGATGGCGAAGCTGCTGCCCGCCGATCAGATGCTGGGCACTGGCCTCGTCGACTATGCCCTCGGTGCGGCACCACACACCGGGGCCTTCGTCATCGTTTACGAGCAATCGCCGCCCAAGAAGGCCCAGCTAGCGTACTACAAGCTCGGCGACGGGCCGTTCTACGTCTTCTACACGCCGTACCATCTGCCTCATATTCAGATCGCTTCGACCATCGGTCGAGCAGTCGTCCATCGTGATCCGACCGTTGCTCCTATCGCAGGCCCCGTCTGCGAAGTGGTGACTGTTGCCAAGCGCGATCTCAAAGCTGGCGAGCGTCTTGACGGAATCGGCGGGTTCTGCGCCTATGGGCTCATCGATAACGCCGCCGCAGCTCGCGCCGTGACAGCCCTCCCAATAGGCCTCTCGGAAGGCTGTGTGTTGCGTCGAGATGTTTTGAAAGACAACCTGCTTTCGTTCGATGATGTGGAGCTACCCGGTCGCCGGCTGGTCGAAACACTCTGGTGGGAACAAAGTGTGCAATGGCCTCTCGCAACCCGAGGAGTCCAACCACAGTCAATGGACCCAGCACGTGTGGAAGCCAACCCATGAAATTAAGGTTGTGTTGTTCTGTCTGGTTTCGCTCGGTGCTACGACGAGCCCGATGGTCATCGACTCTCATCCGATAAAATCATAATCTTCGGCGCTTCACTCTCACCCACCTGACGCCAATCGGTCACGCCACCACGGCCTACCTGGCACGCGGGTTCCGAAGGTTCCACCACCGTCTGCGATAGAAGCTTGGACTAAAGAATCACCGGAATCTCTTTCAATGGCCAACATCGTCGTGCTGGGAAGCGGAATGGGCGGGTTCGGTGCTGCTTACCGGCTCCACGCCGAAGGCATCCTACCCGTAATGTACGACAAGAACGCCTACTACGGCGGTCACACGGCGTCGTTCCGCTACGACAGCGGCTTCCTGTTTGACATGGGCCCGCACATTTCCTTCACCAAAGATCCCAGGATTCAGGACCTCTTCGCTGATAGCGTTGACCAGCAGTACGAGACGGTGCAGATCAGCTTGAATAACTACTGGC
>QHZP01000388.1:15539-16060 GCA_003224715.1 Acidobacteriota bacterium | reverse complement strand
GACGTTCGCCGAGCTCTTTCCCATGCAGTACACGCGAAAGTACCACCTCACGACCGCTGACAACATGAGCACCGATTGGCTGGGCCCGCGCATCTATCGGCCCAGCCTTGAGGAAGTGCTGCGTGGCGCGCTGTCGCCATCATCGCCGCATCTTCACTACATCACCCACTTCCGCTATCCAACCGAGGGAGGATTCGTATCCTACCTGAAGAAGCTGCTCCCGCTGGGAAGTCTGAAACTCAATCACGAACTCGTATCACTCGATCCGCGCGCGCGCAAGCTTAGCTTTTCAAATGGCCTGGTAGCACATTACGATAGCCTGGTCTCTTCCGTACCCCTGCCGGATCTGATCCGCATGATACGTGGCGCGCCACCAGACGTCCTGGACGCTTCCCGGCGCTTGGCTTGCTCGACGTGCGTACTGGTGAACGTCGGCGTGGACCGTGAAGACCTGTCCAGTGCCCACATGACTTATTTCTACGACGAAGACATCTGTTTCACACGCCTCAGCTTTCCGCACA
>QHZP01000388.1:10907-15502 GCA_003224715.1 Acidobacteriota bacterium | reverse complement strand
TCTGTGACAAGTACAAACCCTTGTAGGAGTCACCCCATGAGTGGATAGAACCCGTCATCGCCGACCTCCACCGCTGTGGTATCTTGCGGGACGACGACCGCGTCTTGTTCAGCAACGCGATGTTGGTGCGATACGCCAATGTCATCTTCGACCTCGAACGCACGGCGGCACTCGAGACGGTCCATGGCTACCTCGATGATCTCGCTATCGCCTACTGTGGACGGTACGGAGACTGGGGGTACATGTGGACGGACGAGAGCTTTAAGAGCGGGGAAGCTGCCGCAGAACGAGCGCTTTCAATGTGCATGTCGTGACACTGGTTTTCCTGCGGCCCACCGGTCTCACCGATAACATGCGCTGCATGGATCAAATGATTTCGCAATAAGCAGCGAGGGGAGGTGAAACCTCAGATGAAGGTAGTGCTGTTTTGTGGAGGCTTGGGGATGCGCTTGAGGGAGTTTTCCGAAACGATCCCCAAACCGATGATTAACATTGGTCATCGTCCTATTTTGTGGCAAGTGATGAGGTACTATGCTCACTATGGTCATAAGGAGTTCATCCTTTGTCTTGGCTACAAAGGTGAACTCATAAAGGAATACTTCCTGACCTACAAAGAAACTATGTCTAACGACTTTGTTCTTTCGCAAGGCGGGCGCCGGGTTGAGTTGCTCAGCAGCGATATTCACGATTGGAGAATCACCTTCGTAAACACCGGGCTGACGTCGAATATCGGTCAGAGGTTGAAAGCGATTCAAAGTCATCTTGAAGGCGAGGATGTGTTCCTGGCGAACTACACGGATCTTCTTTCAGATCTGCCTCTCCCCGAGCTTTTGAAATTCTTCCACGAGCATAGCAAAGTTGGCTGCTTTATCAGTGTCCCGCCAACGCAGTCGTTTCACCTGGTCTCCTCAATCAATGGTGGTTTGGTCCAGAGCATAAAGCATGTCGCAGAGGCTGAAGTCCGTATCAATGGCGGCTTCTTTGTTCTTAAGAAACAGATATTCGACTACATCAAGAACGGTGAGGACTTAGTCCACGAACCTTTCCAAAGGCTAATTAATGAGAAGCAGCTGATTACCTACAAGCACGACGGGTTCTGGGCATGTATGGACACCTTTAAGGAGCGTCAGTTGCTTGAGGATATGTACACGCGGGCTCAAACGCCATGGGAAGTCTGGAAACCTAACTCGGGAACCCGTGGAGACGAAACAGTCCCTGGTCAGTGTTGTGACGCCAGTTTATAAAACACAGCATAATTGGACGAGTGTACACGAACGAGGAGTATATGTGACCGCACGTTGGACACGCCAAAAGCCTTTACTGATAAGGATTCGTGAATCCGAATTCAGTTCTTCTGAACGTTCAAAGGAGGCCCCAACGACTTACCAATGGAAAATTGATTTGGGGTGGAAACGAAGCTGGTATTTCCACTCCGCTCTTACCTTTCAGTTCGTGACAAATTTTGGCGCTCCACTGCGACGGCACTCACCCATCTTAAGGGTATGCTGAATGTAAGCCTCGCCAAAAAAAAGCAAAGACTGCATGTTCTCTGTCTCGGGTCGCATAGTGACGATATAGAGATCGGTTGCGGAGGGACTGTTCTCAAGCTGGCAGGAAAGAACGAAAATGTTGAGGTCTGGTGGGTTGTTTTCAGTGCAACTGGGAAAAGGAAGGAGGAAGCCTCAAAGAGCGCTAGGTCCTTTCTGAAGTCTGCAAGGCGGAAGGAAATCATCATTAAGACATTCCGAGACAGTCTCTTCCCTACCGAAAGCGCCAAGATAAAGGAGTTTTTTGAAGAACTGAAACAGAGATTCCAGCCGGATCTCATCTTCACGCATTATCGAAATGACCGGCATCAGGACCATCGAACCATCTCGGATTTGACTTGGAACACTTTCCGCAACCACCTGATTCTTGAGTATGAGGTTCCCAAGTACGACGGGGATCTAGGGTCTCCAAATGTTTTTGTCCATCTTGACGAACGCGTTAACACACTAAAAATAAAATATATCTTGGATAACTTCAAGACACAGCGTCAAAAGCATTGGTTCACGCGAGATACATTTCTTTCCTTGATGAGGTTGCGTGGGGTCGAGTCCGGAGAATCGCAGTACGCAGAGGCGTTCTACTGCCGAAAGTTGGTCATGGCTCCATGATGATCACTCGCCCGCTCTGGTCTGTGCTTGCTGGAAGCGAACGATTTGGAGATCATACCCCGCCTTCAAGCTGCCGGCCGCCGACTGGAGTTGGTGGAGTGATCGCGCTGGCTTGCTTGGGATGTGTTGTGAGGGCCACATTATTTTCGCCGGCCTGCTGGCTCTCTGGCAACTCGGCTCGCGACCGCACAGGGGCCAGAGCGTTATATATTGGACCGACCGTCCGAACTGTCCATAAGGCTTCACCTGGGTAAGACGTAAAGCTTGCGGCATGAAGGGCTTCGCTTAGAGAAGATGAATTCACAGGACCCAATCGGCATCAGCGTCGTCATTCCCCTTTACAACAAGGCGGAGACGGTCGTGCGCGCCATCGATTCCGTGCTGGCGCAGCGTCAGGTTGCAGCGGAGTTGATCGTGGTAGATGACGGGAGCAGCGACCGGTCGCTGGCGATTTCACAAGGCTACGGCGATCGCATTCGTCTGATCAGACAAGCCAACAGAGGTCCCTCCGCAGCACGCAACAGGGGTGTCAAAGAAGCCCGATTCCCGTGGGTGAGTTTTCTTGACGCGGATGACGAATATCTGCCTGGGTGTCTGGCCCATCACGCGGCATGCCTGAGCGCACGGCCCGACGTTCGCGCCACCATGGTGTCGTTTTGCTTCATTGATCGGTGCGGTAATACGAAGAACGAAGTGCTGACTGCAAGAATCGGCCAGTCGTCCGCTGATGCCGAGATCCTTTTCGTTGAGGATTTCCGTTCCGCCCTGGTGATCAATGTCCACATCGGGGCGGTTTGCGTGAGCCGCGACTTATTTCTGGCAATAGGTGGCTTCGATGAACAACTGGTTTCCTGGGAGATCACGGACTTCCTGGTGCGTCTGGTGCGGCACACCGGGACCATTGCGGTCTCCAGCCACATTCGTCTGCTGTCGTATGACACACCGGACAGTCAATCGACCAAAACTCATCGGAAAATACCCTACGTTACGAGGGTGACGAGTCGGCTGCTCGATGAGATGGAGTCGATTCCCGAGAACGAGCAGAAGCCTCTGCTTGCGCAGATGAAGTCCTTTCTCTACACGTTGTGGGAATTGGGTGCGCTCGGGGAGTTCCACAGACTGGTCGGGCGCGCTCACGGATACTTCCGCCTCCACGAACTGGATGATCGCTTCACGCGCCTAGGCTTGCTACCCTTGCCCGCGCTGAGGGCGCTGCATGGCCTGCGCGGCATAAAACAACGATTGCTTAGTTAGGGCTGTGATCGCAGTCCATTGCGGGAGATAAGATGACAACACGGTTTCGTTTGGCGCTGGTGGGGGCGGGTCTCATCACTCAAGAGGCCCATCTGCCGGCGGCACTTGTCTCGGACAAGGTCGAAGTGGCGGCACTTATCGACCCAGTCGTGGAGCGCGCCCGTTCGCTCGCCCGCAGCTACGGCATCTCGCCGCGCATCGCCGAGTCGGTGACCGAGGCGTTCGGCTATATCGATGGTGCCGTGATCGCGACGCCCAACCATACCCACAAGGACATCGCGGTCGCTTGCCTCGAGGCGGGTGTAGCCACACTGATCGAGAAGCCGCTCGCCAGCTCCCTGGCGGACGGCGAGGCGATCGTGGCCGCCGCGCAGAAGACGGGTGCCCCGGTGGCCGTGGGTTATTCCACTCGTTTTCGCGACAACATTGTGTTGCTCAAGGATTTGTTGGCACAGAGCTACTTTGGACAGATCAGGCGATTTTTGCATCAGTTTGGGACCGCGGGCGGCTGGGCACCTCTATCAGCCTACAACCTGAAGCGGGACGCTTCGGGCGGCGGTGTGCTGGTGGTGACAGGCACCCATTTCCTCGACCGTATGCTCCACTTCTGGGGCTATCCTTCCCGCGTCGCACTGGAGGACGATTCGCTCGGTGGGCCGGAAGCCAATTGCCAGGCTCACTTCCATTACACGCAAGGCTTCGACGGCATGGCCAGGTATTCGAAGACCTTCCGGCTGCCGGGCGGCACGGCGATCGAGACCGACCGTGGCGTCGTCCTGCTGCGGGACACCGACGAGGCAGAGATCGTTTTCTATCCGCGTGAAAGCCAGAACGTGGCCCAGGTGATCCAGCGTCGCGAGCGCCCGGCCGCGGCGCCCTCGGTCTTCCAGTTACAAATTGAGGATTTCGTCGACGCTTGCCTCACGCACCAATCACCCCGGGTGGACGCCTCGCAGGGACTGCTTTCCCTCAAACTGTTGGATGACCTGTATCAGCATCGCTCCAGTTACAATCAGGACTGGTATCGAGCTTCCAAGGGGCCGAACCACAAGCTGGCGGAGATCGCATGCGTGTAGCTGTGGTTGGGGCGTCTGGGCTTGTCGGTGCGACACTCGTGGAGCGGCTGGTCGTCCTCCCCGGTTGCGAAGTGGTGCCTTTGATCCACAGCAGCGGAAACGCCTGGCG
>QHZP01000388.1:0-10882 GCA_003224715.1 Acidobacteriota bacterium | reverse complement strand
CTCCCCGCGGGTTGAGGCGGCGCTGGCGGGCTGCACTCACGTGGTGAACTGCTCGCGAGGTGGCGACGATGTCATGCTTCAGGGCCTCAAGCACCTGCTCGCCGCAAGCCGCAAGGCGGGAGCCAAGCAGTTCCTCCACGTGAGCAGCGTGATGGTTTACGGCGACCCGCCACACCCTGCAAGCACACGCGAAAATGCGCCGACCCAGCCACTGCGGGGGACCTACGGCTGGACCAAACTCAAACAGGACGAATTGGTGGAAGCCGCTGCTCGTTCCGGGCTGCTCAGCACCGTACTTTGCCCGCCGAACATCTCCGGCCCATACTCGTATTACTTGTTGGACATTCTGGCGGCGATCCGCGAAGGCTCGCTCGCTCTGCTCGACGAGGGCGCGGCGCCCTGCCTATTGGTGGATGTGACCAATCTCTGCCATGCCATCGAACTGGCACTCGAACGCGGCCCCGGCGACGGGCGCAGGCTGTTCCTCACCGATGACGAATCTGTTACTTGGCGGGCACTGCTGGACGGGCTCGCGCCGCTCCTGCCGGCGGGTGCAATCGACCGTTTGCCACGGCTTTCCCTGGAGGCGCTGAGAAAATTGTGCCAGCCGCCGGCTAAGTCGAAGATGTCGCCGCTACGCAGTGTGAAGCACCTGTTCTCGGCAGACGTGCGCCCTGCGTTGTGTCGCGATCCGCTCTGGGAAAAGCTGGATGCCTCACTGCGGCGCAGTGTCAGCTTGCTCGGAAGGTCCATGGAAGATCGGCTCCGGCTCTCGATTGATGGTCCGCTTTCCATTCCGAAGGCCCGCAGGGCCCCGCGTGTCAACACTCAACTGTCTTCCCACCAGTTGCGCAGCGTACGTCACGACTGCGCACTCGCAAAAGAGAGGCTTGGCTACCGCCCGGTCGCATCCTTTCAACACAGCATGGCTGCATTCCGGGCTTGGTACGCGCAGCATTGCGGTACGGCTAACGGATACGAGGACCTGCTTGGATATCTGGGCTAGACCGAGAAAGGCGCATCATGGGTGACATCGTCATTGGCCTCACCATCCGTAATTCTCATACCGATGAGGTCTACATTTGAGAAACATATTGACAATTGATGTCGAAGATTATTTTCAGGTGAGTGATTTTGATCAATTTATACTGAAGAGTCAATGGGATCACTTTGAGAGCCGAGTCGAGAAAAACACCCTCAAAATCCTGAAGATCTTATCCAGAGAAAATGTAAAGGGAACTTTCTTTATTCTTGGATGGATTGCGGAGAGGTATCCTCAGCTTGTAAAAACAATTCACTTTGAGGGGCACGAGGTGGCCTGCCATGGATATAGTCATAGGCTGGTCTATGAGCAAACACCAGAGGAGTTTCGGAAGGAAAGCCGAGTCGCCAAGGCCATCTTGGAAGACATCGTTGGCACGCCAGTTCTCTCCTATCGGGCAGCGAGTTATTCCATCACCAGACGATCAGGTTGGGCTCTGGAAATCCTCGCTCAGGAGGGTTTCAAATATGATTCGAGTATCTTTCCCATTGTGCATGATCGTTATGGAATTCCCCGCGCATTTCGTCAACCCCATGTTCTGAACTTCTGGAATGGACTCGAACTGATCGAATTCCCTATGTCTACGCTAAGACTGTTTGGCATGAACTTGCCGGTTGGGGGGGGCGGCTATTTTCGTCTCTTTCCATATGCGCTCACCAGAGCAGCAATTCGTCGGCTCAATAGGGAGGACAAACTGCCGGTCGTCTTCTACCTGCACCCTTGGGAATTCGATCCTCAGCAGCCCGTCTTGGCGACCATGGGTCTTTCTCGTTTTCGCCATTATCTTAACCTGAGCCAAACAGAATTCAGATTTTGCAGATTACTAAATGACTTCAACTTTACTTCGTTGAGTTCGGCCGCAGCTTCTCTACATTTTGACCATCAGGATGTCCAGCAGCTTTTGGGGATTTGCGGAGGTCCGCCTAAGGACGGGAAACAAACCGCACTTTGAAGGCTTACTGGTGCGGACAAACAAAGATGAAAACTGACATAGCACACACCTCGGCTTTGCAGATTGTGTCCTTAGATCCGTCAAAGGACTCCGAATCTTGGGACCAATATGTGCGGTCCCACCCGGAGGGGACGGTGTTCCATCTCATGGCTTGGAAGCGGATGATTGAATCTTCTTTTGGACATGAGCCGAGGTATTTATTAGCCGAGGAGCCCAAAACAAAGGAAATCGCGGGAGTGCTGCCACTTTTTTTCGTTTGCAGCAAAATTTTCGGTCGAATGCTGATTTCCACACCCCAAGCCGCATATGGTGGCATACTAGCCAGTTCGACCGAAGCCCGCGACGCCTTGCTCGACCAGGCCCGGCAACTGGCAAGGGATGCCCAGGTGGAATTTCTTGAATTGCGAAATTTTCAAAACCCAATTGACGATCCTTCACTACCAAGAAAGGATCTCTACGTCACCTTTCGCCAGGAGCTCTGGCACGATCCGGAAAAAAACAACCTCGCCATTCCGAGAAAGACTCGCGCCGAGATCCGTGAAGGGATACGTCGTGGGTTGGAATTTAACGTAAATCAAATCGGCATCGACGAATTTTATGGCATTTATTCTCGAAGTGTTCGTGACTTGGGTACGCCTGTCTTTTCCAAGAGCCTTTTTACCAATGGCATGCGTGAATTTGGAAGCGATTGTAAGATTTTTTCAGTCCACTGGAAGGGCAGCCTGGTCTCCGCGGTTTGGACCTTGTTTTATCAAGGCGAGGTAGTGCCCTATTATGGCGGATCCATCAAGAAGTACAACGGTCTGGCTGTGAACAGTTTCATGTACTGGATGCTGATTCGCTACGGTTGTGAACAAGGCTATCGCGTTTTCGATTTTGGTAGAAGCAAAAAGGGAACAGGTTCATTCAACTTCAAAAAGCGCTGGGGTATGAGGATGAGTGATCTCGCCTACCAGTATGTTCTGGTGCGAAGCCAATCGATGCCCGACACTTCACCCTTGAATCCCAAATTCTCCCTCGGAATTCGAGTTTGGCAACGCTTACCCTTGTTTGTCACAAACGCCTTGGGCCCGCAAATTGCTAAGCACCTCATTTGAGCCGCGCCACTTTGTTAGGTCAAGCCCGCCATAATGCCAGCGTAGACTGGCCTCTAATCTCTTTGACTCTAGTTATGAACCCCTGTCTGAAGGAGTTAGCGGTATTTAAATTTATGTTCGGCATTTGTGTATGGTGTACAACGTCATGGAAGCGTTCACGGACAGCTCTTGCCGTTTTCACACACGGTCGTCCACGTTTAGAGGAATGGTTATAAAAGCATGATCAATTTTAGTGCCTGGGCGTACGCAGACCGGCGTCAACAGGTTTGCGAAGAGCACATCAGAGCTTGGACTTCTGCTGGCCTAGGTTCCAGGGCAAAGCACTCGGCGACTCGGCACGCGGGGAACTATTTCCTCCACGCGGCTTCAGACCAACCGGTTGGAGAACGGGTCCACTGGGGTGAGCAGGTCTCCTTGATCTGCGACTGTGACCTCCTTCCCACCTATGGGGAGGATGGAGTCTCTGAAGCCAAGGCAGTTTCACCCGCAGACAGGCTTGCGGCACTTTACGAGCGCTATGGCGAGGACTTCGTTCATCGCCTTCGGGGCACTTTTGCGATTGTCGTGTACGACCATCTCCAAGGAGTCCTCAAGGCTTGGACGGATCACTTCGGGGTGCGGCGAATTGTCTACCGAATCACTGGGGATGGCTTGGGGGTTGCCAACGACCTGCGGCTCTTGTTGAGATTTACCGAAAGGGACCCGGAGATTGATCCGGTTGCGGTCGTGGAGTACCTTCAGTATTCCTGCATCCCAGCCCCACGCACCATCTACAAGGGTTTCAAGAGGCTTGAGCCGGGTCATCAATTGAGTGGGGGAATGAATCCCACCTCCAGGGCCTACTGGGACGTTATCTTCGATGAGGGGGCGGGAAGGGCTCGCAGTGAGGCTGATTGGGCTGGCGCGGTGCTGTCTAGAGTGCGGCATGCCGTCAAGTCCACTCTTTGGCTACCGGAAGAGTCCGGCCGGATCGGTTGTTTTCTGAGTGGGGGGACTGACAGCAGCTCGGTAACCGGGCTCGCCGGAGAATTAAGCGGCCAGCCTGCCAGGAGTTATTCCATCGGCTTCGACGACCCTCGCTACAACGAAATTGAGTATGCCCGAATCGCTGCCCGGCGGCACCGTTGCGACCACCACGAATATTTCGTCAAGCCGCACGACATCCTCAACCTTGCCAGGTTAGCCGGTCGATGGTACGACGAGCCTTTCGGGAATTCGTCCGTTATTCCGGCCTATTATTGTGCTCGACTGGCGGCGCAGGACGGGGTCACTCATATGTTGGCAGGAGACGGCGGCGACGAGGTTTTTGGGGGCAACGAGCGGTATGTGGGCGACATTGTCTTTCAACGCTACGCCAGTGTGCCTCGCTGGCTCCGCCAGGCTCTCTTCGACCCAGCGGTGCAGATTGCTGATTCGATAACCCATTCTCAGGTCACCGACAAAGCTCGGCGATATATCCGCCGCGCCAGCCTTCCTGTCCCCGAACGTCTGTTCTCCTACTCATTTCTTTTCAGCACGAACCCCGGTGATGTCTTCAGCTCAGAATTCCGTCAAGTCCTGAATGGAACCGACCCNNNCTGAGAACCCTTTGAACCGCTGGCTCTATCTGGATCTGAAAATCACGATTACTGACAATGACCTTCGTAAGGTCAGTGGTATGGCCGATCTGGCTGGAGTCACAGTTCGCTATCCTTTGTTGGATCCGGATCTGGTTGGGTTTGCCGGGACCATCCCGCCACACCTCAAGGTCAAAGGAACGCAGTTGCGCTACATCTTCAAGAAGGGCATGGCTCCCGTGCTTCCCTCGGAGATTATCAAAAAACAGAAGCACGGGTTCGGTCTCCCTTACAGCGTTTGGCTGGGAGAAGACAAGGATTTACGAGATTTCAGCTTCGACATTTTGGGCAGCTCCCGGTGCCGCCAAAGGGGCTATTTTCGAAAAGACTTGTTGGAGTGGTTGTGGACCCTGTATCGGGACGTGCACCGAATATACTATGGAGACGTAATCTGGGTGTTTCTGATGTTAGAACTGTGGCACTGTGACCAGTTTGATCGGGGCGGTGGTGACTAAGACTCTCGATCGCATGAGATGGAAGTCAAACAGATATTAATCCGAGCCACTGCCCGAGTTGTTGCTGAACTGGGGCTTGACCAGGGGGCAAATCTTTTTTTGGAGCGCTTTATTTATCGAGACTGCCAGCCAGCGATTAGCCGTGGCGGGCCCGGGAGGTTTTCACGGCATCGAAGGTTCCAGGTGCTCATGTTTCACAAGATTTCCTCCGATGCTCATCCTTTTTTTGCGCCCCTCGATCCACTGCAGTTTGAACGACAGCTTCTTTTTCTCAAGCGATGTTTTCAAGTGATGGATCTTGAGGAATTGGTCGAACACTGCCGGCGCAACGACCTCCCGGAAAGGGCAGTTGCGATCACATTGGATGACGGCTATCGAGACAACTATACCCAGGCCTTTCCTTTGCTCCGAAAACATGCACTTCCTGCGACTTTGTTTGTTACGACGGGCTCGGTCGGCAACAGCCGTGTTCTCTGGCACGATCGTGTTTTCGACGCATTTCGTTATACAAAGGCGCAGCACTGTCAATTCAAAAGAATGGGCAACACGCACTTTCTGCTGGATTCTGTTGCCGCCAAACGGGAATGTGTGGATGCAACGATCTCATTCGCCAAGTCGCTGCCTGGCCCAGCCCGGCTTGCCTTTGTAGAAGAGATCGAAGACGCCCTGCAACCAGATTTGGTTGATGGACGAACGCCGATGCTGAGTTGGACTGAGATCAAGGAAATGCGCGCAGGGGGGATTCGCATTGGATCACACACCCGCACTCACCCTATACTCTCAAGAATTGACGCTGTACAGCTGAGGGACGAAAACGTGTCACGGGATTTGCCTATCCCAATGGGCGTCTGGGTGATTACGGTGTAGACGCTGGGAATCTGCTCGGCCGGGCGGGCTACCGCTACGCTGTGACAACGCAAGCGGGCTTCAACACTGTTGACGCAAATCCCTTCGAGTTGAAAAGGGGCCAGCCCTGGCAAACCGACATGGAACTGTTTCGATTCGCCTTTTTTCTTCAAAGGCATGGCTTGCAACGCCCAAGCCCCCGGGCGGCCGGGGAGTCTATGAAGGTCATTTCCTGAGATATGTGTGGAATTTGCGGGTACGTTTATTTTTCTGGCAGGCCGGTCGACGCAGCGGTCATCCGAAGGATGGCTGAAGTGCAAGAGCATCGAGGGCCGGATGAGTCCGGAGTTCATTTGGGATCCATGGCAGCTCTGGGGCACCGGCGGCTCAGCATTATCGACCTTGGAACCGGGCAGCAACCTCTCTGCAACGAAGACGGGACGGTGTGGATCTCTTTCAATGGCGAGATTTACAACTACCAGGAACTCAATCAAGACCTGCACCACGCTCACCAGTTTCGGACGCGTTCCGACACAGAGACCATCGTCCACCTCTATGAGCAGTATCCAACCGAGTTCGTCGCGAAGCTCCGGGGCATGTTTGCCTTTGCCGTTTGGGACGAGAATAGGAGGACCCTCGTTTTGGCTCGCGACCGGGTCGGCAAAAAGCCACTTTACTATTACCTTGATGAGGAGAAGCTTGTCTTCGCCTCGGAAATCAAGTCGATTCTGGTCCATCCTGATCTTCGGCTCAGCATCGACGACTGCGCGGTAAGCGACTATCTGTCGCTTGGGTACATCCCGGCTCCCAAGTCGATCTATCGGCAAATCAGGAAGCTGAACCCGGGCCACTACCTGCGGTTCGTTGATGGGCGGGCCGAGGAAATTGAATATTGGGACATCTCCTTCAGGTGCAGCGAGAGCCTCACGGAGGAACAGTGGATCGAACGGCTCTTGCACGAATTGAAAACCGCTGTGGATATCCGTCTGATGAGCGAAGTGCCTCTGGGGGCTTTTCTGTCAGGGGGAGTAGACTCCTCCGCCGTGGTTGCCTTGATGAGCGAGGTCGTCAGCCAGCCTGTCAAGACTGCGACGATCGGATTTCAGGAAGACTCCTTTAACGAGTCGCAGTACGCCAGAGAGATCTCCAGAAGGCTCAAGACCGATCACTACGAACGAATCGTCACGCCGGACAAGATCGGAGTCCTCGAGAAGCTGGTGTGGCACTATGACGAGCCGTTCTCCGACTCTTCAGCCCTGCCTACCTACTATGTCAGCCAGGTTGCACGCGAGAGAGTAACTGTGTGCTTGAGTGGCGATGGGGGTGACGAGAACTTTGCAGGCTATCGGCGTTACTTTTTTGACTATCAGGAAAACCGTCTCCGTTCCAGGCTACCTTTGAGATTCCGGCAGGCTGTGTTCGGACCTTTAGGCAAAGTCTATCCGAAGATGGATTGGGCGCCTCGGTTTGTTCGGGCTAAGTCGACATTCCAGGGTCTCGCGCACGATGCTGTGGAAGGATATTTTGAAACGATGTCCACATTCCGAGGCTATGAAAAGCCGCGGATATTGTCTCCTGATCTCATGGCGCGTCTTAAGGACTATCAGACCCTGGATGTTTTCAAACGGTACTATCAGCGCGCGGAAACGGACGATTTGCTGTCGCGCATTCAGTACGTGGACATCAAAACCTATCTGACCGACGATATTCTCACCAAGGTGGACAGGGCCAGCATGGCGGTCTCTTTGGAGGTTCGCTGTCCTCTACTGGATCACAAGGTGATGGAGTTGGCTGCTTCCATGCCTTCCTCCTTAAAGCTGCGGGGACGCATTGGAAAGTACATCTTCAAGAAGGCGCTGGAGTCGCGTCTGCCGACCGAGATTATTTATCGCAACAAGATGGGTTTTGCCGTCCCCCTCGCCGGATGGTTTCGCGGGGGGATCCGGGAATTTGCTTACCACCATCTCATCGAACAAGATGATCCCTTCCTTTCCGGTGCGTTTATCCGAAGGATGTGGACGCAGCATCAGTCCGGCGTGCGCGACCGCTCGTCCCAGCTCTGGAATATTCTGATGTTCAGGTTGTGGATGCAGCGATTCAACTGTCAGTTGCTTCGTCCTGCAATTGCTTGATTGTGCCTGGGGTGATGATGTCGGCGCGAATATCAATCCCGGGGTGTTCAGCGGAGGGAAAAGGGGATGAATGCGAGGCAGTTTGTTATTCAGAACGATTGGCTCCCACACATGATTCAGCGTTATGTCCCAGCTCGTTTTGAGCAACCGGCCATGATCGTCCGTCTGCTGCGAAAGGGGTTTTGCCGGCCTGAAGCCTGGTCTATAATGGTTCGAGATGCCCTCGGTTCGCGGGGCCCGGTTTTGGAGAACGATATTCACTTGCGGGAAGCGGCTGCCTGGATACTGCGGGCCCAGGAAGCAGGCCTAGACGGAGGCGTCTCTGGAGGGTATTGCTTCGAAGACGGCTGGATCGCTTCGTATCCGGAAACCACAGGGTACATCATCCCGACTCTCCTGGGTTACGCCGATTACGCCGGGGACCCGGTCACGCGCGAACGCGCGTTGCAGATGGCAAACTGGCTTTTGGGCTGCCAGCTGGATAACGGGGCCTTCCCGGGCCACTTCGTGGATCGCACTAACCCGCCCTGCGTTTTCAACACTGGCCAGATTATTTTTGGTCTGCTGGCCGCTTACAAAGTGACTGGATCCACCATGTTCCTCGACAGTGCGGTACAGGCAGCCGCTTGGCTGATTGAGGTCCAGGACTGTGATGGAGCGTTTCGCAAGTTCGATTACCTTGGAGAAGTGCACAGCTACAATAGCCGGACGGCTTGGGCGCTACTTGAGTTGGCCTTGGCTACTGATCACAAAGAGTTCCTCCAAGGTGCGACTCGTCATTTGGACTGGGTCGCTAACCAGCAGTTGAAGAATGGCTGGTTTCGTTATTCTGCTTTCAGTCCTGAACAAGACCCGTTTCTTCATACGATTGCCTACACAGTACAGGGTCTTCTGGAGTCAGGACTCAGGTTGGGGGACAAACGATATCAGAAGGCCGCCCAGTTGGCTTGTGATGCCTTGGTTGGCCATGTTTCTGACGCTGGTTTCATCCCGAGCACATTTGATTCGGATTGGCGGCCCACTTCGAATTACAGCTGCCTCACTGGGAGTGCCCAAATGGCTGTTTGCTGGCTCCGCCTCTTTCAGACGACCCAGCATGCGGCCTATCTTGAGGGCGCGCAAAGGACCCTGCACTTCTTGAAATCATTGCAGGACTGCTGGACACGGAACCCCCGGATTCGCGGAGCGATCAAAGGCTCCCATCCGATATACGGACGATACCTATTTGGAACTTACCCGAACTGGGCGGCTAAGTTTTTCATGGACGCGCTCCTGCTCGACGAGACCATTCGGTTGGGGAGTCACCAGTGGATCAGATGCTGGTGACATCTTATGAAAGTGCTGGGTTTCACGTCCCTGTCTCCGAACAACGTCTGGAAGCACAGCGGTGTGTTTGTCAAAGAGCGGATGACCACTTTGCGCGGCTGGATGGATGAGATCATCCAGTCACACCGGGTCGGGCTGCTGACCATTCGAGAAGAAAACGCAATGGTCGAGTGACTCGACTGTGCCTTTAAAATGAGCTGGCATAACGAAGAGGTTGTCCGGGGGCGAAAGAACAGGCTTGCGAAAAGATTGTCGAGTTGCTATTTCGAGTCTTCCGCATGGCGCTCAATGGGCAAAGCGCATTGGGGATAACTATGCCATGGTCTAGAACACCTGGCTCAAAAAATGCTGCCTCGGGGGTCATCCCCGACGTTTACTCGCGGAGAGAATTTGCCCCCAAAGTGATGCACCTTTTGGACCACAGTCTGCCTCTCCAGAGTGGTTATGCCCTTCGGACTCACAGGATTTTGTGCTGTCAACTAAACAGAGGATGGGAGCCTTTCGCACTGACTTCTGCGAAGCATGAAAAGAGCTCGGTGCGGTCAGGGCAGTGTGAAACGGTCGACAATATTCGATACCATCGGACAGGCCGTTATTCTCAGGGCTTGTTCGCACTGGACACAGAGCTCCGTTCACTGGTTTCCTTGAATCGACGCCTTCGAGCGGTTGCTGCGGAAGAGCATCCCCACTTGCTTCACGTGCACTCTCCGGTTGTAAACGCTCTTCCCGCCCTCAAGCTGGCACGTCGGCTGCGGATCCCTGTGGTTTACGAAATCCATGCATTTTGGGAAGACGCGGCCGTTGACCAAGGGACCTATTCGGAAAGGTCTGTGAAGTACCGGTCCTTGAAAGCCCTCGAGACATGGGTGTGCAAGCAGGTTGCTGGGGTCGTCGCTCTCTGTGAAGGTTTGAAGCAAGATCTGATCGCGCGGGGACTGCCTGAGTACAAGCTCCACGTCGCATCCAATGGAGTCAACCTTGAAGAGTTTAGGAGTTTCGCGCCTGACGAGGAATTCCGAAGCCGGTGGGGTCTTCGAGGGAAGGTGGTGATTGGGTTTTTGGGATCGTTTTATCACTACGAAGGCTTGGACCTACTGGTGGAAGTATTCTCGGTGTTGGCGAGGGAGCGACGCGATCTGGTTCTCCTATTGGTCGGCGGTGGAAACATGCAGTCGGAACTGGAAAGGAAGACGAAGCGGCTCGGCATCGAAGACAAGGTAATTTTCCCGGGCAGAATTTCTCACGAAAGAGTGCCAGGCGTCTATGCGCTGGTGGATGTTTTAGTTTACCCTCGTCACCCCATGCGATTGACCGAATTGGTTACGCCCCTCAAACCACTGGAGGCAATGGCTGCCAAGAGGGCCGTCGTGGCGAGTGACGTTGGTGGCCATCGTGAACTGATTCGAGACGGTGAGA
>QHZP01000355.1:9273-9697 GCA_003224715.1 Acidobacteriota bacterium | reverse complement strand
GCTTGGCGAAAGCATTCCTCGGCTTCTGCGGGACGCCTCAATCCCGAAAGCAACGTGCCCAAGTTGTTGTATCCCATGGCAGCCTCGGGCAACAACTGAATAACTTTTCGAAAACTGGCTTCGGCCTCTTTGTGACGACCCAGCTGACCCGTCACCAGGCCTCTGAGATTGTGCAGCGAGGGGGTGGCCGGGGACTGGACCAAAGCAGCATCGATTTCTGCAAGCGCCTCATTAAGATGACCGTTGCCCAAAAGCTGGAACGCCCGATCGTAAGCGACCTGAGCAGTTTGAGCATCCTGGGTGGGTGCCGGAGAATTTTCGTCCGCGTTGGCAATCGTGCCCAGGGTCAAAAGGAAAATGAGGAAGAAAAACCACGGGGAACACAGACGTGGACTGTTCCGGAACTCCGACGTTGAACGGAGGG
>QHZP01000355.1:1448-9194 GCA_003224715.1 Acidobacteriota bacterium | reverse complement strand
ATGGAAGAGGGGTGAGAGGCTTGAGACTCAAATTACGCACCACTGGGATTAGCCTCGGAGAGGCGCAACACAATAGCCCATGTCGTCAGCCGTGGGACAAGGCAGATGGATGAATGAGCCCCGGGGCGAAAGACAAGGTTTAAACAATTTGTCTCCCATCCGCACTCTTTTTCGTCCCTGCGGGGCTGGGCTCTGAATGATCCTGACCCACGGCTGACGCCCGTGGGCTATCATCTCACGCCCCTCCGGGGCTAGTCCAAATTTTAATTTGTCTGCTCTTTCGGCTTAATGTGCAGCGGATTCACGGGCTTTGAGGGCTCAAAAGGCGTCTTGAGAGATGATGCCTTTACCCTCCTGGAGGGTCACCAGACGGTTTACTGGAACCCGCTCCAGCACTTCCCTGGAACCGCTGAGCCACTGCACCTCTATCCGCGTCACCACCCGGGCCTTGCCCAAGCCGAAGTGCAAGCGCAGATCGCTGTGCGAGCAGAAACTCCCTCCGCTCCGTACTTCCTGAATCTGACGCCGGTTTTCCGTTTCCACCAAGACCCGTGATCCGATGGCGGCGCGGTTCGTTTTTGTCCCAACCAAATTCACCAGCAGCCAGGCGTTGGCTGAAGGCGATTGGTTGCGAAGCAAGCCGGGGCGATCGTTGACGTTATTGACGACTATGTCGATTTGCCCTGTATGAAAGATGTCTCCGAAAGCCGCTCCCCGGCTGCAGCGGCTTTGCGAAAGAGCCGGTCCCGCATGGGTGGAAATATCCTCGAAGCGACCGTTCCCCAGGTTACGGCAGAGAATCATTCTGCTCCCCTGACCAAGCTTGGAATTCCGGGAGCTCACACCAGGTGGATAGATGGGTCCCGTCACGATCAGGAGATCGGGACGCCCATCGTTGTCATAATCGAAGAAAGCTGTACCCCATTTAACCGACGAGGCCTGGCCGGCTAGGCCCCCTTGAGAGGTAGCATCGGTGAAGAATCCGCGACCATCGTTGTGGTAGAGTGACGGAGTCTCATCCGAGAAATTGGTTTTGATGATGTCAAACAGTCCGTCTCCGTCATAATCTCCGGCATCAACTCCCATGCCCCCCTGGGAACGACCATTGGCGTCGAAAGCGACTCCGGCCAGGAGTCCGGTCTCCCTGAAACTACCGTCGCGATTATTCAAAAAGAGCAGACTAGGCGTTGAATCGTCGGCCACATAAATGTCAGGCCAGCCATCGTTGTCAAAATCAGCCACGCATGGAGTGAACCCATAGGCCGGCTCGGGTTTTAAGATGCCAGCACGGTCGGACACATTGGCAAAAGTACCGTCGCCGTTATTGCGATAGAGAATGTTGTGAGTTCCCTCGAGTCCGGCCACGCCGTAGAGCACCGGAGACAGCTCGCTCACCAGAGAAGGATTGCTGTCGTAGAGAGTAAGACCATACTGATACCCCACGTAGTTGCTAACAAACAAGTCGACATGACCGTCCCGATCATAGTCCAGGAAGGCAGCTCCAGTGTTCCAGTGGTCTTCGGATTGTAAGAGGCCCGATTCGCGCGTGACATCAGTGAAAGTGCCATTTCCATTGTTGTGGTAAAGGACATTCTTACCGTAATAAGTAACAAACAGATCGAGATGGCCATCGTTGTCATAGTCTCCCACGCAAACGCCTTGTCCCCAACCGTGTCGCACCAGCCCGGCCTTTTCGGTTACATCGGTAAATGTTCCATTGTGATTGTTCCTGAAAAGGTGATTGGTAGGTTCCGTTCCTTTGGAAAATTCGCCGAGCCCCCAACCGTTGACCAGGAATACGTCCAGCCAACCGTCGTTGTCGTAATCGAAAAGCGCCACACCGCCCCCCGTCGTGGACAAGAGAAAGTCTTTCGTTTCATGTCCCAGAATTATCGTTTTGGAGTTCAGTCCTGCTTTCTCGGCCAGGTCAACGTATTGAGGCCATAAGCCGGTCTGCCCGTTCGTTACGGGAACCTGAGAAAAGAGCTTGAAGAAAGGGAGATAGCAACCGCCGGCGACTTGCAGCAAATTCTTAAGGCAGTGACGTCGGTTCATGGAAGGAGCCAGCGCAGATTGATGTCAGAACGTTCACTTCAAAATTGGTACTGGGCCTGCTTGACGTCGATGCGGAAATCCGAACCCTCAATGCGAATGACTTTACACATCTCATACAGGCGCGAACGCAAGCGGAGGCCAATGCGGTCTTCCAAACTTTCCTCAGATGAGATTCGAGTTCCATCACTCAAGGTCTTGAACGGCTTGGGATGGTCATCGAAATTTGAAGTAATAAGTGTGGTCAGCTTCTGGTTGTATCTGCTGTTGAGGATATAGGCGAAAGTATCTCTTACCCATTCCGTAGGTCGCTCGGACCCTAAGTCATCAAGTACCAGCACTTCCGAATTGAGTACGGGCTCGAGGATTTGCATTTCGGAGGTCTGTGAGATTGGATTGTAGGAGTTTTGAATTCTTTTTAGGAGTTCGCGAAAATCATAAAACAGCGCTTCCAAATCCTGCTTATAAATCAGGGCTTTTAAAATCGACACAGCAAGATGAGTTTTCCCTACACCGCAGGGACCCAGGATCAAGAGTCCACATTCTACGGTTGGGTAATCCTCGACAAACCGCCTGGCCAGAGTCTTGACCAGATCTAATTTTGGGGTAATGGCGTGGAAATTCTCAAAAGAGCAAGACTCATAGCGCGCCGGAATATTGGCCGTCTGCATGAGCCTTTCCAAGTGGTCTTTCTGGAAACAGTCACAGCGAGTGACCGCCTGACGGTCTTCACTCTCAACAAACTTCCAACCCGTACCCTTGCATACCGCACATACAGGGACACTTCCCATGAGAGCCTCTCAGCCGCCAGGTTGGGGGGCATGATCGCCGCCCAGGGCGGCGCCACCAATAAATGAAAATGATTCCCCCGTCGAAGGGGGTGCAGGGGGATGTCTTGTGGCGAACCTGGCACTGGAAAGCCGGAGGAGACGCCCCTACGCCCCCTTTGATAGGGGGATTTTCAGAGGAGTCGCGCATGCCGCCTAGGGCGGCGCCATTGAGCATGAAAATTATTTCCCTCCGCTGGAGGGCAGGGGTGGTGGTTTGTCCCCAGCCGGAAGACCCACCCCGAAGGCTGAGGCCTTCTGCCCCTCCCTGGAGGGGATTTTCAGAAGAGCTATTCTAGTACAAGAGATTTGTGCCTAGGAAAATAAAACAAAAATCCGATGGGCCGTGGGCCTACGCTGTTGACTCTGCGGTCCAAAAAAAACGGCGGTTCAATGACCGCGGAGACGCGGATCAAGGTCTAGGATGACTCATCAGAAGTTGAAAGAAAGGCGAGCAAAGCAATGAGACTGCGTCAGCCGGCCATTTCGGGTTTGAAAAATTAGCGACTCAGGCGAATGATTCGGGGAGGGGTTGTTCTTACTAAGGCATTCTCTACCTTAGCGTGAAAGCGTGGCGACTGGGCAGCCAATTCTCTCCCGACAAATTCCATAAACTCCTTAACCGCCCCCTGCATCTCTTCCATTTTCGCACGCATGTTGAGGATAATCTCGACCCCTGCCAAGTTCACACCCAGATCCCGAGTTAAATTCAGGATGAGTTCTAACCTCGCCAGATCGTCGTTGGTGTAGAGCCGGGTGTTGCCTTCTGATCGAGAGGGCTTCAGCAGGCCTTGACGCTCATACAACCTGAGGGTTTGGGGATGAATATTGTATGTGGTGGCGACAGTACTAATTGTATAGGCAGTTCTACCGCGCTTTTTCATAACGACCGGACTCCTGAGATCAGGTATAAAGTGAGAGGCCATTCCTCAGGGGGCAAGGCCCTCAGATTAAAGCAGAGTGGACTCCGTCGACGTCTGAGATCACTCAGAAATGCAAAGCCTCATTGCGTGGATTACCTGGATTCAAACGCGCCAATTCGCGGAGAATCTCTTTGCTACGCTCGTCAGCGACTCTTGGGACTACGATTTTCACTTCGACGAATTGATCGCCTCGAGTCGTCGCTCGCAGAGACGGCGCTCCTTTTCCTCTTAAGCGAAACTTTTGTCCACTTTGAGTTCCGGGTGGGATCTTCAACATGGCCTTTCCGTCCACTGTTGGAACTTCAATCTTGGCCCCCAATGCCGCCTCGGTTACGGTAATAGGGACTTTACAATAGATATTATCTCCAACTCTTTCGAAGAAAGGATGCGGACTCACGGTGGAGACGATATACAGGTCGCCTGGCGGCCCACCTAGAATGCCGGCATCTCCCTTGCCTGCAAAACGAATTCGGGAACCCGTTTGAACCCCGGCAGGAATCTTAATTTCCAAATTCTCCGTCTTTCGAAGTCGCCCCTCTCCGTTACACTGAGTGCACTGTTTGCCCACCTGACCCGTGCCACCACACTGAGGGCAGGTCGAAGTGAATCGCATTCTCCCATGTGCCTGCGCGACTTTGCCACTCCCCTGGCAGGAAGGGCACGGACGCTCCTTGCCACTAGAGGACAGACCTTTACCCGAACAGGCCGGGCACTGATCTTTACGGGTATAGGTGATTCGAGTCTGTAAGCCTTTAAGTGCCTCGTCAAACCCAATGGAGATCTGGTACTCTAAATCCTCGCCCTTCTGGGGACGAGGAGCGCTTGTCTCCCCATGAAAGAGCTGTGAAAAAATATCCGAGAACCCGGAATTGCCAAAATTGGAAAAATCAAACCCGGCAAAATCAAAGCCACTGCCCCGAGGAGCGGCACCAGGCTGGAAGTTGTCTGAATAAGTACCATAAGCGTCGTAGACCCCTCGCTTCTTAGGATCGCTTAAAACGTCATAGGCCTCAGAGATCCTCTTGAATCGTTCCTCTGCCTGCTTGTCTCCCGGGTTTACGTCAGGATGATGGCCTTCTTAATCTCATCAGCCGAGGCCTCTCGTTTGACTCCCAGGTGTCGATAATAATCCTCATTACTCATACGCTTTGTTTATGCCTTTGTTTCAGTGCCGCCACCATTGTGGGTGACCTTGACTTTGATGGCTTGGGATCGACCCCTCTTCTTAGGAAGAACCACAGTTAACACTCCCCCGGTCATTTCGGCCCTGATTTCGTTCTGATTTATGGCTTCCGGAAGATTGAAGCTGCGTTCAAACCTTCCGGAAGGTCGCTCCAATCGGTGGTAAATCTGGTCGGGAAACTCATTTGAAGGTTCTCGTTGCCCCCGAAGACACAGGACGTGGTCTATGACTTGAAGATCAATTTTATCCTGTTCTACACCGGGGATTTCAGCCATTAGAACGAATTCCTTTTCAGTCTCATAAACATCCACTGCCGGAGCCCAATTAGCGTGAAACCGCGCCTCGGGCAGGTTTTGCGAGGCCGCAGCGGCGGATTCGTCAAGCACGGAGTGAATCCGCTCTTGCAGTGCCTCAATTTTATTCAGCAGGTCCTGCTTTGTTGTGTTCAAAGCGGCTCCAACCCCTTCTCTTATTTTTTCTTTTCGTCGACATCAACATATTCGGCATCAATGACTTCCCCTTCGGCCGGCTTCTGGCCTGAAGCTCCTGGCGATTTGTCGTCTGAACCGGTTCCGCCACCGCCACGAGTTCCTGCTTGCTTGTAGAGAACGTCAGCCAGCTTATGGGTTGCCGAGGTAAGCTGGTCAACAGCTCGATTGATCCGATCCGTCCCACCTTCATTGATAGCCCGCTTGCAGTCCTCAATCGCAGACTCAATACTCTTGACATCAGACTCCGAGATTTTCTCACGATTCTCTTTCAAAAGTTTTTCGGTGTTATACACCAGGTTGTCGGCCTTGTTCTTGGCCTCCACCTCGTCCCGATATTTCCGATCTTCTTCGGAGTGGGACTCGGCGTCTCGGGTCATCCGCTCGATTTCCTCCTTAGCCAAGCCACTGGAAGCGGTGATCGTGATCTTCTGCTCTTTGTTGGTTCCTAAATCTTTGGCCGATACATTCACGATCCCGTTGGCATCGATATCAAACGTCACTTCAATCTGTGGAACTCCTCGAGGAGCCGACGGAATGCCTACCAAATGAAATTTACCAAGGGTACGATTGTCTTTGGCCATGCTCCTTTCACCTTGGAGCACATGAACTTCCACCGAAGTCTGGTTGTCAGCCGCAGTGGAAAAGACTTCACTTTTTCGCGTCGGAATGGTCGTGTTGCGCTCGATGAGCTTGGTAAAAACCCCGCCCAGGGTTTCAATCCCCAATGAGAGTGGGGTTACGTCCAGCAACAGCAAGTCTTTCACGTCGCCTGCCAGGACACCCGCCTGCACGGCGGCTCCCACCGCCACGACTTCGTCGGGGTTAACTCCTTTATGCGGTTCCTTCTTGAAAAGTTCTCGAACAATCTGTTGAACCCGAGGGATACGCGTCGATCCGCCGACTAAGACCACTTCATCAATATCTTCCGGCTTCACACCAGCATCCGCTAAAGCCTGTTTGCAAGGCTGGACACTTTTCTGCAAAATGTCTTCCACCAGTTGTTCAAACTTGGCTCGGCTGAGTCTCATGTTGAGGTGTTTCGGGCCAGAGGCATCGGCGGTGACAAACGGTAAGTTGATCTCCGTTTCCAGCGTGCTGGATAGTTCCATTTTGGCTTTTTCTGCCGCTTCCTTTAAGCGTTGCAACGCCATCTTGTCTTTGGAAAGATCAATGCCTTGATCCTTGATGAATTCATCCACGATCCAGTCGATGATACGCTGGTCAATGTTATCTCCCCCCAAATGAGTGTCGCCATTGGTGGATTTGACTTCGACCACTCCCTCACCGACTTCCAGAATGGAAATATCAAAAGTGCCACCCCCGAAATCATAAACTGCAATGGTTTCGTCTTTTTTCTTGTCTAATCCATAGGCCAAGGCTGCTGCGGTGGGTTCGTTGACTATGCGGAGAACCTCGAGACCCGCGATCTTCCCGGCGTCCTTGCTCGCCTGGCGCTGAGAATCGTTGAAATAGGCTGGAACCGTGATCACGGCCTTCGTCACCTTTTGACCCAGGTATTCTTCGGCTGCTTGTCTCATCTTCTGCAAAATCATGGAAGAAATCTCGGGTGGGCTGTATTCTTTACCCATA
Organism: Acidobacteriota bacterium; assembly: GCA_003224715.1. Taxonomy (GTDB): domain Bacteria; phylum Acidobacteriota; class Terriglobia; order Versatilivoradales; family Versatilivoraceae; genus QHZQ01. The sequence continues at coordinate 2,128 of QHZP01000355.1, read as the reverse complement.
ATCACAACGCGAGCATCGTTGTTTGAGGCGCGAGTTACCTTATAAGGAACGATCTTCATTTCCTCACTCACTTCTTCGTACTTTCTACCCATGAATCGCTTAATGGAATAGACGGTGTTTTCGGGGTTAGTCACTGCTTGTCTTTTTGCCACCTGACCTACCAACCGTTCCCCACTCTTTGTAAAAGCAACCACCGAGGGAGTTGTCCGACTTCCTTCAGGATTGGTTATAACAACTGGTTCCCCCCCCTCCATGACGGCCACCACCGAGTTGGTTGTCCCTAAATCTATGCCGATAATCTTACTCATTTGCAACTCCTCCTAGCCAAAATAAACACCTTTAGAATCAGAGAGCTGTGCTCACGATTCCTTAGTGCTGTTGGAATATAATATGTGAGTGTCTTACTGTCAAGCCGCACAGCCAAGCTTTCTCTGCTTCCCAAGACCCTGTGGGTCTTATCCTTGCCAATTGAATAGTCGCGGGCCCATCAAAGTTCTCCGCCCTGCCTCACGGTTGGGCTACCGAACAGGCCGATGCCGAAGTCAGTAGCCCGCCCGTCAGCAAGGGCAAATTCCCTCACTTTCAGGACTTTGACTGGACCATGATGGAATAGTCCCCCATCTTGTTTCCATCTGTACATTAAATTATGATGATTTAGCATCAATTCGAGGCCAAAAGGC
>QHZP01000355.1:0-1337 GCA_003224715.1 Acidobacteriota bacterium | reverse complement strand
GGCTTATTTATCGTATACAAGAGCGATCTTCCCCAAGTCCAGGAATTGGAAGGCTACAGACCCAATGTCATTACCGAGCTTTATTCCGACGATGGACGCATCGTTGGCTCATTTGCACTGGAACACAGGATCGTTGTCAGTTACGAGCAAATTCCCAAGTTGTTAAGGGATGCGATCGTTGCCACCGAAGACCAGCATTTTGAAACGCACTGGGGAGTGGATTTCTTCGGGATAGCCCGAGCTCTAGTTAAAGATATGATTGCCCTGAGAAAAGCCGAGGGGGCCAGCACGTTAACCCAACAGCTGAGTCGTCTCTGTTTCCTGACCCCGGAAAAAAGTTTCAAGAGAAAATTCCAGGAGATACTCTTTTCGATTCAAATCGAGCGCTATTACACGAAGCCGCAGATAATGACCCTTTATTGTAACCAAGTTTACCTGGGGCATGGAACCTATGGCTTTGAAGCGGCGCTCAAGGATCTAAAGCTGGAAGAGATTGCTTTACTCGCGGGTCTGCCACGGAATCTCGTCTATTATTCCCCTATCAATAATCCAGACAATGCCCGGAGAAGAAGAGACCACGTATTGGATCGCATGGCCACAGAGAACAGGATCTCTCCCATCATGGCAGAAATAGGCAAGAAAGCCCCTCTAACACTTAACGTTTCTTCCCGTCAAAATACTTTGGCACCTTACTTCGCAGAGGAAATTCGCAAGTATTTGGAGCAAAAATATGGTTCGGAAGCAGTTCATGAAAAGGGGTTGCGAGTCTATACGACCCTGAATATCGAGATGCAACAGGCCGCCAATGAGGCTTTGAAAAAAGGGCTAGAAGATTTCGACAAGCGACATGGCTGGCGGGGGGTAAATTCCAATATCCTTAAACAAAAGCTTGGCACTTTGGAAAATTATCAGCACGAAGATTGGAAGAAGCCGCCAATTCCTGGGAATAAGATGATGGGGCTGGTTATGTCAGTCAAACCAAAGTCCGCTCTCATTAAGTTTGGAAAGTATGTTGGGCAAATCACAGAACAGAATGTCGCTTGGACCGGAAAGCGCTCACCGGCCCGAATTTTTTCTCCGGGAGACTTGGCTCTCTTCAAAATCCTGAATGTTGATTTGCAAAAGAAGCAGTTGAAAGTCGACTTAGAACAAAGGCCCTTGGTCCAAGGAGCCCTGGTGGTGCTTGAATCCTCTACAGGCGAAATCAAAGCCATGATCGGAGGTTACGATTTTGAGGTGAGTAAGTTTAATAGAGCGACCCAGGCCTATCGGCAGACCGGGTCTGCCTTCAAACCTTTTGTTTATACCATGGCTCTCGACCAGGGGATGTCGCCGAT
>QHZP01000354.1 GCA_003224715.1 Acidobacteriota bacterium | reverse complement strand
AAGACGAAGCCAAGATGCTCCGATTGCTCGAACTCAATCTGACGGAGGAAGGCTATACCATCCACTCGGCTGGAGATGCCGAAGGCGGCTTGGCCCGCTTGCGCCAGGAAAGCATCGACTTGGTGGTAACGGATCTGAAATTACCGGGCATGGACGGCTTGGAGTTCTTACAGGAAGTGAAGCAAATCAGCGCCTCGATTCCCGTAGTGGTGATGACGGCCTATGGAACAGTGGAAACAGCCGTGGAGGCAATGAAGGCAGGTGCCAGCGACTACGTCTTAAAGCCCTTTTCGCTGGAAGAGATCAAGCTGGTTATTCGCAAGGAACTCGACGTTCACCGCTTGCGCGAGGAAAACCGCTCTTTACGCGAGGCGCTGGGAAAGCGTTACGAGTTTAGGAACATTGTGGCCAAGAGTGCTCGGATGCAAGAGGTACTGGCGACGGTGGGCCGGGTGGCACCCACCAACTCCACCGTCCTGTTGGGTGGCGAGAGCGGTGTGGGCAAAGACCTGATCGCCCGGGCCATTCACGAGAACTCGCGCCGCGCTGCCGGTCCTTTCGTCAAGATCAATTGCACGGCGATCCCTGAAAACTTGCTGGAAAGTGAATTGTTTGGATACGAAAAAGGCGCGTTTACCGGGGCCACTACCAGCAAGCCGGGGAAATTCGAACTGGCCGACAAGGGGACCATTTTTCTTGATGAAATCGGCGATGTCCCGCCAGGCATCCAGGTGAAGTTGTTGGGCGTGCTCCAGGAACGCCAATTCGAGCGCCTGGGAGCCACCCGGAGGCTTAAAGTCGACGTGCGCCTGGTCGCGGCCACCAACCGAGACTTAAGGGCAGCACTTGAACAGGGAACCTTTCGCGAGGATCTTTATTACCGGCTGAATGTCGTGCCCATCAACATTCCACCCTTGCGGGAGCATAAGGAAGACATCCCTTATTTGGTGGATCATTTTATCGAGCGTTTCGCACGCGATTCCGGCAAGCCCATCCAGGGAATCACGCCGGCAGGGCTGAATCTTTTGACCGAGTTTCACTGGCCCGGCAACGTGCGAGAGCTAGAGAATATCATCGAGCGCGCTGTAGCCTTCTCCACCGGCCAGGTCATTGATGCGGGCGATATTCACCTGGACGTTTTACCCTCCAGGCCCTCCCAGGCCACTACAGGTTTCCTGCCTGAGGGAGTGACACTGGAACAGTGGGAAGACGAGATGATCAAGGAAGCCCTCCGCCGGGCCAATGGTAACAAAAGCCAGGCAGCCCGCTTGCTGGGACTTTCACGCAACGCTCTGCGCTATCGCCTTTCCAAGATGGGTTTGCCGGACGAGGGCTGAATTCATATGGCTTATTCAAGGTCTTAGAAATGCAAACCCGTCATCCCAGGCCTGGAAGTGTGAAAAAATTCGAACGACCCCTCACCCGCCCTTGTGAACGCTTCCTCAAGCGTTCACCCCTCTTCCCCAGCGGGGCGAGGGATTTAAGCACCCCCCTCTGGTCCCCCCTTGTGCAAGGGGGGACTGTAGGGGGGTTCCCCTCGCCCCAACGGGGAGAGGGGCCAGGGGTGAGGGGCCTTCCCCCGATAGCTAATTCTTTCACATTTCCCTGCCGCCTGAGGGAGGATACCCAAAGCCAAAGGGATCGCTCGAGCTCAATGTATCCTGTTGTTTCGTAACTTGGTATAGATAGTTCTCTGGGAAGGCGGCCCTCTTGCCGAACCAGAGGGCCGTGCAAAGTAGGTAGTTAATTCACAAAATGCTTTTCCAACTTCTCACCTTTTCTCTCTAACCTTTCGCCTCTCCGCTCTCTCCTCTTACCTCGGGTTTCCAGCCTTTCACCTTTCCGATCTTTCTTCTCGCCTATGACCTGCAGGTTTTCCCCGCGGTTTTCTATTCTCTCACCCCGGCGCTCTATTTTCTCACCCTTCTTTTCCAAAGCTTCATTTCCTGTCTTCTCGCCTCTTCTTTCTAATCTTGCGCCCCGGTTCTCGACCCGCTCGCCTCGATTCTCTAATTTCTCCCCTCGATTTTCTAATCTCTCACCTTGTCTTTCCTTCCTTTCTCCCCTTCTCTCTTTTCTTTCTCCTTGACGTTCTAACCTCTCGCCTTTTCTCTCCAGTTTCTCACCTTGATTCTCTTGGGCGCTGAGAAGAACCTGGCTCGGTACCAGCAGCAGAAGTGACACCAGAATCCCCATTACTTTTCTCATAGAATTTCCTCCTAGGTGTTAAATAGTCGATCGGTTGTTCGCTACACCTGAAAGTTCGTGCACGCATGACTTTTTCTTTAACACGGATTGCATCGAACAGTTGCTAGGCAATCTTAGATTCCCCTTACTGGCCGAAATCAGCCACCGTGTGGCTGATAGCAGCCAACAGCGCTACCGCTCCACTCCAGTTGCCCTTTGGTACATTTCTTGCAACTACAAAGAAAGAGAAGGGATACTAAGAAGTGGATTTTTCAAGCAGTCTGGTCGCAATCTTGCTTTTGTGAAGATGTCGTTAGAAGTGTGGCTCGAAGGTGGAGCAAGGGGGACGACATGAAAAAACAAAATTTGATCTTGGGTTTTGTGGTTTTGTCGCTAAGCTTTTTGATCCACGCGAAGGTCCTGGTGGCTGAGGAATCGGAGCCAGGCGTCGCACGCATTAGTTTGATTAATGGTGAGGTGTCGACCATGCGCGGCGATTCGGGCGATTGGGTGGCAACCACACTGAACGCTCCACTCGTTCCAGGCGACAAAGTTTCGACAGGCGCTCGTTCACGCACGGAAATTGAGCTCGATCATGCCAACGTCTTGCGTCTCGACCAGCAGTCCGAGGCCAAAATTGCCGACCTCACTCGCACTCGCCTCCAGATCCAACTTGCCCACGGGCTTATTACCTACACGGTGTTCAAAGGCAACGAGGCTGATATAGAGATCGACACACCCAACGTGGCCGTGCGTCCGCTTCACGAAGGAACCTATCGCATTCAAGTGAATTCAGATTCCGAGACGGAGGTCATTGTCCACCAGGGTCAAGCTGAAGTTTCGACGCCGCAGGGGAGCACGCGGGTGGAAAAGGGCGACCTCATTACCGTTCAAGGCACCGAGGAACCTCAATACCATGTGACGCGAGCTCCAGGAGACGACGATTGGGACCGCTGGAATCAAGATCGGGATAGGACCATCCAAGGAGCACAAAGCTGGCGTTATGCCAACAGCTATTACACCGGGACGCACGATCTCGACCGCTATGGGCACTGGACCTATGTGCCTGGCTACGACTATGTCTGGTCTCCTTATGCAGATCCGGACTGGGCGCCCTATCGTCAGGGCCGTTGGGTTTGGGAGCCTTATTGGGGATGGACCTGGGTTTCCTACGAGCCCTGGGGTTGGGCCCCCTACCATTATGGGCGTTGGTTCTATTACGGCAGTTCCTGGTGCTGGTGGCCGGGCCCCATTCATGCCGCCTTCCGTCCGATTTGGGCGCCGGCCTACGTTTCATTCTTTGGTTTTGGATTCGGCGGGCGCCACTGGGGGTTTGGCTTCGGATTCGGCTATAACTCGATTGGGTGGTTGCCGGTGGGTCCGTGTGATTATTATTATCCTTGGTACGGTTCCCGTTACGGTTACCGTCACGGCTACAACGCGATCAATGTTACCAACATAACCAACGTCAGAAACATCACCAACATCAACAACGTTAGAGGAGTGGGTCCACTAGCCAACGGCAGGCAACCGTTTATCTCTAACGTCCAGACCGCACTGAGCAATGCTCGAGCCCGTCGCGCCCTCACAACAGTCTCTACGGAGGATTTTGTCAGAGGACGCATCCCGCGCACCTCCCAGGCCGTGAATGCGGCTAGCTTTCGCCAGGCCCAATTAGTGGCGGGCACTGTGCCTGCCGTGCCAACACGCGACAGCTTGCGGCCAGTCAATCGCACGGTCAATCCCGCCTCGTTGCCCGCGCGATCTAATAACAACCAACGCTTCTTCACCAGGAGCCAGCCGCCCGCTGGACCCCAGCCCTTTGCCACCCATGCGGCGGCAATTCAGCAGATGGTGCAAACTCATAATCCGCTGGACCCCGCTGCGCGGGGAATCCGCATCGCCGGAAACGGCAATACGAGGGTACAGCCCAGCGTGCAAGGCAATACGCAAAGCAATGCAAGTCGTCTCCTCACAGGTCCGCAAGCGGCAAGGCCTTCGGCCTCGAATCCGAGCTCCGTGAGGCCGAACAGCCCCACAGCTCGTCCCGGAGTGCAGGGAGATCAAGCTCTCCAAACCAATAAGGCAAGCGTCCACCGGGCAGGCTGGAGCCGGTTTGGTCAGCCCGCCAACAGCGGACAAGGACGAACGAGCCAGCCAGCCCCAATAGGCCGGCAGCAGCCGTCAGCCCGGACCGGCGCGAGTTCTCCCGCCAGAAATGAAAATCCATCCGCTCAACCCACTCAGCCTCAAGGGTGGCAGAGATTTGGAAGTGGCAGCTCGCAGCCTGTTCGAGGAAGAGAAGCTCCTGCCGCGCGGCCCCAAGACAGTCGGCCCACTCCCTCTTCGAGATCGCCCGAGTCGCCACGAAAATTCGAGTCTGCTCCGGCACGATCGGACAGAGCGACTCGGTCGCAGTCTCAATTTGTGCCGGGTCCCTCGACCAACCGCCCTAACTGGCAGCGCGTTTCAAATGCAGGCAACGCCGAACGGTCGATGCAGTCGGAACCTACCTCCAGGCCGGATCGCGGCCCGGGAAACGCGGCATTCCAATCCCGTCCTTCAGCTTCCAGGCCGAGTGAGAATCGAGCTGGTTGGGAGCGCTTCACTCCCCAAGCCCGAGCATCAACGTCAGAACGGAGCTCGGGGAACTTCAGCTCCAGACCTCAAATGGAAAGCCGGTCCTGGAATCGTTTTCCGAGTCCGCTCCTTCCTTCCGAAGCGAGTGGCGGGGTCCGGCTGCCCCCCGGCAAGAGATGCGTTCCCCCAGTCCACGCTCATTTGAACGACCACCGCTGGAAATGCGCAAACCCATCGTTACCGAGCGCGCCCCGCGAGCCTTTAGTGGAGGTGGAAATCGTGGAGCGCCCAGCGGTGGTTTCCGCGTGGAGCACAGTGGAAGTCGCAGCGCTCCACCAGCGTCCTCCAATCGTTCGGAAAGCCGTAGTCGGCGGTAATATCCTGTCAACGGAAAAAAGGCCCGAACAGTCGTCCAGCTAATCACCACGTCCGTTAGGGCGTGAGAAACGACAGAGGCTAGCAGGGGCGGCGGCTGGTTTTATACCAGTCCAGTGGCCGGGCCTGATAAGGGTGTGGGATCAACATAATGCAATTCAATTCATCATCTTGCCCTTCAATCAAAATCTGCCGGCAGGTCTGGGCTACGATGATGCTCAAACAAGCGCCTTATTTGGGCCGGCGTCACACGAGAGAGTGATAAATTTGGCAGTTCATTCTCCCCAAAAAAGCCGACGTCACTTGTTTCCACGCTGGTAGATGATGTGCCACCTATCAGATCACAAAGGATAAAGAGCTTGTACACATGAAAGGGAAATGCCGGCACATGGCTGTGTTTGTTCCGGTCATAGATCGCTAGTAACTTGGTGGGCTTCGTTTCGTAGCCCGACTCTTCTCGTATCTCTCGCACTACCGATTCCTTAGGCGATTCATTGACATCGGCCCATCCACCCGGAAGGGTCCACCCGCCGTCTGCAACTTCTTTGACTAACAGGATTCTATTGTCTTGGAAGACGACTCCGCGCACGTCAACTTTGGGGGTGGCATAGCCGGCTTCACGCTCAAAAATCTTCAACACCACATTCTTCTCAACCCCCGCATAAGAAGCCATGATCTCAGAGGCGATTTCGCGGATTGCTTCATAGCGGTCGATGTCAAAGTGATTTTGTGAGTATGCCAGACCATTTTGAGATAGGGCCAGCAAAGCCTTAGCCCATTCAAGCCATTTTGGTTCCATAGGCTCATGCCTTATCGACTTTCGGCAGGAATAGCATCTATCGCGATCACGCCCCACCGCCCAAGATGTATCGAGCGGCTTGTCCCAAACGCTCAGGGAGATTGGGTCCCCTGTGGGTGGGCGGAATCAGGTCCCGAGCCACGAACTGACACTGTAATACTCGCCGAGGCCGATTCGTCTCGTTGCGCGTGCCGCTGTGCCACAGATGCCCGTTGAAAACCAACGCCGAACCCGCCTTGGCAACGATAAGCGTCTGATCGGGATGCCCGCTCGCCGGGGCCGCCATCTTCTTCGGGGGCGGCGTCACCAGACGGTGCGTTCCTGGAACCAGCCTCGTCGCACCATTGTTCGGCGTGAAGACTGAATGGCTCCGACGGCCCTCGCTGAGTCCAGTCAGCGTGCAACCCCTGCTGGCCGTACCCTGGCAAGGGATCACGACCACTCAAGTGCAGTACTCTAAACGAGCGACCCAACACGTGGTAGACCGCTGCGAGCACTTTCGGGTGCGTGTACACACCGTCGAAGGCCTCATCTTTATTGGCCAAGTCCCCCAGGTGTCGAGTGCCGCTTTGCTGAACATTGGCCGTCTGCCGTCCTTCACCCAGGGCGCCCTCGAACGTCACCCGTAACTGCTCCAACCAAACTGCATCCATAACGGCCGGCAACAGGAGGTAGCCATGCCGGTCCAGCGCGTCTTTCTCGCCGGGAGCGAGGGTGGTTTCTGTTAC
>QHZP01000353.1 GCA_003224715.1 Acidobacteriota bacterium | reverse complement strand
GCAGAAAGCTCTGAAAAGGTGCCGGTGCCAGTCTGTAAGCACTGGCGTTCACGACTTTAGTCATGCATCTGTTGAGAAATATTCACTCCGCTCCCGGCTAATAACTGTACAACAGCGGCCGGGTCAGCGGACTTACAGGTCGTTCCCGCGAAAGTCCTTGTGGTTTCATTTTGCAGACTGGAATTTTTTCCCTTTGGCAGAAACACGACCCCACCCTGGCAAGTCCAAGAGGCAGAGTAGTTGCGCACAATTTCCCCTAAGATCGAATGACTGTAAAACGTATAGCCCCGATAATTGGCTAAATGGTCCTCAACAAAGCTGACCACCACGGCATCGTAAACTTTGTTTCGCAGGTTTCTTAGGATCGGCGCAGGAGACCAGCGTCCTCGAAGTTCTAAGATATGCATGAGATAACCATCCAGCAATTCCGGATTTCTGCCGTGAACAGCGACGTAAGGAATGTCCGACAAGAGTCTTTGCCCCTCCAGCATTCGCGCCAACTCCTTATGTGTCTCCGAGATGGGCTTCGCCCAAGACCATCGCCACGCCCTTAAACCATGTAGTAGCTGAAAACCCAGGAAAAGAATAAAGGCAAGCCTGAGTGCATCGGAGCTACTTTTCCACTTTGATTGAATGTTTTGGACGGCAAACGGCGTCAGCAGAGCTGACACCAGCCACGGTTCAAGGAGGTAGTTGTTACTTCCTCCACTCTGGAACAACGTCAAGAAAGCCGTGACCCAAGCCAGAAGAAAGTAGAGTGCCAGAAGCTGGGCTCGCGCCCCATCTGAAAGGAAAGCAATTAGCCCACCGGAAAGTGCCAATGTGAGTAGCATCAGATGAAAGGGCCTTTCCAAGAGATCGATTAACAAAAGTTTCACCGCGCCGAACGGATCCAGGAAAGCACTGCACATCACGGTCATGTGTTCAAGATACGGTTCCTTTCGAACCCAAAGAAAAACACAAACCAACAATATGGGCAGGATCACTCCGGCAATCAAAGTTCCGACCCCACGATATAAGCGCCTTGACGCCAGCCAGAGCAAAGCGGCTAGGGGTGCCGTTATCGAGGACTGCTTGATCAGTAAAGCAATTCCCATTAAGCTGCCGCTGAGTAACAGATCTCTTTGGGTTGGTGATTCGCGGCGGCTGGCCAAAGAAAATCCTAGAAAGCTGAGGAGCAGTGCGGGGACATCGGGCCGTACACTCGCGTTCCACCAAGTGAAGTCTCTAATCAGAAGAACGAATCCTGCACACAAGACAGCCAGGGGATAACTGAATCCAACGCGGCGTGCCCATAGAAAGACAAGCCCGATTAGAGCTAGGTAGCAGGTGAACACCGCGAACCGGCCGGCAACCAGTAACTGTTCAAAACTGCTTGCACCAACTTTCGCTATTGCGGCCAATCCCATATAGAGCAGGGGACCATAAGGAGCCGGCGTGAAGGGCGGCTGATGAATCGCCGGATACAAATGTCCTGTTTTCGCCGCCCACAGCCCCGTAACGACGACAGTGCTCTCAGAGTGCGTATTATCTCCCTGGAACTGCAAGGATCCCAGGCTTGAGGGGACGATCCAGGATGCGCCTATGCCGACCATCAGCCAGAGTAGCCACAAGAACAGTTTGGATGGCACTTGAATTTGTATGCTGTCCCCCGATCTCATGCCGCCATAGCATGATCGACTAAAGTCCACCCTGAGAAGGTCTTGTGGTGGACGCTCAAGAGAACAGTACCCGTCTGATGGTTAAGGTCGGAATGAAGCTGCACTCTCGACGAGAAACTGGAAGGCGCCGGTTCATCATCTGGAATATCGCCCGGGCGGAGATCTTATGCCTTTAAATTCAAGGTGGCCCACTTCCGCCGGGATATGGGTAGTGTGTCACTTAAGGCGTGCCTTCAGAAATTCCCGAAGAGCCAACTCCACTGAAGCAGCCGGATTGCTGCCCCAAGCAACCTTGGTTTAGGCCTTTCGCCCGGTATCTTTCTTCAAGGCCTCCAGCTTTCTCCGGCGACACCTTTCCTTTCTTGCCGTCTTTGTTCTCAGAATAGCCTTAACTATCACAATTAAAGGTGCAAGAGGAATACCTATTTTTCTTGGCTGTTCATTCTACGAGTCGAAATAGCCAACGAATGCCCGGAATTTGGGGTACGAAAGGGGTAATGTGCCTGCGTAACTGCTCTGTATCGGGTTCATCTCGCTCCCTGGCAGCCAAGGAACCGCGCATAAGCGGTGGCAAATCCGTGTCTTGACCTATCAAGATGACACCGCCCAATCGCATTACGTTCCCTTTCATTCTTTTCTTGCAAAAACCAAGCAAATTCAGTATAAATATTCAGTTACTTTGACTGAGCTAAGTCTTCAAGCTCTATTTTTTTGTGAATCGAACCCAAGGTGTCTTTGAAGCGTAACAAATCGGAAGGGGGGTGAATTGAGTGGAAAATAGCTGGATTAAGCCTGATTTTGAAGAAGTGGGTGTTAACGCTGAATGCACTGCTTATGCGAGCGCCCGCTAAGAAGTCGTCTTGGGCAGCGTCTTAAAATATTTTGTCGCAGAAATCTCAAAGGCCGCTGAGTGGAACAGTACAGTTGGCCGCCACAATGATATTCATGATAACCGTTAGGGGCGATCGTGGCGCGCCGGCTCCAAATTTAGTTTTGAATTCGGCACCGCTCAGCGGTTCTTCCTTGAATCCCCGTTAATAATTAAGCCTTGGATTCCTTGCTGCCTCCAGGAGCATCCTTGCGTTATTCGAGCGCACACGATTAGAATAATGCTGGAGGAGAAATGCAAGTGCGCTTGCTGGGAACGGCGGCTGGCGGTGGCTTTCCCCAATGGAATTGTAATTGTTCCAACTGCCGCGGGCTTCGCTCCGGGAGGTTACGAGCCCAGCCGCGGACCCAGTCTTGTGTGGCAATTAGTGCAGACAGCAGACGATGGTTTTTGCTGAACGCCTCGCCTGACATACGCTTCCAGATCGAATCCTTTCCACCTTTGCTGCCCTCGCCGAACAGCGTCCGTGGAACCAGTCTGGAAGCGGTTCTCCTCACCAATGCTGACCTTGACCATAGTCTGGGCCTATTGATCCTTCGTGAAGGGTCGCGCCTGCCTGTGTACGTTACCCCCACGGTGCGGCGCGCCTTAACGGAGGGACTTCGGTTAGCTCAGGTCCTGGAATGTTACTCCGGGGTGGACTGGCGTGAGATTGCAGCCGAACCGAGCCCGCTGCTTTGTGCCGATCATTCTCCCAGCGGCCTACACTACGATGCGTTCCCGGTTGCGGGCAAGCCTCCGCGCTACCTGGCAGGGCGGAACTCACCTGGGCTTGGCGACGTCATGGCTTATCGCATAGTGGACGAGAGGACAGGCGGACGATTGCTGTTCATGCCTGATGTAGCCGCGCTCGACAATAACACACTGAGCCAGATGCGCGACTGTGAAGCCCTATTATTGGACGGCACGTTCTGGAGTGAGAATGAAATGGAGACGATGGGAGCCGGGACAATTCCTGCCGCCCAAATGGGCCACCTCCCTGTCGGGGGGGCAGAGGGCAGCCTGGCTCGGATAAGCTCATTACCCATTCGGCGTAAGATCTACGTTCATATCAACAACACGAATCCCATGTTGCTTGAGGACTCCGCTGAACGCGCCGCCGTCGAGTCTGCTGGAGTTGAGATCGGTTGGGATGGCCTGGAATTCACGCTTTAACAGCAAATCAGATGGAACACGGTCGAGCCACACCTTGGAATAAAGAAACATTTTTGGCTAACTTGCGAGCCGCTGGGATGACCCGCTACCACGACAAGCATCCGTTTCATCGCCAAATGAATACAGGCCAACTAACTGAAGAACAATTGTGCGGCTGGGTCGCCAATCGTTTCTACTATCAACGGAATATCCCTGTTAAAGATGCAGCCATCCTCTCCAACTGCCCTGTCCGCGAGGTGCGCCGGCTCTGGCTGCACCGCATCACCGACCACGACGGCGTGCGCGACGGCGAAGGTGGGATCGAAGCCTGGCTGCGTCTGGCTGAAGCAACCGGCTTGACCCGTGAGGAGACGCTGGACCAGCGGCACGTTTTACCTGGCGTCCGGTTTGCCGTGGACGCTTACGTCAGCTTTGCGCGTACCAAGCCGTGGCCCGTCGCGGTGGCTTCCTCGTTGACGGAACTATTCGCTCCCGACTTGATGCGCGAACGTCTGGCCGCCTTCGAAAAGTACTACCCCTGGATACCCTCGTGGGGCCTCGAGTATTTCCGCTCTCGTCTGACTCAGGCCCGAATGGATTCCGAGCGGGGACTCGAGCTGACGGTAACTTACTGCAACACACAGGATCTCCAGGAAGAGGCGGTCCGGGCGCTGTCATTCAAATGCGATCTCCTGTGGGCTATGCTCGATGCCATGATGCTGGCTTATCGTCACGGCCCGCAGGCGGAGTTTGGTTAAGCACAAATCGAGTACGAGTGTAAGCCCGAGTAAGATATAAAACGGCGTCTGAGCAAACGACACACATCAACGCACCGGAGTCCTGCTCTGCATTAGCGCCGTGCTGAAGCACGGGGTTTGGGACGGGGTTTGGGAGAGGCATCACATGCTCCCCACTTCTTCAGTCAGCGGCGCTGGGCCCAGCGCCGCTGACTGAAGAAGTGGAAGAAGAACAAAAACCATCGAAGGAGTCCCCGCGCTGAAGCACGGGGCTAATGAAAAATTCGGCGCATTGTTTTTGCGAGGGTTTTAGAACGGGCCTAATTCTTCCGCGGAGTCAGCAAATGCCTGGTTGGTTTGAGATGAAACCGAGTTATGAATGATGAGCCACACAACCAGGCCCTGTCACCTGGAACCCGTCCTCGGTTGGCTGCGAAAGCCCGTGTGCAGACCGATAAGCTTAGCGGCAAGCTGGTTCTGCTCTATCCAGAAGGCGTGTTGCTCCTCAACGAAACGGGGGCGGCAATTGTGGGACTGTGCGACGGCCAACGCACCTTCCAAGAGATGGTCACGACATTGTCTGAGCGCTACGGGTCATCTCCCGACAGGTTGTCAGCTGATGTCGCCGAGTACTTGGATCGGCTGCGCAAACGCGGACTGCTGGATCTGATCTCCGAAGGAGACGGGCAGTGATGGAGACCTAACCATGAAGGACACCAAAGACACTGGACAGTAGGAAGTAGCAGTTCAGCAAGGGCTCGCAGCCAACTCCGAGTCGTCCCTTCCCCGTCCGTTTGGCCTTCTGGCCGAGCTTACCTACCGCTGCCCGCTGCACTGCCCGTACTGTTCCAATCCCACACAATACCCCCCAACCGGTGCTGAATTGACCACAAAGGAGTGGAGACGCACACTGAGCCAGGCGGGTGATCTCGGGGTGCTGCACGTCTTGTTCTCCGGAGGTGAGCCGCTGGTGCGTCCTGACCTAGCAGAACTAGTGGCGGCCGCACGGGAGGCTGGGCTGTACACCAACCTGATCACCAGTGCCCTGGGCTTGACTCGCGACCGGGCCGAACGGTTGAAAGCCGCCGGACTGGACAGTGTTCAAATCAGTTTTCAAGCCGCTGAGGCCTCGCTGGCCGACTCGATTGCCGGGACCGCGGCACACGAGAGGAAGCGCGAAGCTGCCCGTTTAGTTCGTGACTTAAACTTTCCGTTGACGTTCAATGTGGTATTACACCGAAAGAACCTTGGGCGCCTGGAATCGATCATTGCACTGGCCGAGGAGGTAGGCGCAGAACGCTTGGAACTAGCCAACACGCAATTCTACGGTTGGGCCTTTAAAAACAAAGAAGCGCTGTTGCCGACCCGAGCTCAGCTGGAAGAAGCAGACCGGATCGCGGCGGTTGCCAAGGTGCGTCTTCGCGGCAAAATGGACATCCTCTATATTTTGCCGGACTACTATGGCGATCGCCCCAAGCCCTGCATGAACGGTTGGGGCCGGCGTTATCTGACGGTGAACCCCGTGGGCGATGTACTTCCCTGTCCCACAGCCTGCGAGATCAAGGGGCTTCACTTTGATAACATCCGTCAACACTCGCTGGCGTGGATATGGGCCGAATCGGTGGCGTTCAACCAGTTTCGCGGAACTGCCTGGATGCCAGAGCCCTGCCGCAGCTGCGATCGGCGCGAAATCGATTTCGGCGGTTGCCGTTGCCAGGCTGCCCTCCTCACGGGCGATGCTGGCAACACTGATCCCGCCTGCTCTCTCTCGCCCCACCGTGATGTGCTCAACCGCATTGTAGCTAGCGTTCAGGAGCCGTTGGAGTCGGAGGGCAAGACCGCTTCTTCGAACGCGTCTGCCTGGCAGTACCGAATCAACCCCGGCCATTCCGTCACTTGATCTTCCTAAGAAAAGTCCCAACCGGGAATTGCACATTTTCAGTTTGGAAGACGGCTACCGTGAGGTGGGGATCCACGCCTCGTCGAGCTGGAATCATGGGCTAGAACCTATGATCCTAACTAAATCCGGCCGTTGAAATTGCCACGGAGGGGCAGAGTGACAGAGCAAGTCAAAAGGCGGGCGGTTTTCAGGTGCTTTATCCTCACCCAGGGGGTAACAATTTTTCAAGGTTTTGCGAAGATATAACTCCTTATCTGCCGCCTCTGAGGTCTCTGTGCCTCTCTGGCTAACTGCCGTTTTTAGGATGATGTGCGCCATGAAAGGGTCTTCAACGTCTCAAATGACAGCCGGAGAATTGGGATCGGAGAACGCCAAAAGGCCCGGCAAATGGTGGGTGCTGCTGGCGGTTGGTGTTGGCACCTTCATGTCGGCCCTGGATGGCAGCGTCGTCAACACGGTTCTGCCCGTGGTAAATCACGCCTTCGGCAGCGGCGTGGCTACCATTGAGTGGGTTGTTACCATTTACTTGTTGGTTGTCAGCGGAATGCTGCTTAGTTTTGGCCGCCTGGGTGATTTGCATGGCCACAAACCAGTCTATTGTTCAGGCTTCGGAATCTTTGTGCTCGGTTCAGTGTTGTGCGGAATGGCGCCCACAGTAACAGCGCTTATTTTCTTTCGAGCACTGCAGGCTCTGGGAGCTGCCATGCTGTTTGCCAACTCTCCCGCCATTCTGACCCAGAACTTTCCGGCCGAACAGCGTGGCCGGGCCCTCGGCTTACAAGCGACCATGACCTACGTGGGCCTGACGGTGGGACCCTCTCTAGGTGGATGGTTGACGGAACAGTTCAGCTGGCGGCTGGTCTTCTACGTCAACGTCCCGATTGGACTGCTGGCGTTAGCGCTTAGTCTTCGCTTTATCCCACGCGATTCCCCGGTTGAACAGATAAAACAGTTCGACTTGCTGGGCGCCATAACTTTCATTGGCGGGCTGGTCGGACTTCTCTTGGGGCTAAACAAGGGGCATGATTGGGGCTGGACCTCCCCGTCCATCCTGCTTTTGCTGGTCTCGGCGGCGGTACTGTTGTTGGCCTTTGTACTCATCGAACAGCGTGTTTCCAATCCCATGCTCGACCTGAGCTTGTTTCGACATCGCTTGTTTTCTGCTGCTGCTGCGAGCGCCGTGCTTAATTACATCTGCGCCTACAGCAATGTGTTTCTGCTACCGTTCTATCTCATCCACGGGCGCGGCCTTGGGCCCGCCCAGGCAGGCCTATTGCTCACGGCCCAGCCGCTTATCATGGCTGTTGTGGCCCCACTAAGTGGCGCGATATCCG
>QHZP01000352.1 GCA_003224715.1 Acidobacteriota bacterium | reverse complement strand
AATCACCAGAGCGCTCAGAGCATCTGCAAACAGAAATCCCCTTAACAGACTGACCGATTGGTAACGCCCTACGTCTCTGACCAGGATAATGGCCAGAATGAAGTTAAGGCTGGCGGAGGCGATGCTGACGCGCTCCATCAGGACGCGCGAACGCAGCATCAGGCAGGCCGAACTCTCGGCCAGAGGCGCCAATAATAGAAAGAGCAGAGTCATCGGTTACCCTCGCAGACGCCTCAACTTGCTGGTGTCCAGGGAATCAAAAATTTCCGAGATCCGATACACCAGGATCCCGAAGATCATCACGGCGATTAGCACGTCAAAGAAGATGCCCAGCTCGACGATCAACGGCATGCCATAGGTCAAGGAGATCGCCGCCAGAAACAGTCCGTTCTCCGCGGTCAGCAAGCCCAGGACCTGGGAGATGGCCTTGCGACGGTTCATCATCAGGAAGAATCCCATCAGGAAAAGAGCCGTGGCCACAGCCAGAGTGCTGTGACCTCTTTGATGAGGTTTGATGAAGGGATGCGCCACCATATAGCCAATCAAGGTCAATCCTCCACAAATCAAAATCGAGACGGGTGTGTTGAGGTAACTTTGGACTTCTGTTGTCTCGCTCGTGCGTTTGACAATACGGTTCAGGAACAACGGCATCACAATCACCTTGAGCAACAAGGTCAAAAACGCAGCGATATAAATATGCCGGGCGTGATTGAAGTAGGCCACTGTGTTAGCCAGGCAGGCCAGCAGAAAGGATTGCAGACTGAAAAGACGGATGGATGTGGGCAAGAGCCTTTGCCCGACAATGAGAAGCTGAGTCACGAGCATGCCGGCAGCCATCAAGGTGATCATCCGGGTTCCAAACTGGATGTCGTCGTAAAACATAATACTCAATGGTCTAAACGTGTCGACTTGGTTCTACCTTGACCGGAGCGGCGGATGGACTGTCTGGCTCCCTCAAAAAATGAAAGTCGATGCCAACGCCAGCGCAGCCAGAATGAATCCCACTGCCAAGAAGTCCGGCACACGAAAGAGCCGCAACTTGGCATTGGAGGTCTCAACCAGAGCCACCGCCGAAGCCAAAAGGAAGAGCTTGCCTAGATAAGCCGCCAGCCCAACTACCACTGAAGCCAGGCTGAAACGGGCGCCCACCCCAATGGGAAAAAAGATATTGACCAGCAGGGTCATCAGAACCAATTGCTTCAGGGCTGCTCCCCACTCGATTAAAGCCAGGTAATGTCCCGAGTATTCCAGGATCATGGCCTCGTGGATCATGGTCAGTTCAAGGTGAGTGGCGGGGTTATCCACCGGCAGCCGTCCCGTCTCAGCAATCAGCACAATAAACATGGCAACAAAGGCCAGGATATGTGAAGGACTGAGGAACCGTTCCTGGTGCTGCAGCGCAGCCTGGACCATCCAGCCCAGATTGGTAGAGCCGGCTGTGATCGCCACGGTGAAGATTGACAACATCATGGCCGGCTCGGCGATGGCCGAGATGGTCATTTCCCGGCTGCTCCCCATGCCGCCAAAAGCGCTGGCCGTGTCAAGGGCAGCCAGGGCGACAAAGAAACGCCCCAGCGCCAGCAGGTAAACGACCGCCAGAACACCGCCAAAGAAACTGAGAGGAACCAGGGCTGTCACCATGGGGATCATCAGGCTGACCATCAACGCCGCCAGGAAGGCGATATACGGGGTAACGCGAAAGAGCCAGGAAGCGTGCTCTGATACAACCGTTCCCTTGCGGATCAGCTTGAAAAGATCGTGATAGGGCTGCAGCAGTCCGGGACCGCGGCGGTTTTGCAGATTCGCCTTCAGCTTGCGGATGAAACCGCTGACCAGAGGCGACAAAAGCAAAGCCAAAACCATTTGCAGCGCAGCTTGCAGCAACCAGGACTTCATCCGCTATCTCCCAGGGGTAGGGATGGCCGATTGATGTCCATCCAATTCTTCCGCGACTTCAGTAAACCTTCTCCCAGAGCAACAAGGCCAAGAGGGTGAGAAAGATGTAGAACAGATAAGCATTCAGGCTACCGATTTGAACCCAACGGATTCGCCGCGAGAGGCGCAAGATAGCTCGATTCAAGGGGCGATAGAGCAGTTTCTCAAAGGTCGGTTCAATGTGGGTTTCGAAGCGAATGGACTTGGTGAAATAGCGCGACACTTCGAAATCGGCCTGCACTTGTCTTCTAGGCCGGTAGATCGCCCGAAAGATCATGCGCAGGGGCTTGGAGTAGGCAGTGGCAGTGTACTCCATCTGTGGAGTCAGCTGGTCCAGGCCACAGTCCCAGGTCTCGCCCAGCTCGTGCTTGGCTTGACGAGAAAAGACCAGCCGCAACGCCACCGGCAAGGGCAGCAACACCAGGAAGAGAGAAACCATCCCCAAAGTGGAGATTGAACCTTTTTCCACTCCCAGAGCCGTTAAGAGCCACCCGTCGGCCGCAATCAGTTGGCTGCTGATCGATTGTCCGACTAGTTGTTGCGTCGCCGAATCCAGCATAGGAAGAAAGATCATCGGGAACAATCCCAGGAAAACGCAGGCCAGAGCCAGCAGAGCCATCCCCGCCTGCATCGAGCCGGATGACTCGTGGGCTTGCTCAGCCTGCCGGCTCCTGGGCAAAGCTAGAAAAGTAATCCCGAGGGCTTTCACGAAACAAGCTGCGGCCAGGGCTGCCGTCAAAGCCAGCAGCGCTCCGGTGATGGGGAAGATCAATCGCAATAGCTTCTCGGTGCTGCCGAAGCCTTGAAGTAACGACTGATAGGTCAGCCACTCGCTGATAAATCCATTCAGAGGCGGTAAACCCGAAATCGCTACGGAGCCGAGCAGGAAGAAAAAAGCGGTCCCTGGCATCTTCTTGATCAACCCACCCAGGTCTTCCATATTCCTGGTGCGAGTGGCATGCAGGACGGACCCCGCTCCCAGAAAGAGTAACCCCTTGAAGCAGGCATGGTTAATGGTATGGTAGAGTCCGGCTATCAACGCCAGTGCCGCCAGCACCGGATGATCAAAGGAAAGAAACACCAGAGAGCTTCCCAGCCCCATCAAGATGATTCCAATATTCTCGATGCTGTGGAAGGCCAGCAATCGCTTGAGGTCGTGTTCTACCAAGGCATAGAGCACACCCAGCAAAGCGGAAACCGAACCCAGCAGAAGCACGGTTACGCCCCACCAGACCGGTGGAGTTCCCAGGAAGTCAAAAAGAACTCGGGCTAAACCGTAAATCCCGCTCTTGATCAGTACGCCAGACATCAGCGCCGAGACATTGGTAGGCGCCACGGGATGGGCCTCAGGAAGCCAGATGTGTAACGGGATAATGCCGGCCTTAACTCCAAAACCCGCCAGAAAAAGGAGAAAGGCCGCGTTCAGCTCCAGCGAAGAGAGCTGGGGTCCTATTCGATGGAACGAGCCAAAGTTGAAGGTCCCGGCCGCCTTGAAGAGCAGGAGGAAGCCGATAGCCAGACAACCCGTGCCGATGTGTGACATGATGAAAAAAAGAATGCCCGCCTGCCGGGTCTTTGGCTGTTCGTGTTCAAAACTGACCAGCAAGTAAGCGAAGAGAGACATCATTTCCCAGGTAATTAGGAAAAAGACGGCGTTGCCGGCGCAAAAGACCAGAGTATTGGAGAGCAGCAGCAAGTTGTAGAACGCGCCCAGGGCGCCTACATTCTTAATGCCATAATACTGGGCAGCGTAACCGAGGGAATAGATGGAAATGGCGAGCCCCAACAAAGAGATCACCAAGACAAAGAAGCCGGCCAGGGCATCCAGATGTATGGAAAAGGTAAAGAGGGGCATCTGGAAGGGCCATACAAGGAGAGAAGGAAAGATCGACCGGTTCAAGACGAGAATGGAGGCCACACATCCCACCAGTCCGCCGAGAACCGCGCAGGAAAACCCGATCAGGTTGGCAGCCTTTTGCCAGCGATCCAGGACCAAAGAAAGGATCGCCCCGCCAAGGTAGCTGCAGAGGCACGCCTGAAAACAGAAAATAATGATCGATTCCGAATTCACTGGGGGAAGAGGAACTCCTTTGGCTGGGCTGGCGCCGGGCCACACTGATTCGGTAGGCTGGTTCTACCACAGCGGTTGCTACCAAACGCTGGACGCAATGTATTCTTTGCTGAGTTTCCTGTAACGAATGCCGGCAGTCATGGCCTGGCTACAGCGAGCTTCATGTCTTAATTAAGATCCGAGGTTCATGTATTCAGCACCACGAAATATTCCCGGAAACGCCATTACTATACCAGAGCGCGCCTGCAATTGCATCCTGGTCCAGATGTCGCTTCGACCGCGCTTACAGGGCTCTCAGAGGCAGCCGGGGCATCCGTGCCGCTCGTATTCTAATACGTGTAAGGCGTTGCTTACTTTTCTCCCGATCGGAACGTAAGCCCGACTGTAAATCCGATGGGATATCCGGGAGTGCCGTGAATGCGGGTAATGACAGGGTCTCCGGGCCGTAAGCGAGAGGGAAAGTAATTTTGCGTTTCGTAATAAGTCTTGTTGCCGAAATTGTCGACCGAGAAATTAAAGTCCACCCAGCGGCGAATCTGTTTGGCCGTGCTGAAATCCAGGATTGTGAGGCCCGAAGCTCGAATCGTCGGATCCAATCCATCCAAACGATAGTTTCCAATATAGCGAAATCGCAAGGAGCCAGTGAAACCCCGCCACCCGGCCAGCGTCAGGCCCGCATTGGAGGCCGCGTGCGGAGCGCTATCCACATAGATCCTGGGAAGGGTCCGATAGCGTGTAAATTGAACCGAGCTTTTGGCTTCAAACCCATAAGCCCGACTGGGACCCTTAAATTCAAAGCCCCCATCGTCTGGAACATACACCTGCTCGTTGGAACGATCGATCAGGAACATGTCCGTGCTAAATGAAAAACGCCGCCAATTGTGAGACGTCCCGATTTGATAGAAATCAGTGGTTGCAATGCGAGGGGCTGAAGGCCTTTCGACAACGCCACGGGCATCCTGACTGGAGATCCCACGCCCATAATTCAAATGCAAAGTGAAAGGGATTCGGTGCGAAGGCGTGAAGGCCAGGTTGGCTTTGGGTTGAAGTCTTGAGGCTTCCTGGGTCCCGCTCAATAGGGGATCGATCTTGTCCTCTACGTCGAATCGGAAGAAGTCATAACGCCAGCCGCCATCCAGGTGGAGACGGCCTTGCCACAGATCGACGCCCTGCTGCAGATAGCCTGCTGTGTTGGTCACGTGCGCATTGGCCCTGGTGGTCACGCCCGTCGGATCGCGCTGGATCCGGGGATAAAGCCCGACATTGATTTGGTTGTCGTGAAAATTGCTGCCGGCAACAAAAAGCGCCCGTTGTCCAAGAAGGTTGAAGGGATGAAGATACTGGGCATTGGCGCCTTCCTGCAGGCGAGAGTCATGCTGCTGAATCCCGTCACCGTGAGTCTGATCATTCAGGAAGAAAGTAAAATTGGAATACAAATCGAAGAGCGAGCGTCCTAAAAAGCCATCAACTTTTAGGATGTCACCCTCTTTCCATTCCTTTTTGTAATAAGCTCCCAAGATTCCGGTGCGGACCCGGCCACCGTCATCCGGATCCACAAAACCAAAACGATCGAGCCGTCCGGCCGCCACTTCATCGAGCGGAATTTGTCCTGAAGAGCAAAAGTCATTTCGCCCGAGGTTGAGCTTGAATCCAACAGCCTGGCTCTCATCCATCTTCCAGGTGTAATTGGCCGTCACATTGTCCCGCTTGAAACGAGCCGGATTCAGGAATGGTCCGTCATTTCGAGAGCCTTCGTAAGCCAGGAAGGAATCACCAT
>QHZP01000351.1 GCA_003224715.1 Acidobacteriota bacterium | reverse complement strand
GTTATGAACCCAAAGAGAGCGCGCTGAACAGTCTCCTGGTCGATCCTATCCGCAAGCAATTTGACATACCCGTATGCAAACACCATGCCGACGTACAACCCGATCATCAGCCCACTTCGCCGGAAGAGGAAGCGCATGAATGCACCCACATGACGAGCTCTATCGACGCGCTTGCGATTGTAGATCCACACAATGGCCAGGTATTGCACGTCGTGAAATATCTCGAACAGAGCAATGCCGACTACGACATTGGAGATGCCCACCATCGCATACCACCAGAAGCCGAAGCTGATAGTCATCATCCACAACTTACCCGGGTTGGAAGGTTGACCCCGACGCCATTGCCTCAGAGTATTTGTCAAGAACAGGAGACTAATGGCCAGCGTGGAGATGCCCCAAGCACTCTGAAAAAGCCGAACGCCGGCTGTCGGCAGCAACGGGCCGCCTGATCGATAAAACGCTTCCAACAAGAGAGCCATCCTGCCAGGCGAGTACAACATTCCCGCTCCGAACCAGGCTACGCACAGACACCAATCCAGTCGAGCTGTCAGGGGAGCGATTGAGGCCACTTTGGCGTCATAGATACGTGCAAATCCGTAGACCTGCGCCAAACCATGCCATACCCCCCACAACAAGAGGAGGACTTGGAGGCCAGTAAGTCTCCAAAATTCGAACAGAACGCAAATTGTCAACAGAAACAAGGGCGACAAAAGGAAGCGCAACCTGAATCGCTCAAACAGTTCGCGGTCGGCATAAGCACGCATCATGCCAGGCAAGTGATGCCCCACGGCCCCGAAGGCGCCGACATAAAGGGCGATCTCCTCCAGGGAGAGACGAGACTTCGCGGCAATTGCGAGCGGGATGATCAGGATGGGGGTCGCAATGAACAGGGGTAAGTCCTTCCAGGGACATCCCCCTGCGCCCCCTCAAGGTGCGAAAAATTTTGACGACCCTGGCTATCGCGTGCTGGCATCCTCATCGCCAAATCCAACTCTGATTACAGAGCAGTCACTCCATTCTTTACTGAACGGTCCAGGTTGTCAAATTCGCGCTGCACGGCTGTCATGTTCAAAAAACAAAGAATGATTTCCGTCGAGTAAAGCACTAAAATGGTGGCATTACGCCATGAGCGTCGGCATTGCCGATTTCCGATTACCGATTGAAATGGTTCGCGAGTTCATATTCCGAAGCTCCGAAACCCTTGCACTTGGACCCAGGCTTAAAACGTAGACCTTAGACTTTGGACCTTGAACTTTGGACCTTGAACTTTGAACTTCGGCTAACCACCATGTTTAATGACCTTCGGCACGCAATCCGGAATCTGAGGAAGACCCCAGGCTTCACTTTTGTGGCGGTGTTGATTCTGGCTCTGGGAATTGGCGCCAACACGACCATCTTCAGCTTTGTGAATGCGCTGTTCTACCGACCTTTGCCGGTGCGCGAGCCTTACCGGCTGGTGAATGTTTACAGCAACAGCGACGGTCGCGGATATGAAGGCTTTGCCTATCCAGAGTACGCCTATCTCCGCGACCACAGCACGTCGTTCGAGGCGCTCGCCGCCCACTATTCGACCGCCCCTTTGAACGTTGTCGCAGACGGCGACTCAAGGGAAGTCGAAGGGGCTGTCGTCTCCGCAAACTATTTCTCGATGCTCGGAATCCGGCCGCTTCTGGGACGATTCTTCCTGCCGGAGGAAGATGCTGTGCCCGGCCGCAATCCTGTAGCGGTGATCGGCTTCGGATTGTGGCAGAGGCGGTTCAGGGGTGACCCGTCCATACTCGGCAAGCAGATTCGGGTGAATGGGACGCTGTTTGAGGTGATCGGCGTTGCGCCCGAGGATTTCCACGGGGTATTGGTAGGCCTTCCTAACGAGATGTGGATTCCCACGATGATGCTGCAGTTGGGCTACCGGTGGTGCGATGGATTCACTTTTGATTGCCGGATTTTAGATGTGATGGGTCGGCGGGCTCCCGGCCGGAAGCTGGCAGACGGGCAAGCCGAATTGGCCAGCTTGGCCAGCCACCTTGCCACGGCATTTCCCGCCACCAACAAAGGCCGGGGCGCCAGCCTGCTTCCCGCCGTTGGCCTGCGGATCATCGACAGGAGCTGGTTCAGGGATCAGACGCAACTCCTCATGGTCGTGGCGAGCCTGCTGCTTCTGATCGCCTGCACCAATTTGGCCGGCCTCCTTCTGGCGCGCGGGATAGCTCGCCGCAAGGAGATTGCTGTGCGCCTTTCAATTGGCGCCAGCCGGACACGTCTCATTCGACAGCTCCTGACCGAGAGTCTGCTGCTGGCGTTGATCGGAGGCACATTGGGGTTGGCAATGTCCCTTTGGGCCAAGGACCTGCTGCTGGCCTTCTACACTACTGATGCAGAGGGCTACACGCGCTTCTACGATCTGAGTCTGAACCCGCTGGTGCTCGCATATTCCCTTCTGCTCTCGGCCTTCACCGGATTTCTGTTCGGTTTGGTGCCCGCGATTCAATGTACACGCCAGGATTTGACGCCAGCATTAAAGGATGAGGGCGCAGTGAGCAGCTCTCATGGCACCAACCTGTGGGGTGGGCTGCTCGTTGGGCAAGTCGCCCTCTCTTTGACTTTGCTCATCTCGGCTGGTCTACTCGTCCGCAGCGCCGCCGGTGTGAGGCGAGGCGCGAATTTCGACCCCGAACACATTGTTCTGCTACGGCTGAGACCAAGGCTCGTACGCTACGACCCTGAGAAGGCGCAGGCGTTTCACCGAGAGGTCGTGCGCCGGCTTGAAGCCCTCCCCGGCGTACAGTCGGCCAGTCTTGGCCGGGGCATCGGTGCGGTATGGCTGAGCACCGGTGAGGTTTCGGTCAGGTTGCCCAGACAGGCGCCGGAGCCGGTGGCCAGCCAGTACCACGTCGAGTACCATGAGATCGCACCACGGTATTTCGAGACTCTGAAGATACCGCTCATTCGAGGTCGCGACTTTAACTCTGGGGACCGTCCCGGCTCGCCGCGCGTGGTTATCGGGAACGAGACTCTGGCCTGGCATATGTGGCCCGACGGCTCGGCCTTAGGTCAATTTCTGATCGTAAATGATCAGCCCTATCAGGTCGTCGGCGTCTCCAAAGAGGCACGGCTCCGTAACGCGCTGGAAGGGCCGCTGCCATTCCTCTACATTCCGTACTGGCAAAACAATATGGAGCAACAAATCGACTCGCGCATGTGCATACGCGTGGTGGGCGATCCGTCGGCAATGCTCCCGCTCATACGGCACGAAATTGCGGCGGTCGATCCCAATGTTCCTATCAGTGAGGACATGCCAATGATGGAGCAAGTCAATGCTCACTACATGCCCGTGCATCTTGCGAGCACCGTTCTCGTCTGGTCCGGGGCAATGGCCCTGTTTCTCAGCGCCATCGGGCTGTACGGGGTACTGGCGTTTGCGGTCAATCGGAGAACGCGCGAGATCGGCATCCGCATAGCGTTGGGCGCAACTCGAAAAGACGTAATCACACTCGTGTTGCGGCACGGCATTGCCTTGACCCTCGTCGGGACAGGCATCGGTCTGCTGGCGGCGCTAATTGCCACGCGCCTCTTGTCCAGTTGGCTTTACGGTGTTCCGGCCAAAGACCCGCTCACTTTTGCTGCCGCTGCGCTGTTGCTGGTCGGAATCGCATTTCTTGCCTGCTACATTCCCGCCCGACGCGCAACGAAGGTCGACCCGATGGTAGCTCTGCGACACGAATGAGCCGATTGCCGATTTTGGATTTCCGATTGCCGACTGAAACGGTTCGCGAGTTCCTGTTCCGGAGCTCCGAAACCCTTGCACTTAGACTCAGACTTAAAACGTGGACCTTAGACTTTGGACCTTGAACCTTCAACCTTGAACTTTGAACTTTGAACTTTGAACTACTAACCACTATGCTTAATGACTTTCGCTTCGGCTTTCGCATGCTGAAAAAGAGTCCCGGTTTCACCGCCGTCGCTGTGATCACGCTCGCTCTGGGCATTGGCGCCAACACCGCCGTGTTCAGTGTCGTCAACGCCGTGTTGCTGCGTCCGCTGCCTTTCCCTGATCCTGACCGGCTGGTACAGATCTGGGAAGTAAACTCTGCGGCGGGCCGGGACCGAGGAACCGTCTCCCCTTACAACTTCCTCCATTGGAGAGATCAAAGTCATAACTTCGAGCAGATGGCTGCCTACCAGTACGAGAGTTTTGCGCTTACAGGAAATCAGATTCCTGAGCACATGACCGGCTTGCTCGTTTCCGCCAGTTTCCTTCAAGTGTTGAAAGTCAGCCCCATTTTCGGGCGCACTTTTCTGCCGGATGAGGATCAGCCCGGTAAAAGCCGCGTGGTCGTGCTGAGTTACAGTTCCTGGCAGCGACGCTTTGCCGGTGACCCGAAAGTGGTGGGAAAGACGCTCATTCTGAAC
>QHZP01000350.1 GCA_003224715.1 Acidobacteriota bacterium | reverse complement strand
CAACTATTCCAAGGGCTCTCCTTACTTCGTGGCTCAAAACTTCCCACCCACTTTCGGCCACTGGGAAGACGGCGGATATCAAACCGAAAGCCTGAATGTGACGCACACCCACGTCTTCACACCACGAACGCTGAACGAGCTTCGCGGCGGCTGGTTTTACCACGGCAGCGTGCGTCGCGGCATGAATACCGACTTTGATCCGAGGAAACTTTTTCCTGACCTTTATGGGTCGCTGCCACTCGGTGGATTGCCACGGGTGGATATTAGCAGCCACGTTCAAATTGGAGATTACGGAGGGAGTGAACGCGGCAAACAATTTACGAATCAGATCATCGACAATCTGACCCTGGTGCGCGGGCGCCACACCCTCAAGACCGGCCTCGACTTTGCAAACTATCGGGTCTCTTCGCCGCCGGGCGCCTTCGGTCTTCTTACCGGGGTGGCTCAGGAAGCGGGCTTTGGGCGATTCACGTTCAATGGTCGCTACACCAACGACAACCCGGCCGCAGCCGCACAGCCGGCCCATGCTTTCGCCGATTTCCTTTTGGGTTACGCCGGCTTCACTTATCGTTCAACGCCTTCAGCCGTCAATCTGTTTTACCAGACGCGCTACAGCGCCTACGCTCAGGATGACTGGCAGATTTCACCGAAGCTGACGTTGACCTTCGGACTTCGTTACATGGTCCAGGCAAGTTGGAAAGAACGCGACAGAGCCCAAGCCAATCTGGATTTTGTCACCGGGAAACTGGTCATCCCCGGCGACAAGCTTCCGCCCCAGGCGTCGTCGCGTCTGGCTGCAGCCTATCCCATTGTCACTTCGGCACAGGCCGGTTTGTCGGATCAGGTTCTGGAAACGGATAAGAACAACTTTGCGCCGCGGGTGGGTTTTGCGTTTCGTCCCTTTGGCAACAGCAAAACGGTGCTGCGAGGAGGAGCAGGTTTCTACTACAACACTTTGCCCGTCTACATTGGCTTCCGTCAGATGGGATTCAGCAACCCGCCGTTCCTGCTCGCTGAAACCTTTGAAGCCTCTTCGGGAGCCCTGCCTTCCCTAACGTTTGCGCAGCCCTTCCCCGGCGGTGGAGCGATCTCTCCAAACCCTTCAATCACTGCGGTAGAGCGGAACATCAAAAACAGTCTTTCCCACCAATGGAATCTGACCCTGGAGCGAGAGATCGCTTCGAATCTGGGCATGCGCGTCTCCTACGTTGGAAACAAGGCCAGCCATTTGCCCTGGTATAACCGGTCGATCAATGTGCCGGAGCGGCAGGTCCCTGGCACGCTGCAGCCGGTGCGCCCGTATCAGCCCTGGTCTGACATCTTATTGCTGGCCGGGGGCGGCGACTCCACACTCCACCAGCTTCAGGTCGAAGCCATCAAGCGTTTCTCGCAAGGTTTGAGTTTCCAGGCTGAATACTCCTGGAATCGCTCGTTAGACGATGTGCCCATCGTGGGTGGCCCGCAGAATCCGTACGACAACCAGGCCGATCGTGGGAACTCGGACCAGATCCGGCGGCACATTTTCACAATCGCTTACCGTTACGACCTGCCCTTCGGACCCGGCAAGCGATTCGCCAAGACTGCCGGCGTTGTGGGGAAACTTGCCGGCGGCTGGCAACTGTCCGGGATCACTTACCTGCGGACCGGGCAACCCTTCTCGGTGTCCTTTAGCGCCACGCAGCCAGGCTGGTTCAGCAGCCGCGCCAACCTGATTGGGGACCCCAAACTGTCGCGATCTGAGCGTTCCATTACTCGCTGGTTTGACGCCTCGGCCTTCGCCGTGCCGGCGCCGTTTACCTATGGCGACTCGGGACGTAACATGCTTTTTGCACCTGGGGACATTGTATTTGACGCGAGCGTGTTGAAGGACACCAGAATCAATGAACGCTTGACCGTGCAGTTTCGAGCCGAATTTTTTAATATGCCGAACCATGCAAACTTCGCGGCTCCTGCAGCCAACATTTCTGTTCCAGCCCAGGTCGGTCATATTACCGGTGCCGGAGACCCGCGTCAGATCCAGTTTGGCCTGAAGGTGCTGTTCTGAGGCGGTTCCCGTCTCACCGTGGAAACGCAGCGCGGCCGAAGGCTCATGACGGCGCGAGGACTAGCGAAATGAATGAACCGCCAAGACGCCAAGAACGCGAAGAAAGACGAATAAGTCATCAGTAGGAGGGACATAACAGATCGTCTCCGAGTATCAGCCAACGTAGGTCAACGGCCGGGCCCACGTCAAATTTGTGGGTTATTTCCTGAAATGCGGGCCTGTGCTGCTTGTGAAGCGAAGGGAACCTCGTAGAGGCGAAATATTTATAGTTTACATTACCAAATAAATGGACAAAGCTCCGTAGGAGCGTCATGACGCCCCGCTGGAGCTTGGAGCGTCAGGAGGGTAGGCGTCTTTCTATAAGGATGCCGCCTCTACGAGGCTCCCTTCGCTTCTTTCATTACCCACAAATTTGTCGCACACCCTGAAGGCCCAATGTTTTTACCAGAAAACACTCAGGCGGATTGACATCTCCGTATATCTGTGTCATCTGCGTCCAAAAAATTCTTCTTTGTATCTCACAGCCTCTGTGGGTTGCGACGCGAGGTGCGCTGTGTCTTGGCGGGTCACTTAATTTTTCACGACGACGGCGGAAAACCCAGGGAGTGACTTCTCTTCTGCGGCCTTGAGTTCTCGGTAACGCTCCATTTCTTTGGCAGCTTCCTGATCTCGGCCGAGGCGGCGATAAACGCGCGCCAGCGCGTAATGGAGCTTGCTGCTGTTGAGGTCGAGCCGGGCGGCTGCTTCCAGATGCTGCGTCGCTTCCTTCAGGTTGCCTTTTTGAAGCGCCTGGTTTCCGGGGTAGTAATGAGGCTCAGACAGTGAACTATCTAACTTCAAGGCGGACTTCATCAACTCTACGGCGCGTGCTTCCGCACTCGGGTCCCCAGCTTCTGCCAGCTTAAACAGCATCCGGGAGTATTCCTGGTAATGTCCGGCGTCTTGGGGAAATTGTCTTAGCCCTTTTTCGAAAGTGGTCTTGGCTTGGTCTATCATGCCTGCAGCAAACTGGGCGACGCCCAAACCACGGTCGGCTTCCGGATTTGAAGGATCAAGCTCCACGGCCCGCTCGTAGGAGGACACGGCGTCGGTGTATTGATCCATCTTGAGCTCGACCAGGCCTTTCAGGAGATGGGCGTGGTAAGATGCGGGATGTCTTTCCACGTTTCTCTTGGCCACCGCCAGAGCGGCAGGGAAAAGCCGGTGGCTTGCCAGGATCATTCCCAAATCGAGATAATTTGACTCTCTGGTTGGATCGCGCTCGATGGCTTGTTGGAGAGCATGGCGAGCCTCTTCCGGCTTGTCTTGCTTCTGGTAGCACCACCCCAGCAGATTGTAAACTTCACTGGTGGCATTTCCTGCCTGAATCAGGCCGACGAGTCTTTCCTGAGCCTCGCCAAGTTTGCCCGCACGATACTGAACCAGGGCGATGTTGTAACTGAGGAGGGCGGTATTTGGATAGGTCGATTGGATTGAGACCAGCATTTTCTCGGCGACTTCGTAATCGTCCGCCTGTGCAGCGATCTGGCCACCCATAAAGATCGCGGCTGGCCCGCCAGGGTGTTTTTGCAAAGCTTGCAGGGTGCTCCTGGCTTTTTCCTTTTGGCCGATTTTATAGTAGGCTCGAGCCAGGGCAGAGAGCGATTCCGGGCGCTGCTCAACCAGGCTTGGGACGGACCCTAGCAAGTCAGCGGCGCGAGCATAATCTTTTAGATTCTCCATAACCATGCCCAGCAGTAAACTCGAGGGCGGGTCGCCCGGCCTGGCTTTCAGAATACGTTCCAGGTTCTCTCTAGCCGGCTGCAGTTGGCCCAACTGCCACTGGTTGGCTGCCAGGTTGCGCCGCAGCATTAAATTCTTGGGGTCAAGTTTTATGGCCTTCTCAAAATAGACCTCTGCCTCTTTCAACCTCTGCTGCAATCCCAAAATGCCGCCCAGTCCAGCCAGAATTTGAGGGTCCTCAGGCGCCAATTCTGCCGCCCGACGAAGTTCATTCTCGGCTTCTTTCAGATTCCCTTGCCGGGCCAACTCGTAGCCCCGGCTGGCGTGTTGCTGTGCCTCCGGATCCGGAGCAGGAGAAGACAGACCAGACCGAAGAACCAGTGCAAAAAAGAAAAGAGCGATGTAAGCGAACTTCCGGTGCCAGGAGCTCTTGATTCTTAAAGCGTGCAACAGTAGAGATTTTGGAGGCATGGATGAGCGGTCGTGAATTTGGGGAAATGGCAAATTGAGAGGTGTGAAGAAATTTCGATGCGCCCCCTCACCCGGCCCTCGGCCACCCTCCCCAGGGCGAGGGAGTTAAATTTAATGTTTACTTTCCCCTCGCCCCCATTGGCGGAGAGGGGGACGAGGGTGTTCAGATTTACATTACAGCTTAATTTTTTTTCACCTTCAGGGGCATGGGCGGAGCCTGCGGGCTGAAAAAATTAAAAACCGGCGGAGATCGGGAGGGCGAGGCTCCCGCCGAGCCTCATGAGGCAAGGACTCGCTGGGGCGATGGCTCGCCAGGAGGCTCGCCCTCCCAATTTCTTTCCCTCCCGTGACTCGCACACCGGAGCATTCATGCTGAAGCCTTCATCAAGGCAGCAATCGGACGACGGTAGCCTTTCTGGCCTGAGTCTTCGAGTCGATTTCGTCTTTAATCGTTACAGCCACACGACGACCGACCTTCAGTTCATTGCTTTTGAGCTTCTTCCCTTCAGTGGTTACGATAGAAGTCTCTTTTTCCAGAAAGAAAGATTGGCATAGGGTCAGGCTGTCAGACCCTACCTGCTCGATGATTCCTTCTAAATCGCCCGGCAAAAAACGAGGTAGATGCGAGGCGCGTGCGCTTTGCAACCCGCCGGGCGAACCCCGATTACCTCCGCCTGGAGTTCCCGG
>QHZP01000349.1:7546-9682 GCA_003224715.1 Acidobacteriota bacterium | reverse complement strand
GCTTTGTTTGCAATCTTCTTCTCCATGCTCATCTTGAGGGTCCGGTTAGCGCTCTGTCCTAGCCAGGCTTCAAATACCTGTCCGTCTTCTGAGGTGGTGTCGAAGTAATGAACAGCTAGACCGGCTCTCTCTGCACATCTCTTCATGCTCTGTTCGTTAAAATACTGCAAATGCGCCGGCACATGGTTGTAACTCCATTCTTGCCACCTGGCCATTGGGTCTCCCTCATTCCAACCGTTCGGTCTGTAAGGCGCAGTTATGAAAACGATCCCGTTTTCGTCCAGCACTTCACGACATATTCTCAGTATCTCGATCGGGTCGGGGAGATGTTCAATCACGTGCGTCATTGAGATAATCTGATAGGGGCCGAATCTTTCAATATCTGGTAGCCTGGAAGCTAGCTCTCCGACGAAGTAGTGGTCGACCCATTTACATATTTCGACGGCTTCCGCGGTGATGTCTTGAGCGACCGTAACGGCTTGGGAGTCGATGGTGTTGACAGCCCGCGACACCCAGCTCAATCCGCTTCCTATTTCCAACACTCGGAGCGCTTTGTCGCGGGCATCGATTCTCTTCAGCAACTCATTGACACGATCCTTGTAGTATTGCATGGCTAATTCTGCGCGCTTCCCCGTGTAATGGGTGCAATCGACAAATTGCATGCTGCCGATGTAGAGATCGTCAAACACTTCTTTCTCAGGCAAAGGCGACAGGTAAATCAACTGGCAGCTGGGACACAAAATCAGGTGATACTTTTTTGGACCGACGGCTCGAGTGCTATCGAGCAATCCCAGCAGCTTTCGGCTGGCACATTCCGTCCCGCCGCAAAGCGGACAATCCCTGTGAATCGCGGAGCAATTCGACTCGAGGGCTTCGTCCTTGAGCCCCACCTGTTCGAACCGAGGTCCCGGTTTCTGTGAACGCAACATTCCCCCCCGAGGCTCAACACGCAAATGGCTCAGTCGAACCGATAGCCGCCGCACATCAGCACTGGAGCCGCGCTGGGCGGGGACAAAGGACTCACCGCTTTCGAGGCGAATGTGGGTATCTGTTTCACACGCCGCGAGGTGTAACCCGACGACCTGAGTCCGCTCATTAGCTTGAAAGGTTAATGTCCTGGCAAGTTCCTCGTTGACAAGGACACGTAGATCGAAAGGAAACTGACCATACTGCGCTGGGTGACCACACGACAGTTCGAAATGGATCTCCGCTGGCAACGCCTCAGATCGGATATGAAAGTTACCAACGGGGCCCATCCAGCGCCAGTCGCCTTCATCGTCGTAAAAGCCGGCTCCGAGAGTAAAGAGTCGGGCCTTCAAATTGCCCGAATGCTTCAATACCGTGGAACCGCCGGACATTCTCATGACCTCCTTCTTCGGCAAGATGAAACACACTAGCATTAGAAAAGCTCCAACGCAATAGCGAGGGGTCAGGGTCCCGTCGAGGTCCTTACCCTCCCTCACGGTCGGGTTACTGAACAGGCCAGGGCGCAAGTCAGTAGCCGGCGCGCCAGCAAGGGCTGTGCGTTAATGCAAGTGAGTTGCGGGACCCTCTAGCGAGGGTCAACCGATCATCTTGGGTTTTGCGGAATTGTGTGATATTTTTCGGCGCGGCTCTGCGACTCCTCGGCGTATGGGCTACCCTTTTCCACGAGTGGGCAGGGAGCCTCAGGAAAAAGGTGTCAAAAGCCAGCATAAGCAGCCACCAAGCCAATGCGAAAGAGGTTGCCCCTTCTCATCCAGTAATAACCAAGAGTTATCCATGGAATTTTCACCAACTTGGACGGACTATTCTCTTCTGGTTGTCTTTGCGTCCCTCTTCTTGCTCTCCGGATGGCTTACTTATCTTGTTCTGTGCCACGAAAAGAAGTGGCTTGAAAGGCCCCAAATTGGCTTGGAAAGAGGTGATGCAGTCTCTAGCCGGCTCAACTTAACCCCAAGAGAAATAACGACCGATGAGAGGTTCTCCTTCTTGGAAGTGCTGCTGATAATTCTTATCAGTGCTCTAGTCGTTACTTCTGTCATCTTGCTCTTAACTGCCCAGCTTGGCATATTCCGAATTCGGTTCTGGGTCTTCCTGCTGTTCCTTTTTGACGCATTGGTCATGATTTATCTGTGGCTCGTGCGTTCTCATCGA
>QHZP01000349.1:5932-7466 GCA_003224715.1 Acidobacteriota bacterium | reverse complement strand
GTTAACATTGCCTTAAAACTTTCTGAAGCGGGCTCGCTAAAATTCAACGACCCGGATTTCCAACAGTTCAATTCGCAAGAAAGACAGAAACTCTTTTTGCAAGCTCCTTTGGATAAGAATCCCTACCCGCAAGTTTTGTCAGGATTCCATCTAATCGACCCGGCGTCGGGTGAACTGGTTCCGAGGTATTTTCATCTATTTCCCCTTTGGCTCACAGTATTCTTCAAGCTCTGGAGATTTTCGGGAATGTTTGCCGCCAACACCCTTTTCGGTGTTTTGAGCGTGTTAATCCTTGTTCCACTGGGCCAAAGATTGTTCGGTTCCAGATTGGTAGGACTCTCCTCAGCCGGCCTTCTAGCCAACAACATGGGACAAATATGGATCGTTCGCAGTCCCTTTAGCGAAATACTGGCTCAGGTATTTCTGCTTGCGGGAATCTGGATTTTGTCGATTGGAATGATTGAAAACAGGAAGAGATATTGTATTTTGGCCGGGTTTCTCTTCGGTCTCACACTGTTTGTCCGCGTCGATTCTTTATTAATCCTCGCTGCCCTCCTGATTTTTGCCTGGCTGAGCTTCCTGGTCCAAGTTGAGATCCGATCTCTGCATTTCCCTCTAGTTCCGTTCCTGATAACCTTGTCGCTGGCTATTGCCTACGCCTCCCTGCACACCGTCATGTTTGCCTTGCCTTACTTCTCGAATGTCACGGATGTCCTGGCAAGTTCATTATTCATCCCGAGCAGCCTAACTTTTGCCGCAGGTTTTTGCTTTTTCTTGATTCTTAGCTTCAAGGTGAGAGCCCGTCTGGTCGGCTTTTTCAGTTCAGAAACTATAAGAACAAGAACGTTCTTTCTACTTTGCCTGATTGTGACAGGTCTGTTTGCTTATGCCTATTTCATTAGACCTCACTTGCAACCGCGGAAGGATTACATTCCTTTACCTTTTCCGCAAACGGGGAGTGTGAGATTCTACGACGAAATCAACCTGGTGCGATTGGGCTGGTATCTTTCACCGCTTGGTCTTCTTCTTGGCTACCTGGGGAGTTTGATTTTATTGCGACGGGCAGTTAAGGAAAGAGTGTTGGCGTTGCGCCCTTTTCTTTTAGTATTAGGCTTCTTTTCTCTTTTCTATCTGTACAAATCCAGAGCGTTTCCTGAGAACTACTGGGTCATTCGTCGTTACGTGGAGATCGTCATTCCAGGTTTTCTGATGTTGGCTTCTCTTACCGTCGTTTCATTTTTTGATGCTGGCAAGTGTATTGACCTAGCGAAGTGGGTACCAGACATTCACAAGGAAAGACCCACCCCTTCCCCCTCCCGAGAGGGCAATCAATACAACAGGTCAACAGCCTGGCTTCCCATCTTGCGCGTCGTCAGTGTAATTGCTTTCTTAGTCCTGGCGGGCTGGCAGTTAAAGGCCTCATATCCGCTGCTGGCTCAGACCGAATGGGAGAAAACCTTTTCACAATTGGCAGGCTTGGCTGGAGCAAACCGGGATGCCGATGTTCTTTTGTTGGAGCGGGGACAATTTCAGG
>QHZP01000349.1:4758-5870 GCA_003224715.1 Acidobacteriota bacterium | reverse complement strand
GTCTTATGGACGAATGGACCCAACAGGGAAAACGAGTCAACCTCCTGGCTTCCGAGGAGCACACGGAGTTACACAGCCGCAAGTATCGCTTTGTCCCCAGGGAACGATTCAGGTTTCACACCAAAGTGGTTGAGCCAACTTACGAGCGTATTCCTCGATCCATGGAAGATCTGAGGTTCACAGTTCAAATTTACAACGTTCAAAAAGTTGTCGAGGCAAGGGACCCGACCTCGATCAGTCTTAATCTGGGTTATCACTTTGGATTCAAGGCAGCGGGGTTCTATGATACCGAACTCACTACCGATTATGAGCCGTGTCGTTGGAGCAGCAACGAGTCCTCAATCGAACTGCCTGGTCTGGACGGTTCTCAGGGTGCTACTCTGTTTCTCCGATTACGAAGACAGGCGCCGGAGAGCGTTGCGCTCTTACCTATACGAATCTCTTTTAATGGGAATCCTGTCGGCGAGTCTAAACCCTCTTCACGCTTTGAGGTGACGAAATACAATATACCACGTGCTTTGTTGAATGGTAAGGAACCCAACCGGATTGAATTCTCCTGCAGTACCTTCAATCCGGCGCGTCTCGGCAGCAGTGATGACTTCAGAGAACTGGGATTCATGCTGCATTCTGTAAACCTCCAGTCCGAAGCGCCGATAAATGCGAGCTTGCCCTATTGGCTGGATTTTGGAAATGAGACGGATGCCGTCGATGGCGAACTCAGAGGATTCTACGCTAAGGAACCCGTCTCCTACCGCTGGATCGAGCCTGCTGCCCAGGTGCTCGTTTCTCGGCCCCTCGCCGCTGAGCCAGGGCTGGAGATTACGCTGCGAGCTGTTAAGTCCTGTCCCGATCCTAATCTCAGACAGTTTCTGGTCCTCTCAGTCAACGGCGTCGACGTCGGTAAGAAGGAACTTTTGGACAGGTGGGATGATTTTAGGATTTACAATTTCTCAATTCCTAAAGAGGTGCCCAGGCTCCCAAGCACGGTGATCAGGATAAGAGTGGACCCCCCTTGGATTCCCAAAAGTACTGATTATTATACAGACGACTGGCGAGCCCTGGGTTGCGGCATAGACTGGCTGAGGATTGGAGGGAAGGGGGAATAACCGATA
>QHZP01000349.1:0-4731 GCA_003224715.1 Acidobacteriota bacterium | reverse complement strand
CCTAACAACCTATGAGCCTGTCGCCCCAGCCCGTGACAACCCTTGACACCGGATCACCCGATTGTCAAAATCAGACCCAGTTCCCACTACTCTTGAGCGTGTGTTTGGTATGAACTCCCAGCGCATTCTCACAATCAACGCACTCGACATTTTAGCTCTCTCCAGTTTTGCCTTTGCCCAGCCACTGTTCGATTTATTATCCAAGAATGCCGGGTTTTTCGTCGCACGGAAATCAGAACCACTGGACATACTCTTGTTTGTTCTGGGTCTCTGCTTTGTTCCGCCGCTCCTGATCGTCCTCTTTGAGATAACAACTAGCGCGCTCTGGCTCAAGTTTCAGGAGAGCCTCTCATGCTGCCTGCGGCGGCCCCACCAGGAAATGAAAATTATTCCCCCTTCCGAAGGGGGCGCAGGGGGATGTCCTGTGGTAAACGTGGCGCTGGAAACCCGAGGGACGCCCCCCTGCGACCCCCTTGATAGGGGGGATTTTCACAGGAAAATTCATGCTGTTATCATCGCATGTTTGGTTGCGACGATCCTATTGCCTCCTTTAAAGCGGATAGGTGTGGTACCTGGCAAGGTGTGGATCGTTTTGGCGCTTCTCTCAGGTATCGCCTTTTCGGCAGCCTGGTTGCGACTCCGTACAGTACGATCGTTCCTGGTCTTTCTGTCGCCTGCTGCGCTGCTTTTCCCTGTGCTCTTCGTTTTTAGTTCTCCGATTCATAAGCTGCTGTTTGGTACTGAGAATTCCAACATCGCTTATCCCAAGATTAATGCAACGGCACCGCTTGTCATGGTGGTTTTTGACGAATTTCCACTGGCTTCGCTGCTGGACGAAACGCGGCAGATCGACCCAAAACTCTATCCCAATTTCGCGGCCTTGTCTCGAAGTGCTACCTGGTATCGGAATGCTACGGCGGTCAGCGAAGGCACGCTCAATGCCGTGCCTACCATTGTGGATGGATTATTTCCAAGGCCAGCTCTTCAGCTATTACCGAATGCAAAGGATCATCCCCACACGCTTTTTACGTTGCTGGGGGGATCCTATAGACTTAATGTCGTCGAGAATAATACCAGGCTCTGTCCGGAACCATTATGCGGAAGTAGCAAGACCTTCCTGATTCAACGCATGAGGGAATTGTGGTCAGATTTGAGTGTACTGTTCTTGTACATTCTCCTCCCTTCTGAGTTTACCACGCGTTTACCGGACATTACACAGTCGTGGAAGGACTTTAAGACGGATCA
Organism: Acidobacteriota bacterium; assembly: GCA_003224715.1. Taxonomy (GTDB): domain Bacteria; phylum Acidobacteriota; class Terriglobia; order Versatilivoradales; family Versatilivoraceae; genus QHZQ01. The sequence continues at coordinate 3,486 of QHZP01000349.1, read as the reverse complement.
GGTAAAGCGGCTTCAGCCTAAGAATCCCCTAATTGCATATGATCAATTAACAGATTGGAAGGATCGGCCGGGGGTATTTAGACAATTTGTCGAATCCATTCAGCCCTCTCCCAAGCCGGCTTTACACTTTCTTCATATCCTGCTCCCCCATGCACCCTGGGAATACCTTCCTTCCGGAAAGAAGCATACTTCCTATCACACGGAGATTATGCGGGGCGCCATCGGACCCAACGACAAAGGGAAAGACCCCACTCAATGGACCAGCGATCGGTGGGCTGTTATCCAGGCTTACCAAAGGCACTTGCTCCAGGTCGGATTGGTGGATCATCTCGTTGGATACCTGCTCGAACATCTTAAGCATGTCGGGCTCTATGATCGCTCTCTGGTTGTGATCACGGCTGATCACGGTGCCAGCTTCCGTCCCAATGAGTCCCGTCGAACACCCTCTCGCACCAATTATGCCGACATCATGGCGATACCGTTGTTTATCAAGGCCCCTTACCAGATAGAAGGGGGAGCGGACGACCATAATGTCGAAACGATCGATATCTTACCGACGATCGCAGATATCCTGAAAATCGGTCTGCCCTGGAAGATAGACGGGCGCTCTGCTCTGAATCAATCTTTGCCGGAAAAAGCAAAAAAAATCATCATTATCGAGTCAGGCCAGAAGCTGGTATTTGATTCGCCAATGGACAGCAAGTACGACACAGTAATACAAAAGCTCGAGCTGTTTGGTTTAGGGAACAAAACGGACGGTCTTTTTAAAGTTGGCCCTCAGGCTGAACTGGTAGGACGTCTAGTCGCCGAACTCCCTCCTGCCGAAGATCTCGGGACAGAGTGTGATATCGATGGCGATAGCTACTTTAACAACGTGGATCCGAGTTCTCCGATCCTAGTTACCAATATTACCGGCCGGATCCTGCGTCCACATCAGGTGGCCCACGAACCTCTCCACTTGGCGGTCGCAGTCAACGGGACCATTTCTGCGATGACGGAAACTTACATAGCCGGCAACGATGAAAGGTTCTCAGCCCTCGTTCCCGAGTCAGCTTTTCATCCAGGTCACAACGAGGTAGACGCTTTTGCAGCCTCAAACTCCAACGGTCGATTGGCATTGGAAAAGCTCAGGACGATTCGTATTCCGGAATACCGATGGGGGAATGTGCTTTATTTCGGTGCAGGCGGTAATGCTGCGTTATACCAGGCCGAGGGGTGGGGAATCCCAGAGAAATCTCTCACCTGGATTGATGGTAAACGAGCCAGGCTGGTGTTACCCACTTCTACGCCGCATTCTCCTGTGACTCTGAGGATGCTCCTGTGTGCGTTCGTGCCTCCAGGAAAAGTGAGCCGACAAAAAGTGCGCGTCCTGGTTAATCACCAGGTGGTTGATGAATGGTTGATTACGAATCGGAACTTGCATGAGAGATCTCTCATTATTCCCAAGCAACTCTTTGCCGATTCTCCGGAAGCGGTCATCACCTTCGAGACACCCGAAGCGGTCTCTCCTGCCAGTGTGGGCGCGGGAAGTGACATTCGGGAGCTTTCCATTGCGGTTGCCTGGATTGCGTTGGATAAGTAGCGAACAACCTCATACCGCCGAGAGCCAGGACAATACTCGCGCAGAGGCGAGAGGTCGAGGATAGAAGATAGAGAATCGAGGATCGCGGGTCGACCCTTGCGATCTTCGATCCTCGATTCTCTATCCTCGACCGAGCGTGAGGCTAAAAATTGAAGGACTCTGCGTCTCGGCGGTGCCTCATAGCTCCCTTTCACATAATCTCAAGGCAATACCTCGTATAGGACCGTACCATTCCCAGAAAAGAGTGTTCTCAGATATCGCTGAACAAACGGGCCCCCAGGATTGGTTATGACATTTACCTCTTGTTCCTTGTGTCCGGCGATTAGATGAGTCACCCCGTTCTGAATTAGGATTTCGCGGATTCGCTCCGGATCATCGCCCAGAAGAGGCGGTGTGAAAGGAGAAAACAACCAGGCAGACTTTCCTTCCACGTAGAAAGCAGCGGGCAGCGTGTTCCACCAGAACAGCACTTTCTTTTGTTCGGGGAGGCTATTGAGATACCGGATGGCCGGGTAGCTTGGCACGTGGACGGATAGATGTTCGCATTTGGTTTCCTTTCCCAAAAGGTACTTCAAAGGAAGACTCGGCAAAAGGCTCGATCCATAATGGGGGTGGGTTCCGTATCGGCCAAAGAACGGAGTACTGAGTACGGCCATGAGAATTAGAACGCTTTGGACTGCGGCGCCGAACAGTTGACTCAATTGGGTGCTCACACCCTTTACCCACTTTACGGACGCATAAGCGGCAACCATGGCCAAGCCAGGAAGAAGTGACAGGAGGAATCGCGAGTGTTGTGCGGTGAAGATCCAGATCATTGAGTAAATCAACGAAAAGCCCAGGATGAGCTTGACCTCTAAGCCTATTCTCTTTCGTACTCTGAGGATCAACAGAGGAATGAGCAAGAAGAAAAATGGCCCAATGCGGCCATGAAAACGATTCGTCTGGTCGGCTATCATCGTCCAGAAAATGGTGAACACTTCCCACCAATTCCCCAAGCCGATTACCACTCCGCCTTCTTTCTGCTGTCTAATCACCATCTGAGTTAGTTCTGATGTCCAATAGGGGCTATGAAACAGACCGTTTAAAAGGGGGAAGACCGGATCTTTCGTCTGAAAAAAATTGACCATGCCCCAGGGCAGAAGGCCCAAAGCGGAAATGAATGCGAATCTTACGCCGGACGAAACAGCCGAATAGCAGCGTTTGCCCATGGTAAGATCATGCACCACGATCACTATAGCCAGCGATACCAATCCAAACAGACCGTGGTATTTCACTCCCAGGCTGAAGGCAGTGGAGATGACGGCCAAGACAAACCATGATCGATCGCGACTCTGCAGCCAATGAATCACAGAATAAAGAGCAATGAACACATAGAGTGCCAATCCCACGTCAACATGAGCCGTCCTCATCTCCCACAAGAAAAGGGGTGATGACACGAGGATTGCGAAGGCGACCAGCCCAACTGGATATCCCCAAAGTCTGGTGGAAACGGCGTACAGTAAGAGCATTACTAAGAAGCCCAGCAAACAATGAATAAGTTTCGCAGTCACCTCGTTATGCAGTAGCATCCCCAGGGTAAACAACATTTCCATGTTCTTGGGTAGAAAGACGTGGGGGATGTCGACCACCTTGGTGAGCGCATGCGCAGCGACAAATGATTTGGGGCCCGTCAGATGATATAGAATGTCATCAAACTCTATGGCCGGCCCGAGTGCTGAAATCCACACTAGGGCGAGGTTGCCAACCAGATAGAGGATGAGGAACCCCTGAACATAGCGACAATAACGCCAGGGGATTTTTTCTTGGCGTTTCACTAGACTCAACCAATCCCCCAGGCCATGTTTCCTAAGATCTCTTACCCAAAAGAAGCTGCACGTTATAAGGAGGGAATAGGCCACCGGACG
>QHZP01000348.1 GCA_003224715.1 Acidobacteriota bacterium | reverse complement strand
GACTGTATTGATGAATAAAGCGCTTTGTATTGAGGACTCTCACTTGGCGGCCCGCCGAAGCGCACGGATGGCTTCCTTGGCGGTCTTGAACGGGCCCAGTGTTCGACCCTCTTTGATGTCTTCAAGTGCGAGAGCTAACTCACGGTCGATCGCGCTTTTGGGGGTTAGGGTAATCTTATTGCCTTTGACCCGAACTTCCAAGAGGTCGCCGACCTCCAGACCTACTTTCCTCCGCACAGCAGTGGGTGTGACCTGGTACTTAGTCTTAACCTTAATGAGTGGCATGTCAGACCCTCCGAGCCGTGCCGTCTGAAAGTTAGAAAATCCAACCCAGCTGACAGCTTCAGCATAAGGGGCAAATGTGTTTCCTGTCAACTGTGCGACAAGTTTGTTAATGACTAGCCCCGATCTCCTCCGGTTTTGAATTTTTTCACACCTTCAGGGGTGCCGCGGTGGGTTGTCCCCAAGTGGAAGAACCCACCCCGAAGGCCCCGCCTTCCGCCCCTCCCCAGAGGGGATTTTCATGCCAGTGACAGAAACTTTCTCAATGTGCTAACATTAATTCGGTTTCGGCCAGAGGACGGGGCTGTTACATGGATGACGTGACTTACTTCAAAGAGGACGGGGACGTTAAGCTGACTGTGCCCTTAGCGCAGGGTTTTGACAAAATCCTCTTTGACTTTATTCAAATCACGGCTAGCAAGAGTGGCTTTGATGGACGAGCCTCCAGCCAGATTGCTGAAAGGGTCTCGAAGAAGATTTTTGAAAAATTCCAAATCGCGGATGAAAGCAAAAACCATCAAGAGCTCAAGGTTTCCATGTCTCATCGCCGCGGGCAACTTACCATCAAAACGGAAATTCCCGGATCAAGCTTCAGTGAGGAAGAACAGTTTAAGATAAGTTAAATCGATAATTTCAGCTTTTCCAACATAAGATCTGAGAAGGTCTCCCTTCGCGAAATTCCCCCTCAATCACTTCAGTCAAACGATTCTTCTATGGCAAAGGTTCTCAGTGATTTTCTCGCACAAGAAATCGAGTCGTTACACCAAAAGAAGCTATTTCGAAAATTAAGGATTTTGGAAGGCCGGCAACTCCCGCAAGCCCAATTTGATGGGCAACCAGTTGTCAATCTGTCTTCCAATAATTATCTTGGACTCACTACTCACCCTGAACTCGTTAAAGCCGCCTTAAGAGCCACTGAAGAGTACGGTGTAGGATCAGGGGCGGTTCGCACGATTGCCGGCACCATGAAAATCCATATGGCGTTGGAGGAAAAGATCGCCCGGTTCAAACAGGTGGAAGCTTGTGTCGTTTTCCAATCCGGGTTTACCGCTAACGCTGGAACCGTCTCCGCCATTTTGGGAAAGGGTGACATCATTATCTCCGATGAACTCAATCACGCCAGTATCATCGACGGTTGCCGCCTTTCCCGCGCCGAAATCAAAATTTTTCCTCACAAAGACTTGTCCGCCCTGGAAAGAATTCTTCAAGAAGTCCAGAGCCACCCCGGCAAGAAACTGGTCATCACAGATGGTGTCTTTTCAATGGATGGCGATATTGCTCCGCTACCCCAGGTCGTGGAACTGGCAGAAAGATATGGATCCATCATGATGCTTGATGATGCCCACTCCAGTGGGGTCTTAGGCAGGAATGGACGTGGCACTGTCGATCATTACGGGTTGCACGGGCGGGTGGACATTCAAGTGGGAACTCTCTCTAAGGCGATTGGTTCTCTCGGAGGGTATGTGTGTGGGAGCAGAGCCTTGATCGAATACCTTTACCACCGTGCCAGACCTTTCTTGTTTTCCACCTCTCATCCGCCCGCTGTGGCGGCTTGCTGTATTGCGGCTTTTGAGGTGCTGGAGCGAGAACCTCAGTTAATAGAAAGGTTGTGGCAGAATACGCGATTCTTTAAATCAGGCCTTAGTCGCCTCGGCTTCAATACCGGCGCCAGCGAAACTCCTATTACTCCCGTCATCATTGGAAACGGCGACCTGGCCATGCGGTTCTCTGACGAGCTTTTTAACGAAGGTGTGTTTGCTCAAGGCATCGGTTATCCTACCGTACCCGAAGCCAAATCGCGCATACGAACCATTGTGACCGCCACTCATTCACTGGAGCAACTGCAATTTGCTCTCGACGTTCTGGGGAAGGTCGGCAAGCGATTGGGGATCATCTGACCTGCGTGCTGGGTCGTCGCTTCTCAGACCGCCGAGATCCAAGACAATTCTCGGGCAGAGACGCGGAGGCGCAGAGGTTGAAGATAGAGGATCGAGGATTGCGAGGCAAGTTTTGCGGTCTTCGATCCTCTATCCTCGATTGGTTGAAATGGATATCTTCATTTCGCAAGCTCGATGCTGCTCTGCGCGAGAAAGACCAAACTTGACCGATTCGTGAACTTCCAAGTAACGCAAGCAACCTCATACCGCCAAGGGCCGGGTCTCCCGAAGCAACTCACCCCTCACCCGGCCTGCGGCCACCCTCTCCCCAGGGAGAGGGAGAAAAAAATTAGTGTCTAACTCTCCCCTCGCCTTCGGGGAGAGGGGCTGGCGTTTGAGGGGACGGCAGGCAAGCAAACTTGACCGAAGTTTGAACTTCATCACCACGAACTGACTCTAGAAAGGACCTTTTCATGAACGAATTTCATCCACCCAGAAGAATCTTGCTTGGTCCCGGACCCAGTGATGCTGATAATAGAGTGCTGTCCGCTCTATCCGCGCCGCTCGTCGGCCATCTCGATCCGGAATTCCTCAAGGTGATGGATGACATCCAATCACTGCTTCGTTATGTTTTTGAAACCCAAAACAAATTGACTATTCCAATTTCTGGCACTGGCAGCGCTGGCATGGAAGCAGCTTTTGTAAACCTGGTGGAACCCGGCGATTCCGTGGTCGTCTGTGTGAACGGTGTTTTTGGCGAACGCATGAGCGATATCGTTGGAAGGTGTGGGGGAACTCTCACGCGAGTTGAAGCGGAGTGGGGTGCTTCATTCGATCTTGATCAGATCCGCAACGCTTTAAAAAAGACACACGCTCCAATCCTGGCTGTGGTGCATGCCGAGACCTCGACCGGTGTGCTGACTTCCCTTTCAAAAATCCGCCAAGTCCTGGATGAATTTCCGGAAACTCTTTTTTTGCTGGACTGCGTGACTTCATTGGGGGGGCATCCAGTTGAGATCGATCGCTATCAGGTGGATTTCGCCTATAGTGGAACTCAGAAATGTTTAAGCTGCCCTCCTGGACTCGCGCCTATTACCCTTTCGGAAAAGGCTGTGAGTGTTTTACGAAGAAGGAAATCCAAAGTACGAAGCTGGTATTTGGATTTGACTATGGTGGAGAAATACTGGGGAGAGGAACGTACTTACCATCATACCGCTCCCATTTCAATGAACTATGCTTTGCGCGAAGCGTTGCGGATTGTGCAGGAAGAGGGGTTGGAAAATCGGTGGGCACGTCACCATCTCAATCATCGAGCTCTGGTGGCCGGCGTGGAGGCCATGGGATTGGCGATGCTGTGCAAACCGGAAGACCGGCTGTGGAGTCTTAACACCATAAGAATCCCTGAGAAGGTCTCTGATGCCAAAGTTCGAACCAAACTGCTGCAAGATTTCGGAATCGAAATTGGCGGTGGCCTGGGCCCTCTCAAGAACAAGATTTGGCGTGTCGGCTTAATGGGCTCTTCTTCCAATCGAAATAATGTTCTTCTCTTTTTGAATGCACTTGAACAAGTCTTGTCCGAGCAAGGCATGAGTCTGGAACGTGGCGCCGCTGTTGAGGCTGCTATGAATGTCTATTGCACTTGAGCATCAAGGCGGGCTGCAAGCATAAGGGCTGGTGCGTTACGGCAAACAGCGCCTAACGCACCCTACCGGTTATCCACATAGTCCTCGTCAGCCTTGCTCGGCAAATCCTAGGATGCCGGGATGGCTCCCTTCACTCGAAATTTCTGGCTCTATCTGGCCGCCGGAGGTATTTTCCTGGTCTATAACCTTTACTTGCTTGACCTCGGCTTCAATGAAACTGTCATGGGACAAATCTCTTCGGCGATGACTTTAGGAAGCCTGGCCATCACGGTCCCCTCCGGACTGCTCCTGAATCGATACGGCCTCAAGCGAATGCTTAAGGTGAGTGTGATCGTGGCTGGAATCTCCTTGCTCTTGCGATCGTCGGTTGATGTCGTCTGGTTATTGGTCCTTTTTGCGTTCTTGAATGGTGCAGCGATTGGAATCTGGATGGTCTCTGCTCCTCCCTTCTTGACTCAAAATACCGCACCTGAGATTCGAAGCCGGGCTTTCAGCCTCAGTTATGGAATGTCCATCGGCATGGGTGTAGCGGCCGGACTTTTGGCCGGACTTTCCCGCTACCTGTCGTCTTGGTTCGGTACACCTGCCTTGCCCGACCTTTCGCTAAAGAAATATTGGTTGTATGGCTCTTCAGCTTTGGTTCTTTGCAGCTTTTTCCTCTTGCTACGATTAAGCGAAACGGTTGCCGATGCGCCAATAGCCGGTCCTAATCTATATACGAACAATTTCCTAAGGCAATTAGACAGTCGCCCGTTTATTCTGCGCCTACTGACTGTGCTCATCTTCTGGAGCTTTTTTGTCGGTAGCTTTTCACCTTTCTTCAATGTGTTTTTTTCCAGAAAATACAATCAATCATTGTCAGGAGTTGGCCTCATCTTTTCACTATCACAGTTTTGCCAACTGTTAGCCGTATTGAGTATGCCCTGGTTGATTCGTAAACTCGGCAGAGTTCACGCTATTTTCTCCATGCAGTTGGCTGCAGCAGGTGTCTTGCCTGTACTGGTCCTGATCGGTAATGTTCAACTGGCCGCTGTAATCTATTTGATCTATCTCAGTTTTCAAGTGATGTGTGAACCTGCATTGGAAAATTTCATCATGGATTCTGTCACTCCAGCGGAGCGAAATATGGTTTCAGCGCTTCGATATATGACGCTGTTTCTCGTTCAAGCGCTCGCCGTCTGGATTACCGGTTATGCCATCACACAACTCGGTTATTCCGTTCTGCTGGTCCTGATTGCCATTTTGGGAGTATCGGCTGCTTTCACATTCTATCTTTTCTTCCGCCCTGGGCTCATTTCGTCTTATGTTTCAACTGCGCGACCGATTAACTAATTTGCTCTTAGCCGCGGTAGATGTTGTGGTGAACCTCTTTAGGATTGTAAAGCCGCAGGTCCAGGTCTATAACCTCGACGATATTCCGCTCATCAATGCTCGCGTCTATCCAACGGAGCGAATGGATTATCTTTTCTTAAAAAGGGCTTTTGACTTGACGGGTTCCACGCTCCTGCTTATCGTTCTGGCACCGTTCTTATTGCTGATTGCACTGGCAGTCAAATGGAGCTCCCGGGGGCCAGTTTTTTTTAGGCAGGAGCGAGTGGGCTTAAACGGGAGAAAATTCTGGATCTACAAGTTTAGAACGATGGCAATGGCCAGTCGGCGCATAAGCGATACGCGATGGACCACGGCCCAGGACGAGCGCATTACCTGGGTGGGCAAGTTTCTGCGCCGCACCGGTCTCGATGAGCTGCCCCAACTGCTTAATGTGTTCCGAGGAGACATGAGCATGGTGGGGCCCCGCCCGGAGCGACCGCACTTTGTCGAGATTTTTAAGCGGGAAATACCTGATTATATGCTACGACACTACATGAAAAGTGGCATCACAGGATGGGCTCAGGTTAACGGCTGGCGGGGAGATACCTCTATTCGCAAACGAATTGAATGCGATCTCTACTACATGCAGCACTGGGCGCTTTGGTTTGACCTGAAGATTATCCTGCTGACACTGGTCCGTGGACTGTATCACACAAACGCTTATTGACGGCAGCCTCGGGCTCTCATTCCTTCCCAAAACGAGAACAAAATTCTCGTTTTGATCTACATAACGGGCTAGGCGCCTAATCCCAAATTCCGAAGTTGCAGGAATGAAAAATATGCCACGCCCTGCGAATGAGCCACCCTCACCCGCCCTGTGAAGGCTTATCAAGCCTTCACCCCTCGCCCATGAGGAGAGGGAACCAAAAAATTAGATGGACTCTCCCCTCGCCCCCTGTGGGAGAGGGGCCGGGGGTGAGGGTTTGGAGGTGATGCGAGAGTGTAGCTCGATTCAACTTCGGAGTTTGCACTAATTCTTATGTTGAAAGAGGGTGTTATCGAACCTCGGGACCTGGGGCCTGTCAGCCAGTTCCCAGCAAGCACGATAAACCAGCTTCAATATCTTTTCCATTTTTGCAAAATTTATTTTGTCGGCCGTGTCGCTGGCTTTGTGATAATCGAGATGAAAGCCGCTAAAGAGCAATAAGGAGGGTATTCCCTCTTTAAGAAATGACCAGTGGTCACTTCGTTTATTGAGATTGTCACTGCCAAAATCAAATCGAAACCTGAGCTCTAACCCTACCTCCTCGTTGCAGGATTCCAGGATTAATTTCATATCCTCACTGAATGGCGATCCCATGACGTTAAGAGAGTTGGTATTCTCTTGCGGCTTTTCTTCACGAATATTCTTACTGAGGTCACCGTTCCGTTCTTCATTGCGACCGATCATGTCCAACTGGATCAAGGCTCCCGTCTTTCTTAAAGGTACGAGAGGATTTCGTACGTAGTGCTTGGAGCCTAGCAATCCAACTTCTTCTGCTCCCCATGCTGCCAACATAAGGCTGCGCTTGGGCTTCACTGGGTTAACCTGGAAAGCCTCGGCCAGTTCCAGCAGACCCGTCGTGCCCGAAGCATCATCATCAGCCCCATAAAAGATTTCGTTGTTCTCTCCAACACCGAGATGGTCATAATGGGCACCCAGAATAATGACTTCCTCTCTGAAAGAAGGGTCGGAGCCCGGGATAATGCCGATGACATTCTGCCCGGCGAATTTCCTGTGCTCGTAAGTCGTCTGCAGGCAAACCTTCTGGTCCAGGACAAAGCTCCTGGACTTTAAATGATCGTCGATCCACTTCTTGATCTCCGTCAACGTCTCGGCGCCCTTTGCGGCCCTTCGTTGAATCAAGTTTTCTCCAGTCTTATAGGACACGAAAACTGATGGAATTCGCATGGAATCAACTTCACTGGCGAGGAAGATCCTCGCCTTTTTGAAATTAAGCTCATTGGGTGAAGGAAGTTCCTCAGTCGACGGAAGAATCACAATCACTCCCGTGGCCCCTAGCTTCTGGGCTTCCATAGTCTTTGTCATGGAATCTTCGTAATCATTCCGGGACAGGTCATTAAACGGGCTACTCTCCGGGTTATCCGGATATTTACTCAAGAAGACAACCACCTTGCCTGTTACCGGTAATTTTGCATAATCATCATAGTGAAACTCCTTGGCTGTAATTCCATATCCGACAAAGACGGCTTCTCCTTCGACCTCTGGAGAATCCGAACCCCATGGAGCAGGCATAAAATCTTCGCCCATTTTGAGCGACTTGATCTCACCACTGGGGCTTTTGAATTTAAGGCTAGAAGGTTCCCGCGGCAAAGCCTGAGATAGCTGGAAGGTTTGAATGAAGCTCGGGCTTTCTTTTTCCAAAGTACCGAGACCATTTCTTCGAAAAATGCTGGCGATGTAGGCTGCCGCTAATCCTGCCTCTGGCGTACCGGTCCCACGACCTTTGAAATGCTCGGAAGCCAGAAAGTCGAGGGTGGCTTGGATGCGCCGGCTCTGAATGGCTTCTAAACCTCTGGAAATCTTCTCCGTGCCAACCGGGTAGATTAGGCCTGGCGAAATGCCCATCCCCAAGCTGAGAAAAAAGAAATACCAAATCTTCGCCTTAGTTTTCAGATGTCTTTGAACTTTGCTCATGGATGAAATTTGAAATCCTTAATCTCCATTCAAGGTCCTTCGGTTGAGTACATATTCCTGATACGCCTTCGGCGTGTCGATATCGAGTAAGATCCCTGCCTCATCTGTCTCGACATGCAAGATTTTATCCTGATATTTTCTCACGACGACCTGGGCTCCCTGATCGACAGGAGCGTTTAGCAGCTCGGGAAACAGCTCATCGCCAAAAATAAGGGGATGACCTCGCTTCTTTCGATATGTTGGAGTCACGATGGGATTGTCATGATTGGAAAACGAATCAACCAGCTGATTGATCAATTGTCGATTTACAAAGGGATGATCTACCAGGAACGGCATGACACCGTCAAGAGAAGCTCCTTCAAGAGTTTTTAGACCTGAAATTAATGAAGAAAGTTGCCCCTTTTCATACTTCGGATTAATGATGACGTATTGCCTTAGCTGTGGCAATCTTTCCAGAATAAGCTCGGCTCGAAAGCCCAAGACAATTTTAACTTCAGTCAAATTGGATTGTTGAGCTTCTGATGCGATGTGCTCCAGGAATGTTCGGCCATAGATTCTCAGCAGTGGTTTTGGACTTCCCATGCGTTCGGACTTCCCTGCTGCCAAAATCAAGCCTGCGACACGTTTCATTATTTGCTCTTCGAATTCCGCTTTCCCAACCAAACCGAATCGGTCACGGTCATGAGGACGAAGATCGTGGCCTCCAAAAAAATTCCGCAAGCCACCGGCGGAAAAATGCTGAATCCTTTTCCTGAGGTAAAGATGTCAATCCCGAGGGTCGCCGGCACTGAAGCTCCCGTAGCGAGCAGAGCCGCTGAGGCATTTGGACCTTTCCAATAAAGCCCGAAGACCAAGGGTACAAAGAGGGCAACCGTCAGCAATCCGTAAAAGGCCTGCAACGCGGTAATGACTGTGGGGATCCACACTGCGACAACCACTCCCAGAGTTCCAGCCACGACAGACGTCAACCTGGTTACGTGCAACAACCGAGTCTCGCTAAGGCTTGGATAAAGCCAATGAAGTGGTCAGCATGGAAAGCACGGCATCCGCTGCGCTGATTTCGGCCGAAAAGATGGCCGCCAGCGTCAGAGTGCCAAGCCAATGAGGTAAGAGATTTACCATAACAGTGGGGAGCGCTAATTCGCGATTTCTCAGATCGGGGTAGGACGAGCGCGCCACCATACCCATTAAGGGTGGCATTATGGCAAATAACAGCAGACCCAGAGCGTTGAGCAAAACGGCCAGACGGACTACCGATGGGCCTCTGGCGCCGTAGATTTTTTGTAAAAGTCCAGGAGAGACAAGGAAAGATGGAACCAGTAGAAAGATGTAACCCAAGACCCCGGCGGGGCCATCTCCTCCCAGACTAAAGTAGGAGGTGGATTTGCCCGCAATTTCAAGTGAGTTTAAGAGCCGTTCTTGCACATGCCCCCAGCCTCCTG
>QHZP01000347.1:11094-14589 GCA_003224715.1 Acidobacteriota bacterium | reverse complement strand
TTCAAGTACAAAAGGAAGAAACAATATCGGGTGACCCGAGGACACAGGCAGCTTTACACGGCTGTCAAAATAAACGAAATTAATATGTCATAACTTAAAGAATTTCAGGAGAGTTGCGATGGCTCATAAAAAAGGGGTGGGCAGTTCCAGAAATGGACGTGATTCGAATGCCCAACGGCTGGGAGTCAAGCGCTTTGATGGAGAATTGGTCTCAGGGGGATCCATTTTGGTTCGACAGCGCGGAACCAAGCTGAAGCCGGGCAAAAATGTGGGCTTGGGAAGAGATGATACACTCTTTGCCAAAGTTGCTGGCCTGGTCAAATTTGAGAATAAAGGAACCAAAGGACGATTTGTAAGCATTAATCCTGCGACTAGTTAATTTGGTATTTAGATCAGAATAAGTGAAGAAATCTTAAATCCTCTGTCTTTCGGGACCACGTTCCCTCTGACAGGGGATTTTGTTTTTTGATCCGGAAAATGTTTCTTGATGAGGCTAGAATTTATATCAAGGGAGGGGATGGCGGCAACGGATGCCTGGCCTTTCGGAGAGAGAAATACGTCCCCAAAGGTGGGCCCAGTGGCGGAGACGGCGGGCGTGGAGGACACGTCTATATCGAATCGACCTTGCGCCATAACACACTCGTTCAGTTTCGATACGACCGGATTTTCAAAGCTCAACGTGGCGGTCATGGTGAGGGGAGCAATCGCCACGGGAAGGATGGCGAAGATTTAGTCATTCAGGTTCCTGTTGGCACCCTTATTTACGATGATGGGACTCATGAGTTGATTCATGATTTTATTCTCCCGGATGAAGCAGTCCTGGTCTGTCATGGCGGCCGTGGAGGACGCGGCAATGCCCAGTTTGCTACTTCTGTCAATCGAGCTCCGCGACACTTTGAATACGGCTTTCCGGGAGAGGAACGAAATCTCGAGCTGGAATTGAAGCTCTTGGCGGATGTGGGGTTAATAGGCTTTCCCAATGTAGGGAAGTCTACCTTGATTTCCCGGATCTCTTCGGCCAGGCCGAAAATAGGAGACTATCCCTTCACCACGCTCCACCCTAATCTTGGAGTTGTGGAGCTAGAAAACTACCGAAGCTTTGTGGTTGCGGATATCCCGGGCTTAATTGAGGGAGCCCACCTGGGACACGGACTTGGCACTCAGTTTCTGCGCCACGTTGAAAGAACCAAGGTGTTACTTCATCTCATCGATCTTTCAGAGGCTCATGGGCGCGATCCTGTAAAGGATTTTGAAACAGTCAATGCAGAGCTAAGAGAATTCAATCCTTTAATTCTGTCTAAGCCTACCTTGATCCTTGGCTCTAAAATAGACGCGATGGACAATCAGGGAAGGCTCCGGAAATTGAGAAAATTCACCGAAGATAAGGGATTGAATTTTCATACTATCTCCTCGGTAACCGGCGTCGGAATTCAGGAACTAAAATATAAAATTGCTGGGATGCTAGCGGCCGACGTGGTCCAGGTGGAATCACCGAAGAAATGACCACCGGGGGCAGACCCGGTTGAATCCTCGCGGTTGGAGTCAGCAGTGCGTGTAGGCTTATTAGGCGGCACATTTGATCCCGTGCACAATGGGCACCTGGAAGTCGCTGAGACAGCCTTACGGATGGCTCGCCTGGATGCTGTCTATTTTGTGACTTCCATTGATCCTCCGCATAAGAACAAGAAAACGCTAGCCAATTTTCTGGATCGTCATGCCATGGTGGCCCTGGCCCTGGCGTGCAAACCACAACTGATTCCATCAAGCATTGAATTTGAGCGGCCGGGCAAGTCTTATTCCGTGGATACAGTGCGGCACTTGAAGCAATGTCTCGGGAATTCCACAAAGATTTTCTTTTTGATCGGGATGGATGCCTTCCAGGACATTACAAGCTGGAAAGAGTACACTGTGATTCCTGAGCTCTGCAGTTTTTTTATCTTTGCTCGACCTGGCCGTGTTACGAAGGACCTGCTGGGTAAATTGCCGAAAGTTTTCCTGAAGAAATTGTTCCCAGTGTCCCGAGGAAGTGATTTCCCGGAAACTCCGGAGAATGGATTCTATCTGCTGGAAGAATTTTCGAACCCAATTTCCTCAACCGAGATTCGTCATCAGGTGCAGGTCGGAAGGTCGATTTCGAAGTGGGTTCCGGCAAGCGTGGCGGAATATATTCACAAAACTAAACTCTACCTGGGCTGAGGGTCAGATTTGAACGTTGCTGACAAGTTCTTAGGGTGTGCCATTCGAGCTGCTCAGAACAAGCAGGCCATTGACATAACTTTACTGGATCTTCGCGGAATCGCCTCTTTCACAGATAGCTTTCTCATCTGCTGTGGAACCTCTACCCCTCAAAACCAGGCCATCTCTAATGAAATCGAATTACAACTTAAGAAAGAGGGCAGACCCCCCAGTCATATCGAAGGATACCAACAGGCTGAATGGATCTTGATGGATTATTCTGATTTTATCGTGCATATCTTTTCTCCTAAGACGCGTAGTTTTTATAACTTGGAGCGTCTTTGGAGAGATGCTCCCAGGATTGAAATCAACGAAGATACATTGACACAAAGGTGATTCCCATCAGAGAAAGTTCATTGTCCACGTCCAAGTCTGGCTATGAGAGCTGGATTGCAAAAGATCCCGCGTCGCAGGAGATTCTCAAGATTGTGGATAAGGTGAAGAACACTTCCTCCACGCTGCTGATCCAGGGAGAAAGTGGAACCGGTAAAGACCTGCTCGCCAGCCTCATCCACTACACAGGAACGCGTCAGGAAGAGCCTTTTCTTAAAATCGATTGTTCCAGCATTCCTGGTGAGTTGATGGAAAGTGAACTGATGGGTTATGAAAAGGGCGCTTTTACCGGGGCGTTTACGCGAAAATTGGGCAAATTGGAGTTTGCTGGTGAAGGGACCATAGTCCTTGATGATATCCTTTCACTGGATCTTGGTACTCAAGCCAAGCTGCTGCGAGTCCTTGAAGAAAGAGTTTTTGAGCGATTGGGCGGAAGCCAAGCTCTCCCGGTCAAAGCCAGAATCATCGCCTTGTCTCATGACACTTTGGAAGAGGCGGTCAGACAGCGAAGCTTTCGCGAGGATCTCTATTTTCGACTTAGTGTGATTCCAATTCGGCTTCTGCCTCTTCGTCAGAGAGTCCTGGACATCAAGCCGTTAGCTGAACACTTCTTGCAATTGGCAAAGCTAAAATATGCAAAACCGGCTCTTGAAATGGAAAGCCAGGCATTCGAGCTTTTGCGGCAATACGCCTTTCCGGGTAACGTTAGAGAATTGCGAAACATTTTAGAAAGGGCTGTGATGCTCGCGGATTCAGACAAACTGACTCCAGATCATTTGCCTGGACTTTTTGTCAGGAAGATGTGGCAACAGCCAGGTATGTTCCTCCATCAAAACAAACCGACTTTGGAAGAACTGGAAAAGAGCTATATTGCTGAAATCTTGGAATACACTCGCGGCAAGAAAGGCAATGCGGCGGCCATCTTGG
>QHZP01000347.1:3534-11076 GCA_003224715.1 Acidobacteriota bacterium | reverse complement strand
TCGAGAAGCGCAAGCGTTACGAGTTAATGGATTGAAGATTGTATTACTTTGGGTGGGCAAAACCAAAAATTCAAACCTGCTCTCCCTACTACACCGTTATGAGGAGCGCATTGGTCACTTTTGCGAGCTTTTGCAGAAGGAGGTCAAGGCGGCAGAAGAGGTTGAGACGGATCGAGTCGTGGCCAAAGAAGGAGAAAGATTGCTGGCCAAAATCCAGCCGGACGACTATGTGGTAGCATTAGATGCGCTAGGAGAAAGCCTCACGTCAGAAGAGTTGGGGGCTCTCATAGCGGACAAGAAAAATCATTCCCTGAAAAACCTTGTTTTTGTGGTGGGCGGGCATTGGGGCCTTTCGATGAGCGTAAAAACCCGTGCCAATAAACTTCTCTCGTTGTCAAGAATGACGCTCAGTCATGAAATGACGCGACTCATCTTGGTTGAACAGATTTATAGAGCCTTCACTTGGATTCACCACATCCCCTACCATAAATAGATATTTGTTTTTTCCGATTTTTTCACTATAATAGGCAGCTTTGCCTCGGGGCCAAACTCTCGGTTCTATTTTACAAGTCACGCCCAGAGGGCTTTCGAGTCGACAAAAGGGGGTAGGTGTTCACGATAATGGATTCTAAAAAATTTGACCATTTTAGAAAGAAATTGATGGAAAAGAAGGAGGAATTGTTTCAGACCGTCTCGAAGACGGAGCAATATGGCCGAGAAGCGGACGAAGACAGCACTCAAGATATTGCCGATAAGGCTGCCAATTCTTATACCAAGGAATTTCTTTTTAGTCAGAGCAGCAACGAACGATTTATTCTGCAACTAGTAAACGAAGCTTTGGCTCGAGTTGAAAAAGGTACTTTCGGGTACTGCATCTCCTGCGAGAACGAAATTCAGCAAAAGAGGTTGGAAGCGGTTCCCTGGACCCGGCACTGCATCAGTTGCCAAGAAATGCAAGAGCAGGGTCTTCTCGAGGAATAAGGAGCAGTGAGGTATTTGGGAACATCGGCCCTCATGATTCGGCAGAGATCATTCAAAAGCCCACAAAAGCAACCCCTTGAAAATACAATGAAACCGGCTACCCATGCGGGTTTTAATGTTTCATAGCGTTCGAGGGTTTTAGCCCATTTTGCGCGACTTTTCCCACTTATTTCACTACTCGGCTCGGCTTCGCCAGCGAAGAAGACCCCATGGAAAGAGTTCTTGAAACGCTCAACAAAAGTAGAACACCCCAGAGGAAAACACGCTTGCCGTTGGATCTTACCGGTTCAATAAATCGTTCAGCACTCCAGCCAGGCGTGCCTGCTGCTGCGGGTCCGAGTCGCTGCGGGCTAACTCGGCAAGGTGTTCGGCAAGCACGCGAATCCCGGCCCGGCGCGACAGGTAGACTGGCTGTGGCTTTCTCAGCAGCCATCCTTGCGGTGTGCGTTTAAGTTCAAGAGGCACCTTGATGCGTTTGTCTCTAAGGTCTACACTTTCACCAGCAACCGCGGCCGGCGCATGCAACTCGAGGCGCGCCGTGGCCTGCTTTCCTTTCACCTTCAACCTGTCCACCCGGAGCTGGTCAAAGATTATGAATGAGCCTGGCAGGGTCGCCGTTTCCATAGTGGAGCCATCCGTATACGCGATCAGTGCCTGTTCGATGGCCTGCTGCGTTGGCTCTCGACCTTCGCTGATCAGGACCGTGTCTTCGGGCAAGGAGGTTGCCGGAGGGACGGTAGGTTCGTCTTCGGCGGGATCAGGTATCGCCAGCAAGGCAACCGGATCAGTTCCTAGGTTCGCTGCCACAATTGGAAAGTTCTCATTCCCTTCGAACCGATAGCGGTAAAAACGCGGCCGCCCGCGTTGCCTCCAATAAGGCGAGTAATAGGATTCGGTCTTCAGCCCGGAGCTCACTGAACTGTAGAATGTTCTCTGCACTGGGGAGATGACTAGGCCAACGTGGCCGCGCCAGACGATCAAATCCCCGGGTTGTGGCTTGGCTACCTGCTCGAAACTTTCCACCCCCTGGTACAGCTCACGGGAGCTGGCAAAGGGATACTCCAGCCCCACCATGGCATAGACTTGCTGCACCAGATGCGAACAGTCGGGCTTGGAACGCGCTTGGCGCCGGTGCTCGCGGGCAGCCTTAAGGACGGCGATGCCTTCTTCCACGCTCAGCAGCCGGCCATCAGCCTGGATTACTGGGCTTTTGGCAATCGCGCCTGTGTTTGTGCGGTCCTGGGCGGCAAGCGCACAGAGTGGCGGGCAGCTCAAAGACAACGCCAAACCGATTTTGGCCGGAAAAATCATGAAATCATGCCGTTCATCTCGCCTTGATTTTATCGGCCCTACCGAAGGAGACCTTGATAACCATTCCTATCCCGGCGGGGCTTGGAGAAGCATGTGAAAGTCGCTCGCGGTGTCGCGGCTGATCTGGGCAAGGAGTATGTCCGAAACCAGTTCCGCATCGGCTTTCAAAGATCTCGATATCGACAAGGCGGGTTCGTGGCGCTAGTGGGGCCCGCCCCCAAACACCCCCAACAGCTTAATCTTATGCGAAAATGGTTTCATCACAATTCGGACAGATCATGGGCACAGTACATCGGTTTGTGAATGGGCACGATTGCCTGAGAAAACGCGGTGGAAATCATATATTTTCAGTTGCCTAATGGCAAACAGAATTCTTGAGCCTCCAAGGGAGCTGAGCGTAGATATCTGCCAATGCCACTACCGAAGACAATCTCATGAGCGAGAGCTTGAATCTGCAACCCTGCACGTCGTGCGTGGGGATCTCGAACAAATAAGGGCGTCCACATGCCATCTCGAAAGCTGGAAAGGTGGTGATGAATTTAGACCAGATTGCTCGCCAGTCGGAAAAGTGACACTGGAAGCGTAAGGGAGGCAGCGTGCAGTTTCCAGCCCAAGCCAGAGACGAATTACTGATCGATCCCCCGTTGCCTTCCAGAGTTGACATGTCTTAGGTCAATCTTCTATAAGTGTATGGGCTGGGAAAATTTGAGGGTGATAATCCAGTTTGGAAGAATAGGGTTCAGAAGTTGGAGGGTGTCGCACTCCACACCCTCAGCCATGCCTTCGCCTCAAGACTGGGGATGGGCGGGTCTAATGACAGGACTGTGCAGGCGCTCGGTAATGGAAAGAACCGAAGATGATTCAGCAGTACACCCATTTGCCTGAGGAACACTTGGCGGAGGCGGCCTTTTAAAGAATTGCTGACTATTCCCCTACGGAATTGGCTGCATCGAATATTGTCAATCTTGCAAATCGTTGAAGAGCAAGATTAATAACTTCCGCAGATGACTTGAAGTTCCCTTCTCAAATTTTTAATCCCCTGGTTAACTCTCTCCTCAGTGTCTTTTTTCCCACCAGTTGCTCTTTGTGCCAAAGTGTCGTTGAAGAGTTGTCGCTGGGCGTGATTTGTCAATCCTGCTGGAAAGCAGTGAATCCGTTCCGGGGCGTCCTATGTAGTCTGTGTGGTTATGGATTCCCGTCCACCAATATTCAATCGGCCACACCTCTATGCGGAGGATGCAGACGCAGTCTATTTCTTTTTGATTTTGCGCGCGCCTATGCTCCCTTTGAAGATCCCTTCAAGGAAATCATCCACCAATTCAAGTATCGCTCCCACCCGAGTTTGGCTAGGCCACTGGCTCGCTTGTTACTATCTGTCTATCAATCGAACCTTGACCAACTATCTGCCGATTTGATTATTCCTGTGCCACTGCATAAATCACGCGAGAGGGAGCGGGGATTTAATCAAGCCATTGAACTCGCCAGGCATTTCGCTCAGCTCACTCGCATTCCTGTGCCAAGCAGACTGTTGGTGCGGACCAAGCCGACGAAGGTTCAAGCGGGCCTATCGCGGCGGGAAAGGAGAATTAATCTGAGGGGAGCCTTTGAAGTGTCAGAAAGCGGAAAGATAAAAGATAAAACACTGCTCTTGATTGATGACGTCTTTACAACCGGCGCCACTATAAACGAATGTGCTAAGATTTTAAGGGACCATGGAGCTCGGCGGATTAACGTTCTGACTTTGGCCCGTGTCATTAGAGGATAGAGGGATTCAAGAGGGCTGCGAGCGGTGACGAGGCTCTTAAGAACATGAAAGCAAGGAAAGCAATTTATCTCATTCTGGTTCTGGTCCTCCTCCGGTTGAAAGGATCTTACTCAGAGACAAATGCACTACAACCGAGGACTCAACCCCCGCTTGAGACTTCGAGTGCTGGATCAAGTCTGTTTATTACTCCAGATTTTCTTCCCTTGAGCCTGGGAAATCGCTGGATCTATTCAAAGACAGATAGTCGTTTCAAAAAGGCGGAAACCATAAAAGTTGAAATCATCAGCACGCCGATTCTCAAGTGGAAGACCTATTATGTTTTCAATCATCTCCCTTTTATCCCTGCTCTTGAAAATGCCCATAATGTGCTGGTCAGGTACGACGAAGGGACAAAGCGCTTCTTACGTCTAACCCCTGAAGGCGAGACGCCACTCTTTCCTGTGGGTAAAGAGGTGGATGCGAAGTTTGATGTTTCGGTTGACGAAAACGAAAAGCCAATGGCCAATCGGATGAGTTACATAACGTGTCCAGATTGCCTGGATTCCGGAATCGAAATCGTTTTCGACAGGGGCATCGGTCCAGTGGCAATGGAGTTTACTCTTAGTTGGGGAACGGAGAGTTACGAATTGAAATCAGCTGAAGTAAACCACAGGAGTTTTGGTGAACGGATGGAAAGCGAAAAGGTGATCAAGAAAGAACCTAAATCCGGGCCGGTTGTCAGCCGGGCCGATCCCAACCTCAGCTTCGAAGTAGAGAAAAAAGAGAATGGTGCCAGGCTTTCTCTTAGAGTGAAGAACCCTACGGAGAGCTTCCTCAGTTTCAATTTTACCTCCAGTCAGACTTATGATTTTGTCGTGAGAGAAAAAGTCTCGCCTTACTGCCGGAAGCGGAATGGAGATTCGAAGAAGTCTGGGACTTTAAGGACAACGAGAGAAATGACATCAAGCACGGTGCCTATGAAGCCATAGCCATTCTTACCACCAAAGAACCCCGCGAGTCCACTCCTGTAGAAATCGATTTGCCTTAGGTTCGCATCAGCCTCTTCCGTCATGCCGACCCGGGCCTTTTTGGCTAGCCTCGTCCCTCCGCAGCGGAGAAGCTCAGTGCCAGATATAGCCTTCCCTGGAGGTGTCGACTCAGTTTTTCTTCGTCCCCTTCAAAAGGAGATTTTTTGTCCAGGTGAAAAGGAGCAGCCCCAAGAAAGGGTAGTATTCCAGGGCCAAAAAGAAATGATTCTGTCGCCAAATTCCCAAGGTCCACCAATCCGTCAAAACGTAGTAGGAAATGGCCGAAGTAAATGAAAAGAGCATCCACGCGGGGTTAGGAAAAAAGCACAGGAAAGGAATAATCCAAACCAAATACCACGGGAAGAGGGTTGGAACCAAGAGAAGTATGCCACCAGTAACCCAGTAGAGCTGCTGCAGAAGATCGTCCAGCTTAGTCAGGGAAACAATAATCAGGATGAGGATGACAACCACGACGAGTTGCTCCACAGCGACTTCTGAAGAGAGTGTTCGTTCCATGGCCTGAAAAAGAAAACCGTTGAAACGCCACTTCTCTTTGTAAAAAAACAAAGCAGAAAACAGGCCCTGGCTTGCCTTGAGGTAAGGGAGATAACCAAGCAGGAGCGCGGCTGGAAGCCATAACCAGTGGCGATACTGAATTCTTCTAAGGAATAACGGAACGATCAGAAGAGGATATAGCTTGGAAAGGATGGCACCTGCCAGAAGCAGGACTGATTTAATAGGCCGGTGGCTGAGGCATAGAACGGCCGACCAAAGGATCAATCCAATCGCCAGCGTATCACTGTGTCCGCTACCCGCGATTTCGACTATCACCAAGGGATTCCAGGCATAGAAAATAATGTTACATCGATTGTCGGAACGAAGTTTCAGAAGTTTCAGGATGGCCCATATCACGATTCCGTCCAAAATCAGGAATACGATCTTGAATCCCAGGATGGACCTGAAGATCAAATAGGTCAGAGCGTTTACAAACTGGCAGAACGGCGGATAGATCGCAGCTACTTCTTGGTTGTTCACGAAAGGCCAAATGTCATTCCGATAGGGTACCAGTTCGGGCGCGTTTGGGGCATAAAGGTAAGGATTAATCCCTCGGGTCTGGAGGTAACCTTCCCAGGCATATCGGTAAATATCATCCGAGAGCGAGGGGGCACTAAATAGTAAAAGTATGCGGAAGACAAAAGCAAAAAGAAGAATCACAAACAGGAGGCGAGGGCTGCCGACGCGGTTGGAGATATAGCTCGCCCCCAGATAAAAGGGTGAGAGAATAAAAAAATAGAACAGGAATTGTGGGACCTGGGTTCTTAAGTCTCCTGACTCCAGGATTTTCAAGTAAGTGAGACTGGATGCTAAACCACAGCAGACTAGGCCGATAATTGCGAAGCGGGATCTAAAAATCAGTTGAAATTTTGTGAAGGCAAGGTTATACTTTGAGACAGTTGGGTGACAGGGCGAACTTAGCGTCAAACGTCTTCACTCTTTCATGACTTCACTAATACTCTAGCCACAACCTTCTCACATTAATTTTCAAATAGCTCAAGAGGCTTGCCTTGTTGACCATAGAATTGTTGGGAATCAGCATACTCCAAAGCCTGAAAAGGCTTGTCATTCCTTCCGGCCCTTACAAATACTTCCTTGAACATACTCGTGCCTATCACGTTCTGGACTCCTTTGATATTCTCATCTTGGTTCCTTACTTTGCAATTCTAATTATCCTTGCCATCTTCGGACTGCATCGGTATCAACTGGTTTATCTCTATCTGAAAAATAAGAAGAGACCCGGAATCCCTGCTAGGTTTGAGCAGTTGCCGGTTGTGACCATTCAGCTTCCAATTTTTAACGAAATGTTTGTCATCGAGCGGTTGATTGAGTCGGTGGCAAGAATGAACTATCCCCGTGAATTGCTTGAGATTCAAGTTCTGGACGATTAGTCAATACGTGGCACAAAAATACGTGGAGATATTGCGTAGCCAGGGATTGGACATTCATTATATCCATCGCGACAATCGAGCCGGATTCAAGGCTGGAGCACTCGAGGAAGGTTTGAGAGTAGCCAGAGGGCAATACATCGCCATATTTGATGCTGACTTTGTCCCAGACCCGGAATTCATTAATAAGACAATTCATCATTTCACGAATCCTCGGACAGGCATGATCCAGACCCGCTGGGGGCATATCAATAAGGACTATAGCCATCTCACTCAGGTCGAGGCAATGATTCTGGACGGCCATTTTGTGATAGAACACGGTGCCCGTTACCGTTCCGGCAAATTTTTCAATTTTAATGGCACTGCCGGCATTTGGAGGAGGGAAGCCATTGAAGATTCAGGCGGCTGGCAGCACGACACTCTCACAGAAGACACAGATCTCAGCTACCGCGCTCAACTTAAAGGGTGGGAATTTGTGTATTTGCCGGAGGTAGTGTGTCCCGCGGAGCTTCCAGTTGAAATGAATGCCTTCAAG
>QHZP01000347.1:2990-3509 GCA_003224715.1 Acidobacteriota bacterium | reverse complement strand
TGAAATTGTTGCCTCGAATCTTCAGGAGTGACCTTCCGTGGAGAATTAAGATTGAGGCAGTTTTTCATCTAACGGCCAACTGCTCTTATCCATTGATGGTTTTATTTTCCTTTATTTTTCTCCCGGCCATGATCGTGCGGTTCTATCAGGGATGGTTCCAAGTCCTCTACCTCGATCTGCCTCTCTTCCTGGCAGCCACGATGTCTGTTTCAACCTTTTATATGATCTCCCAGCGAGAGCTGTACCCTGATTCCTGGCGAAAGATGTACAAATATCTGCCCTTTATGATGTCCGTGGGGATTGGCCTCTCGGTGAGCAACTCGCGAGCAGTGCTTGAGGCATTGCTCGGGGTTAAAACCTCCTTTAAGCGGACACCCAAGTACTGTATCCAGTCTTCTAACGACAAGCTCATGATGAAAACCAGGTATCGGGGCAAAAGCGGCTATACTCCCTATTTCGAATTGATCCTGGGTATCTATTTCGCACTAACGGTCTTGTATGCGTTTTCCAATGAGAATT
>QHZP01000347.1:0-2976 GCA_003224715.1 Acidobacteriota bacterium | reverse complement strand
GTCACTCTTCCAAAGTTATTTTCACCGATTCTTAGGATCTAAAGTTACCGATTGATTGGTGATTATCGATCGCAATAATGAGACCCAGAAGATGACGTCATCTTGCTGGGTTTTTTATTCAGTAGCAGGTTTTGAACTCATTAGATTTTTCGGAGGTATCCATGATTCCAGCAACCCAATTGAGAAGGGGCATGGTCATCAAAAAAGACGGGGAGTTGTTTTCCGTCTTTTCTGCCCAACACAAAACGCCAGGTAATCTTCGTGGCTTCGTTCAGGCTAAGCTGAGAAACTTAAGGAATGGTTCCATGATAGATCATCGCTACCGCTCCGTAGACATGGTTGAAAAAGTTTCTTTGGAAGAACACGAAATGGAGTACCTCTACAAAGATGCAACTGACTATCATTTCATGAACACTGAAACATATGAGCAGATCCATCTGAACGAAGCAATATTAGGGGAGAGCGTATTGTTTCTTACCCCGAATATCCGAATCAAGGTTGAGTTTTACGAGGGCAATCCGATTGGTATCGATCTCCCGGCTACTGTGGATATGAAGGTTATCGAGACCGAGCCAGGTTTGAAAAGTGCCACGGCCTCAAATGTCAGCAAGCCAGCGAAAATGGAAACGGGACTCATCGTTCAGGTTCCGCCCTTTATTGATACCGGAAATGGATTGAGCGCAGAATTCTGTGGGCCTCTGAAAAGCCAACCTTCAAGTCGTTCTGACCGCCGATTTGGACAAAACCTGGCCCGCCAGAGGGTGTGCTCTTACTGGATGGCATTCAATAACTTCATCAGTGCCTCCTCCACTCGGGCGTCATCTTCCGGAAAGACTGTGCGGAGATCGACAAGAACAGAATCCTTCTCCACGCGCGTGAGGATGGGAAGTTCTGACATCCTTAACTGATACTCTATCTTAGATGCAGACAATCGGGGAGAACGGAGCGAGATGAGCTTGGTGGGAAGTCCATAATTGGGGGTGGAGCCGCCACCGATCATGGAGAAGCCGTCAATGATATGGCACACGAGCTGTGAGTCAATGGCTGGAAGCTTCTCGACGATGGCTTTGGCCCGCTTTTCAATGGACTCAGTGGAAAGATGAATCATTCGAATCAAGGGAATCTCCAGCGCCTGCCGGTCTTTCAAATAAGACAGTAATGTTGCCTCTAAGGCTGCCAGAGTCAACTTGTCCACACGTAGCGCGCGGAATAAGGGATTGCGACGTATCTTTTGAACGAATTCAGCTTTGCCAGCAATGACTCCTGACTGAGGTCCCCCGAGAAGCTTATCCCCGCTGAAGCAGATCGCAGCAACGCCTGCGTCAATGCTCGCTTTGGGGTTGGGTTCATCCGCAATCCCGAAGGGGCTGAGATTAACCAGGCATCCGCTACCGAGATCTTCCACTAAAGGTATTGATACAGTTTCGGCCAAACGCAAAAGCTCAGGGAGGTCTGGCCTGGAAGAAAATCCCACGATACGAAAATTACTGGGATGCACCCTCAAGATCAGCTTGGTTCTCTCATTGATTGCTTCCTGGTAATCGAGCAAGTTGGTCTTGTTAGTGGTACCAACCTCCCGCAATATAGCGCCGCTTTTTCGCAAGATATCTGGAATGCGAAACGAATCCCCAATTTCGATCAGTTCTCCCCGGGAGATTAAGACTTCTCCATTTTCGGCCAAGGTGTTGAGGACCAGAAAAACGGCTGCAGCGTTGTTATTCACCACAATCGCCTGTTCGCACCCCAAGATTTGTCGAAGCAGCCGGTCTGCATAGATATCCCGCTTCCCCCTGGTTCCTCGAGCTAAGTCGAATTCCAGATTGGAGTAGTGCGTCGCAATTTCGGTGAGATGCCTTTGCGCCTCCTGGCTTAAAGGGGCTCTGCCAAAGTTTGTATGCAACAGTACTCCAGTGGCGTTGATGACCCTTCGCAGCAAAGGCTGAATCCAACGACGGAACTCCTCACCCAATTTAGTCAGGACTAATGCTTGAATATCGGAATCGGTGAATTCTTTCGCTATTCCGTCGGAAAGCTCTTGCCGAATATTATTAAGGACCTGCCGCAGTAGGTCTAAAACAAAGGTTCGGCTGGACAAGGCGACCAGAGGCAACACTTCACTGCTTTCCAGAATTTTATCGACTGAAGGAATATTGCGGCGAAGATGGGACAAGGACTTGTTCATACGGACGGCACAATTCCTAAAATTTCAACACACTGGAGACTATCAGTCAATATTTTGATTGACCCTTCCGAAAGGCAAAGATAGTATTCGACGGAAATTCACAAAGAGTTGGAGAAGGTAATGGATGTAGATCAAGAACTCACAAACCTTGAAGATGGGATTCGGCGGTTGAAAATTGAATATGAAATTTTCTTTAATGGTGGAACAAGCAGAATGCCCTTCGACTTGCGTTGGAGGGTGGAAACCCTAATCAAAAAGTACAATGATTTTGGCAAGATGACCTTTGCCCAAAGGTTTCGGTATACCACTTTGGTGTCAAAATTTCACTCCTATAGCGACTTGTGGCGCAGGATGATTAAGAGCAAAGAGGAAGGTAGACCGGCATTTCCCACCTTGCCCGCCTCGGACGTAGATAGCCCTGATCAAACTCAGACTTCGGGTGACCGTGTTATTTGCCAGCTCATTTGTAGTGATCCTGAGCTGGAAGCGGAAAAGTTTCAGAACCTATTCAAGAGTTTGATCGAGGCCAAGCGGGAGTGCGGCGAAAAGCCGGAGACAGTCCAGTTTCAATCCTTCAAGAAGTATTTGGCAGAAAAAACATCAAAGCTAAAGGATCAATTCAAATGCGACTCGGTTTGCTATATAGTTTCTATCGAGTCTGGAAAAGTCAAGTTTACTGCCAAGGGAGGGATCTAAGCGATAGAAGCCATACAAAGTAAGCCAGACTCTCACCGTTTCAAGCCGGCCAGTTCTGCTTCATGCAAGTTTCTAATCTAAAACGATGTTCAGGAATT
>QHZP01000346.1 GCA_003224715.1 Acidobacteriota bacterium | reverse complement strand
GGCAAACTTTCCCTGCTCCAGCAACTGCTTGCCGTAATCGAACTGTTTTCTGACGGGAGGGGGAGCAGCCGGGGTCGAAGTCGTTTGCTGGGGGAAGACCCATGAGACCGAGGACGCCAGTATCGCCACCAAGGCACCCAAATAATAAACCTTCTCCGAGCCGATTGTTCGGGAAAACATCATCTTTCTCTGGTTGGTGCTCTTACACGACTAGCCGGTAGAAGACCGAGCAAGAGCAGGAGCAAGAGGACGAGCACGAATGGAAATGAAATCTGTCAACGTACTTCTGAAATGGCAGCCAATCCTATCCCAATTAACCCAAATTCCGAAGTTGCAGGGATGAAAAATATGTCACGCACTGCGAATGAGCCACCCTCACCCGCCCNNNGAAGGTTTATCAAACCTTCACCCCTCTCCCATGAGGAGAGGAAACAAAAAAATTAGATGGACTCTCCCTCGCCCTTTGGGAGACGGACGGGGTGAGGGTTTGGAGCTAAATGCGAGAGTGTAGCTCGATTCAACTTCGGGATCGGGACTAATGCCACTGTTATATTCATCTTTCCTCATCAATCGCTTTTCCTGGTGTCTTAGTGACTTGGTGGTTGATCCGGTTTGGCGGAATCACCCAGAGCGGCGGTGGCCTCAGCCAGTTGCGATTGAAGATCAGCCGCTTCGGGCCTCAGGCTCAGTGCCTCGTTCAAATAGGCGACAGACTCCTTATAATTCTTACCGGCCAGGAGGTGCTGGGCAATGATTTTTAACTGCTCAAAGAAAAGTGACTTCACCTTTTCGTCGGCAGGCCGCAACTGGTGGGCGTGGCGTAATTGCTCGGCGGCTTGATAGTCATCTCCCAGGGCGAAAAGAACGGAGCCCAGCAAGGCCAGGGCGTCGTAAGATTCAGGTCGCAAAGCCACCGCTGCTTCCAGGGGCTTTCTGGCCTCTGCATATTTTTTCATTTTGAAGTAGGTCAAACCCAGGTTGAACTGCGGTTCATAATTTTCCGGATCAAGCTGGACGGCCTTGGCCAGTGGAAACACAGCCTGATCCAAGAGCTGCCGTTCTGCCAGAAGAACCCCTAGACTGACCAGCTTCGTAGGATCGACACCGTCCAGCAATTGACGGCACTGCTGAACCGCCGAGTCGAGAGGCTGGGAATTCAGCAGGGTGTTGCACTCCAGGATCTCCCGGGATTTCTGCCGATACACGCTGCGATGTTGTTCAGAGAGGGCAAATTCCCGCTCCGCTTCTGGCTTTCGACTAAGTTTCTGATAGGCGCGGCCCAGCAGCAGATGGATGCGGTAATCTGCCGGAGTGGACACGAGGGCTTTTTGCAGGAAGTGGACGGCATGCTGCATATCGTCCTTCCGGAAGTATGCCGTACCCAGATAATAAAGCTCGTCAGCCACAGGCTTCTGCCCTCCGAGGCTCTGGAAGCCGAGAATCGCCCCCTCAAGGTTCCCCTGGATTAGATCGAGGCGAGCCAGGAAATAGGTAGCAAAACGGTGCTCAGAATTTTGACGATGGACGTCATCGAACGCTTGCCGTGCTTCCTCAAACTTGTTCAAGGAAAAGTAGGCCAGGCCCAAGTCGTAGCGGGCTGTGATTAAAGTCGGATCCAACTCGAGAGCCTGGCGAAAAGCCGCAATGGCCTGCTCGTAACGGGCCTGCTGCAGGTGCTGCAGGCCTTGGTCCATTAGAGATTTGGCGTTTTGGGAAGAGTTACCGAAGCTGAGGAGCGGCGCGACTAGGAGTGAAAATTGTGGGGGGTTTTCAGAGGAGTTGCCCATGCTGCCTGGGGCGGCGCCATTGAGCATGAAAATTATTCCCCTCCGTTGGAGGGGTGCAGGGGTGGGTTGTCCCCAACCGGAAGACCCACCCCGAAGGCTGATGCCTTCTGCCCCTCCCTGGAGGGGATTTTCGGGAGAGAACTGAATTAGAGCAACGATGTCAGGCGAATCTTCAGCCCATAGGGCCTCTCCTTCTAACGCCGGTCCGGTAAGTAGAATAAGTTGGAGTGAGAAACGCAGCACCCACCGCATTATAACATCGTCTCCAACTCTCTCCGTGCTCTCAACGGTAGGATGCGTTAGCAAAGCGCAACGCATTTCCTCAATTACCAATAAAACTTCAGCCCAAACTGGATCTGCCGGGGGATGTTGACCTGCGTGCTGATCTGACCAAAGGTGGGAGAACCAAAACTGCGATCGGGCGGCCCAAATTCCGGGCGATTAAAAGCATTATAAAATTCCGCCCGGAACTGCAGCTTGTAGCTGTCACCCCACTTGGTGTTTTTAACAAGTGAAATGTCCGTGTTGGCCTGGCCGGGTCCCCGAGTGCTTGGCAAGGTACGCGGCGCAGTTCCGTAGTTAAAAGACTGGTTAACTTTGAAGGCATCCACATTGAAATAACGGTCCAGCCGGGATTCTGCGGGACCCGTGGCTCCTTGATTAGGATCCCCCACCAAATCCGGCCGGGAGGCCGGAAAGGAACAGATGCCACACCCAATGCCGATGGGGAATCCAGTGGCAAAAGTCAGAATCGAGCTTACTTCCCAACCGCTGGTAAAGTGGCGAGCCACTGGGTTGGTGATGGCCTTGCCTAGAGGCTTTCCTGTTCCGAACGGGAGCTCGTAGTTGAAACTCAAATGCATTACCTGAGAGCGTTCGAGTGCCGAGATCGAACGGTCGAGCCGAGTATTGTTGCCATTTTGGTGTCCGACAGCTCCGACGGAGTAAGCATTTGGGCCATCTGATGCCGAAGCGTCATCGATCAGCTTGGAGGCTGTGTAGGAGAGCAACATGCTCAGTCCTTGGGACATTCGTTTCTGCACCTTCAACTGAAAGCCGTTGTACGAGGAGGAGGCGCGATGCGAAGATTGTTCGTTGACCGAGGTGAAATGGGGATAAGGTAGGAGGAGTTGGCGACGGGTGATAGTGGACGACGCCCCCAGACTCGAATTTCCGGGTAAGACTCCGAAAAAGGGATTGGGTAATGACTCAAAAAGGCTGTCCCCCAAGGCCAGATATTGATCCGGCAAAGAATTAAGCTGATTGCCGGCATAGTCCTGCAAATGGACGCTGTGGGCCCCTACATAAGCGGCTTCTACCAGCATATTGCCCGGAAGTTCGCGTTGGATGCCAAAGTTCCACTGCTGGTAATAGGCCTGCCGGTCGTTTCTGCCAAAACCTTGTTGGTTGTCCCCCAGGTTGGTCAACAATCCCTTAGACGCCCCCTCAATGGGTCTCGGCCCATTCGGAAAAGGATTACTGAGAAGGAATTTGCGGTCAGGAAGACTGAATGGAGTGATTCCGTCTGGTGAGGTCAGTGTGTAAGTCTGCGGATTGAAGCCGACAACAGATGGAAAGTTGCCGCTGTTGTCAGCCGCCGTGCCGGGATAGATGATTCCGTAGGCGGAACGGATCACCGTTCTGTCGTTGATCGAATAAGCCAGACCGAAACGCGGGCCCCAATTGTTGCGGTCGGGGACAGTAAATCCCTTTCCTATGCCTCCGACCCCTGGGAATATAGCACCGCCCCGGAAGGGTCCCTGCGGGCGCAAACCCAGACCGTGTCCGACATCCACCGGAGTGACTGAAATCGGGATGTCTGATTTAAAATCCACCATGCTTGACTGGTTAAAGCGGTCTTCGAGCGGGGCCTCATAATCGTACCGCAGACCGACGTTAACAGTGAGCCTGGAGCTGACCTTGATGTCGTCCTGAACGTAAAAGGCATAATACCTGTTGGTGAAGAACCAGTGAGGGTCATAAGCCGTTTCTCCAAAACCAGTGGTACCGAGCAAGAACGAAGCAAAACTACTCCCATCGCCGGTTCCGCCAAAAGGATCGGGGCCGTTGGTAAATCCGGAATCGAAGGCAAACTGTCCGCTGGGCCAACTCGCCTGAAAAAGAGCACCTTGGATTAGTCGCAAATCGACTCCAGTTTCAATGGAATGTCGTCCAATGACCTTGGAGAGGTTGGCGGCCAGGCTTTGAGTCGTATTGGCGACGTCAATCAGTGAAAAGAACTGGGTTCCAAGGGAAGTATATCCGCTAATATCGAAGCGGGGGAAAATAGGAAATTCAAACTGCTCCTTAAGTGAGCCAGGCAAACCTAGCGTGGTAATGTCAAAGCCGCGCGAGGGAGAATCGTTGAGCTGACGCTGTCTGATTAATCCGTACCGGACATTTAAGATGGTGGTTGGGTTAATGGTATTCGTATAGGAGAGAGCCAGGCCCTTAAATTTGTCTGAAAAGGGATTGGCATTAAAATCCGCGACG
The DNA here is from genome assembly GCA_003224715.1 of Acidobacteriota bacterium. Classification (GTDB taxonomy): domain Bacteria; phylum Acidobacteriota; class Terriglobia; order Versatilivoradales; family Versatilivoraceae; genus QHZQ01. The sequence continues at coordinate 936 of QHZP01000346.1, read as the reverse complement.
TTATGCAAGACATTGGCCGGATTGAAGCGCTGGTTATTATAACTAAAGCGACCGAAGATTCTTTGTCGCTCCGTTAGGTTGTGGTCCACGCGAATCAGGAACGAATCAATCTGTTGGGTGTTTCCCGCTTGGCTGATGAAATTGTTGGTATTAGTCAAAGGATCACCGGGCAGGTTCGGGTCAGGGAAGTATTGCAGGAGATTTTTTGCAACCGGATCGAATCGATCGGGACAAATCACGTTAGGGCTCTTGCCCTCGCAGCCCATGAATTGATCGCGCACGAATTTCCCGCTGGCAGGGTCTTGATGGGTAGTGAAAGGATCATAGATCTTATAGAGACTACCATCCGGACGAAAGGTTTGTGAGAAATCACCTTGCCTTTGCAAGGGCGTCGGCACGGTCAAGAATAGCTGCCCGCCGGTGATCTGCCGGAATCCTTCGTAGCTGCCAAAAATGAAGGTTTTGTCTCGAATGATGGGGCCACCAGCGGTAGCGCCAAACTGGTTCTGCTTGAATTCGGGCAGCTTGGCTCCGCTGCGATTGGCAAAAAAATTGTTGGCGTCCAGGTTGTCGTTGCGTAGAAATTCCCACGCACTCCCGTGAAACGCGTTGGTTCCGGACTTGGTGACAACGGTAGTGAGCCCTCCACCGGTCCTCCCATATTTGGCCGAAAAGGAGTTCGTCAGCACATTGAATTCTTGGACGGCATCGAGGGGCGGCACAGCGCCGACTCCATTGAAGCCCATCAGTGTGTTCGGAACGTCGTCGAGTAAGTAATCATTAGTCAAGTTGCGGCTGCCATTAATGGAAATTTGATTGAGCCCCACCCCGGCTCCCCGGCCGAGTCGTGTGAGTTCGTCAGAGATTGTTCTGGCGCCAAAATTGAAGGAGGGAGTGGTGCCAGGGACCAGCGCAACCAGCTCATATACATTGCGA
>QHZP01000345.1 GCA_003224715.1 Acidobacteriota bacterium | reverse complement strand
TGGAGGTCCTATTACAATATCCGTGGCCTGGAAACATTCGCGAATTGAGAAACCTGGTGGAACGAATCGTGATTATGACTCTCCCCATTAAGATAGAATTGCGCCATCTCCCACCCGTCGTATTGCAAAAGGGAACCCTGTCATTCAACGGTCCCTCAGAACCGAAGAGCTTGTTGGAAGCCAGAATTGCTTTCGACAGGGACTTCATACTTAAAAAGCTCGAAGAAAACAACGGAAATGTATCCCGGACTGCCGAAGCTCTGGGAATTGAGAGAAGCCACCTCTACCGAAAATTGAAATCGTTGAAAATTAATTTTGAGCGGAACTAGCCGGTAGCCAAAAGTTTGTGGTTTGCAGCTCCGGTTTCCTGTTAAAGTCGCGCTGGTCGCCGCGCAGAGCGCGCCTCCCACATTCTTAGCCTGGCACCAGCCGATCTCGCGAGAGGCAAATCCGTATTTTCCCGCTCCTGGAGAAGGATCCCCCAAGTGAGCAAATTACAAATGTCCTGGGCTAGAATTTTACTCCCCCTGTTTCTCCTCCTGCCCCACTCTCTGGCAGCGCAAGAAAGCGCGGTTAAACGCCATGAGATGTTTCTCGCCTATCTAAAAGAGACTGCCGCCAGGATCTCATCCCAATCGTTGGTTCAAGTTGAGAGTTCAGCGGATTGGGCGAAGCAACGACCCATGGCGAAACGCAAATTGCTTTACATGCTGGGACTCGATCCGCTGCCGAAACGCACACCGCTCAACGTCAAAATTACCGGGACGCTTCCGCGGACTAATTACAGAATAGAAAAGCTCGTGTTCCAAAGTCTGCCGGGTCTTTATGTGACGGGTAACTTTTATGTTCCCACAAGGTCTGTCGGGCCTCTTCCTACAATTCTCTATGTCTGCGGCCACTCCCCCCATCCACTGGGCGCAAAATGGAGTTATCAGGACCGCGCAGCCTGGTATGCCTCCAACGGATTCGCCTGTCTGGTTCTGGACACGCTTGAATTCGGCGAGGTGGCAGGCATCCATCACGGCATCCACGACTTGAATATGTGGAACTGGTTGTCGCTGGGATACACTCCGGCCGGAACTGAAGTGTGGAATGCCATACGAGCCCTGGATTACTTGGAAACGCGCCCTGAGGTAGACAAAAGTCGTATTGGAATGACGGGCATCTCCGGCGGCGGAGCTGTCACCTGGTTTACTGCGGCAGTCGACGAAAGAATTGCAGCAGCGGCTCCGGTCTGCTCCACTTATACCTTGGGTTCACAGGCAGCCCATTGGGTCGCAGCCGGCCAATGTGACTGCATTTACTTCCATAACACTTATCTTGAGGATTTCCCCACCGTTGCTGCGCTAATCGCGCCGCGGCCCTTAATCATTTTGAGTGGCAGAAAGGACCCAGACTTTCCGCCCGATGGATATCATGAGGTGTTCCGCAAGGTGAAGAGAATTTATGACCTCCAGGCGGGACTTAATGCCAGCTCAGACCGGGTCAAGGAGGTTGACGACGATGTCGGGCATAGCGACATTCCTCTTTTCCTCAAAGAGGCCCGGGAATGGATGAACCGATGGCTCAAGAAAGACAACACTCCTTACAGCGAAGGGTCTTTTGAAAAAGAAAAAGCGGAAGATCTGGCTGTGCTGTCTAAGCTGCCTTCAGATGCCATCAATTACAAGATCCACAACCGCCTTATTTCTCCTGCTCCGCTTAGGAATCGGAGCTCGCCGGCAGAGTGGAACAACCGTCGGCAAGAGTTAATACAAGAACTCAAAGATAAAGTTTTTCGATGGTTTCCCCACACGAAGGCACCTTTCGAGACAAAGGTAAGCCAAAACCAAGGTGGATGGGCAGCCCGTTATGCCGACTACAAAGAGGTCGAGTTTAGCAGTGAGTCAGGGGTGCGGGTTCGGGCTCAGCTTTTGAAGCCTAAGGATCGTCCAAACGGTGCTCCTGCTCTCATCTATGTGAAGCGTGCTGGCGATTCTATCTATTTCCTCGATTTGGACGAACTACTGCCGCTGTTGGGCCGCTATACCGTCCTGATCCTCAACCCCCGTTTGACCGAACATCCCGTCAGTGCCTTCGAGTATGCCGAGATCGAACGAACCGCCTCCTGGATAGGGAGAACGGTTGCTTCCATGCAAGTCTGGGACATTAAGCGCGCCATCGAATGGATGACCGAGGAAGAGAAAATCTCTTCTCCATCCATTTCCCTTTATGGAAAGGGGGACATGGGAATTCTGGCGCTTTATGCGGGCCTTTTCGATGAGCGGGTCCAACAAGTGATTCTTAATGATCCCCCAGGCTCTCACTGGCAGGGGCCAGCTCTCCTCAATGTGCTGCGCGTTTCTGACATCCCTGAGGTGGCAGGGGCTTTTGCTCCGCGACGGATTGTTTGCTTGACCGGTTTTCCTGAAGCGTTTAACTATACTCGTCAGATCTATAAGCTCTTGGGGCAGGCCACCCATTTGGCTCGGGCAGGAAGTCTGCCTGAGGCTTTGCAGGCCTGGAATTATTAGACGGTTAGGCTGGGCATTAGGACCTGCACCGGAGTCGTGACCGTTTTGCGGGGATCAAGGGCGAAAGCTTCTGCATGAAGCTTGGAAATTCAGGTTCCCTGGACAGGATTGATAGTCCAACCGGACGGTTGCTCGGCTATGAAACGCGCGTTTTGTCGAGAGGTGAGATTTGCTGCGCACCGAAAGGCCGGCTTCGCCGCCGCATCGCGGCGCTTGACAGTAGGCCGGCCTTTCAAGGCCGGTACCTTGGTGCCCCGTCGGGAAGCCGCGCCGCGTCAGCGGCGCTTGAATCTCCCACTCCGTCGGGGTTTGCTATCTCATCCGTCGCTCCGCGCCGCGTTATGGGGTTGGGTTGCTGAGGCCGGCCTTGAAAGGCCGGCCTACCCTCAGACGCCGCTACGCGGCAATGAAAATTTCCAAACTCCAATCGTCGCTGACGCGACGCGGTAAACGGTTGCTTACCTTGTCCCGGCCTTGAAAGGCCGGGCTATAATCAGAATGCCGCTAGGCGGCATAATCAAGGGCGAGAGTCCCTGCGTAGTTAGTCTCGTGGAATGATGCAACTCCTTCCTTTCTTGCTGGTGGTTTCAGTCTTCCTACAATCCAGCCAATCAACCACTCCGTCCATCGAAGCACAGAGCTGGTTTCAACAGGCCCAGCAACATTTCGAGAAACAAGAATGGGACAAGTCTCGATTGGCTGCAGCGAGAGCCTTAGAAATTGACCCCACCCTGGCCGATGCAGAAGTTTTGCTCGGCCTAGTGGCCACAGCCCAGGCTCGGCTCCCGGAGGCCGAAAAGCATCTTCGGCGGGCCGTTTCTCTCCAACCCCGGAATGATCGCGCCCAAGGCTACCTGGCATCGGTGTATCTTCAAGAAAAGCGTTTCGGAGAAGCCAGCCAGGCCTTTCAGAAAGTGCTGAAGCTTAACCCGAGGAATCAAGCGGCCAGCTATAATTTGGGGCTCATTGCTCTGATTCAAGAAAAGCCTGCTGAAGCTCTTCCCTACTTCGAAAAGGTGCATCAGACCGATCCATCGGACGTGGCGGCGTTGATTGGCATGTTAGAGAGCCAACTCCTGCTCAAGCGCCAGCCCGATGCGCGGCTTTCTATCCAAAAACTGAAAGCCTTGCTCAAACCCCAGGACCCGCGTTTTTTTCAGGTCTCTACCCTCTTGGCTCTCCATGGAGAATTTACTTCCGCCATTCCTCTTATGGAGCAGGTCCGGCTAGTATTCCCACAGTCCTACGATGTGAACTACAATTTAGCTTTAGCTTATTTTCGCTCGAAAAATCCGGACAAAGCTGCGGAAGCCTTGCAATCTCTGCTTTCGCAACACCCACGCGCAGAAGCGTACAATCTCTTAGCGTCTGTGGAGGAAACGCAGCAGCATTACCTCGAAGCGGTGCGCGCTTATCAAAAAGCGGCCGAGTTGGAACCGGGCAATGAAGATTACCGGTACGACTATGCGAACGAGCTTTTGCAACATCGGACCAACCAGGAAGCCATTGTGCTTTTTGCGACGGGAGTGCGCGATTTTCCAAAGTCATGGAGGTTGCGACTTGGGTTGGGCTGTGCGTACTACCTGGCCGGAAAATTCGACGAAGCAGCCCAGGCCTTGCTGGAAACCGTCAAGATTGAGCCCACGATTAAACTGGCTTATTTTTTCCTGGGCAAAACATATGAGTCGGCAGAGTCGTTTCAACCCGCCATCCGGGAGACGTTTAAAGCTTATCTGGAACGGAATCCCGATGATCCCTGGGCCTACTATCATTATGGAAATATCTTATACCTGCGCGCCCAGCTCGATCCTCAGCCTGATTCTCAGCCGGCCAAATCAAACTTGAACCGGGCACTGGTCCTCAAACCTGACTTTGCTGAAGCTTATCTTCAGCTCGGCATTATCCTGCAGCAGGAAGGCCAACTCAAGGAAAGCATTGCCCTTCTCAATCGAGCCATCCAGTCCAATCCTAAATTGGCCGCCGCTCATTACCGCCTGGCAATTGCCTATAAACGACTCGGAGAAAACGATAGAGCTAAAGCACAATTTGATCTCTATGAAAAATTCAAAGCTGAAAGTCA
>QHZP01000328.1 GCA_003224715.1 Acidobacteriota bacterium | reverse complement strand
CGGCAAATAGATCAGCCAGGGTCTTAAAAACATAGGCTGATAAAGGCTCTTGGTCACTGATTTTCCGCTCGATTTTGCTATTGTTCTGCTGGCTGATTCCGTCGATCATTCTATCCCCAATAGGTGGTGGCAAATATTCAACTATGCTTTCCACGAGGTTTTGAGTTCCTATATTGAATAATCCAGAATAGGCAAATATCGGAAAAATACGCCGTTGATGTACAGCCTGCTTGATGCCCGGAACCAAGTCCTCGATGGGGATCGTTCCCTTGTCGAAAAATTCTTCCATTAAGTTGTCATTACCCTCGGCAATCATTTCCACAAGGGCTTCATGCCCCTGTTGAACTACTTCTTTCAAATCGGGAGGAATTCCAACCTCCGTAGATTTCCCTTGACCATTCGGTTCGTATTTATGAGCCTTCATTTCGACCAAATCCACAACGCCGAGCAGATTCTTCTCGCTTCCTATTGGGATCTGGACAGGAATGGCCGTTCGGCCAAAATGCTGTTGCACCGATGAAACCGTACGAGCAAAGTTAGCGTTCTCACGATCGAGTTTACTGACCACAATGAAGACAGGTAGACGAAACTCCTCGGCAAAATTGAAAACTTTCTCTGTCTGCACTTCGACTCCGGCCACCGCGTCTATCAGTATCAAAGCCGCCTCAGAAACGTGCATGCTGCTTCGTGCCTCCTGTATAAAAACTCCTTTGCCAGGTGTGTCTAAAAAGTTAATTTTTGTCTTGTTCCATTCCATGAAGGCAATGGCTGTCGAAATGCTGATCTTTCTTTCGATTTCTTCGGGATCAAAATCGGTAATGGCTGTTCCATCATCAACCCGGCCTAAGCGATTTCCAACCCCTCCTAAATACAGACACCCTGCAACCAGTGAAGTCTTACCGGATGCTCCATGTCCTGTAACAGCTACGTTCCTAATGTTAGCGCCTCCGAAAACCTTCACAATAAGCTCCTTTCTAACTCACCAGCATGAGACCCAGATTATGAAGCAGATTTGAGGCAATCTGGCGAAAAATACTAACACATCGACTTTTTCCGAATCAACTGAATTGCCGGCGAGTCCTTGGGAGTCGTTGGTGCGGTAATTCCAATAACTATCTTCGGGTCTATTGCCGAAAGAGTGGCTGAAGAAGACCAAATTCTATGGAAGACCTATTGATTTGAGAGAATAACACATGGCGGTGAACATCCTGTTAGGTTTGATATCATTGGTGTTGGCAGGAAGTCCTTATATTTCAAGGATAACTCTTGTCAATGAATACCTACAGGTTCCATCCATCAGGAATATCCGAGGGAGTTTTGAAATTTTTGTGTTTTCTTTAGGTGCAATTGGATTTATGCTGGCTCTCCACAACGCGTTTCTGAGAAAGAAGAATGGCTCTCCTTACATTGCCATCGGAGTTTTGGTTGCTGTTGTCGGTTTCTTTCGCAACAATGAGACCGTTCCCATGCCGCTTGACACTTTCTTGGGCGGAGAGTTGTTCTTCTCTTTTGTGGTTAGTCTCATTTTNNNAGTGGCTTATTGAACAGCCTAATTGATTTGGGTAGAGTATAGAGTATTACGAAGGTGTCTTTCATCTATAGCAAGTCTACAACCACCAGCTTTGTCGGTTGCAAAACAAATCAACTCATCAAACTGATCCATCTTCTGAGCGACCAGTATTCTTGCGGGCTTGGCCACACACGGGATGGCAGTGCCTGAGATTCTATCTTGCGTGATTTGCTGATACAGGAAAATGACTGAAACTGTCAAGCAGAATTATGATCATTATGAAACGTTGCAGCTTAGTCCCCATGCAGAACAGCTTGTAATCACCAAAATCTACCGTCTGCTCGCCGCTTATTATCACCCTGACAACAAACAAACTGGGAACGAGGAAAAATTCAAGCAGATCCTAAAGGCATACGAAGTGCTTTCTGACCCGGCTAAGAGGTCTCGATACGATCTTGAGCATTTTGGAGCGGAATCAAAACATGCAAAGGTCAGATCAGCAGAGGATAAGTCGAGTCAAACTCGCGAAAGGTTGAAGTCAAGATTGGGACAATTGGAGGAGAGTCAACTCCCAAATGACAACAATATCTCAGAAAGAGAACTGAGAAAGTTCATGCTCTTGGCTTTGTATGATGTCCGCCGCAGTAAACCAGGGAATCCTGACGTTCCTTTATTCGTCCTTTCGGAGCTATTAGGGTGCCCAATCAATAACCTTGAGTTTTCCAACTGGTATTTAAAGGAAAAGGGACTGATAAAAATCAGCGAATCCGCTGATTTTTCGATAACGGTTGCCGGCGTCGACTATGTTGAGAATAACTTGCTGAAGACAGGAACAGAAAAATATCTTTTGTCTTTGCCTGAAGGTCAGCATTAACCTCGCCAGTGTCTTCCAGCAGCCGGGTGAGATCTGATTTCCACCAAAACAGGAATTGGAAAGAGCTATCAAGGCTCTGGAACAAAGGGCTGCCAAGGTTGAAAGATCGATTGAGACTGATCTTGAAATCAAGAATGCCGCAGTGAACGATGAAGCTGGAGAGAAAAAGTTTACTAAATCACATTCAAAACTCCTGGGCTGCAAAAACTGTGAAGGTTTACCGCCCTTAAGATCAACCCGTCAAAAGGTCGTGCATTTACCAAAAATAACAGATCACTATTCGGTGCGTTTTCTCTTCCCATTCTTCCCGAACCGGTCATACCGGATCATTTCTTGAAGACATGATTGAGGCTTAGCTAGATTTTCAAGGCTCAAACGGTTACTCTTTCGGCAATGGCTTGGCCTATTAGACTGCTTCCCTGTTCCAGCATTTCCTCCTTCCTCGTGCGTTTTATTTATGCTACTATCGCTTTTTTAATTCTTGAACTGCTCCCCTAGCTTAGGAGTTTAGAGTAAGCAGAAATGATTGAAAAACTGAAAACAGTAGTTATCCTTTCTGAAGAACGCTTTCGCAAAGAGTACAGATATGCCTTGGGTAAGGTAGACTGCCTTCGAATAGGTTTGGAGCTACCGAGTTTTCAAGAATGTTTGAGCGATGAAGCAATGGAAGAAATTTCGAGTTTTGACCCACAAATCTTTCTGATTGACCTTCCCAGAGAGCAGTCAGACGCGCTTCGTGTTTTGGCCCGGTTGCATCATCAATTCCTGAGTGTTCCGATTCTGGCTGCTGGGGATACTTACGATTCTTCATTCTTGATTGAAGCCATGCGGTTAGGGGTAAAAGAATTTTTGCCACGCCCATTGAACTCGGAAAAGCTCAGAGAAGCGTTTCAAAGAATTCATAAATTGGTCTTCAGAGAGGACACCGACAAAGCTCCAGCAGCCATATTTTCATTTTTTAGTTCCAAAGGCGGAAGTGGATCAACAAGTATTACCACAAATTTTGCCGTTAGCCTCAGTAAGCTTTCCAAAAAGAAGGTACTCGTTGTTGATCTAGACATGCAGTTGGGTGATGTAGCAGGCTTCTTTGGAGTTAAGGATAATAGATATTTGCTTCAGGATGGTTCATATACGTTTTTGGACCCAAAAGCTGTCTTTAGGGCCATTGTTACCCACCAGAAGACTGGCATCGATATCTTATCTTTGGACAATGGCTACTCCCGGAAGATCCGGCCAACTATTGGCGAAATTAAGCATCTGCTGAACTTTTTACAGAGTGATTACGATTATGTTCTAGTAGATACTTCTAACACAATAGAGGACAATGCCGTCGCTGCACTGGATGCGTCGCACTTGGTATTTTTGATTTCCAAGTGTAATTTTCCGGCCCTCCGAAACACTCAAAGAGTCCTCCATGTTTTTGACAAACTTGGCTATTCACCGAATAAAGTCCGACTCGTCATCAATCGCTACTCCAAGGCAGACGACATAGGTCTCAAGGACGTTGAGAAAGCCCTCAAGTTCAAAGTATTCTGGTCCATTCCGAGCGATTTCAAATCTATAATTCAATCTATTCAATTAGGCGAACCTTTGACTTTGCGGAGCCAGTCCATTCCTCTAGCTAAGAGTTTCTACGGGATGTCAGCTCAGGTATTAGGGATCCAGCTAGAGCAGAAGCCGAGACCGCCTGGGGGAGATTCGATACGTACCAAAGACTCCGCGACCAAATCATTGCCCCTCACAACCCTGGATCTCTTGAAAGGTTAGCATTAGACCATAAGCTAGCTTCTTGAGCTAAACGTCTTCTGGCCAAAAGACGATTACAGTTAAAAGGCCGCACAAGGAGGTTCAAAAGTGATTAAGATCTGCCAGATGGCTTGATTCAGGTCAGAGGACCAATGACAAATGAACAAACCGATGCGTTTTATTTTTCCACTATTCCTTCTCTTACAGGTCGCCTGGCCTAATTGTCTCACTTCCCAAGGCGCTTCCGCCCAAAGACCTCAGACCAAGGAAAATTCTTCTAATGATGTCGTATATTCTTCTTTTGGAAGCAGCGATCGTACTGAGTACACCTCGCGAACATCTCAATATCAAAAATTAGTCGACGAAAGAGATTATGAACTTAGCACGACCGTTCGGGTACCCGCTATCAATGGAGGTGAGAGGGTGGACCGTGAGGTTACTGAAAGGAGCCAGAAGATCAACGAAAATCAGTTCAAGTTAGAACGTGTTGTACGTAGCGCAGATACGAATGGAAGACTTTCATCCACTGAGGTCATGAACGAAGATCATCAAGTGAAGGGCTCAACAGAGGAAATTCAGAGAACCTTTTATCGACCCGAGATTAATGGCAAGTTAGTGGCTCAGACAGTGGAAAAGGAAACCATAACAAGACCATCCAAAAAAGAGACACTCAGCACTCGGGCCATTTATCGTCCTGACGGTGAAGGAACATTTACTCTAACTGACCTGGAGGAAAGTAGTGAGAAGAAAATCGCCGATACGATATCCATAAGAGATACTGTTCGAAAAGCAAGAGAACCTAACGGCCGCTTGGCCGTGATGGGTAGCACAAGGGAAACCACTACCAAGCTTGGAGACAGATCTTTTAAAAAAGAGAGTTTGGTGCACAGAACTGATGAAAATGGGCGAACGGTACTGGAGGACAAAGTAGTTGAAACACAAAGCGAAAAACCTGACGGAACAAAATTATATCAAAAACTACTGGAATCTCGAAATGTCCATCCTCTGGCCCGCGATATGGATGATAAAGGACTTATACTTTCTCAACGAATAACCAGTGAAGAGAGAAAGCTGCCGGATGGAACGATCGAAAACACCACGAAGGTGGAAACGCTGGACCGCTTGACCCCCTCAAATGGACTAAAGCTATCACAAATCATTACGGAAACGTCAAAACCTGCAGGAAACGTTAGAGTCGCTGTTGAACGTGTAGTTAAGACCAGAGATGTAAACGGTAATTACGTCGTTCTGAGGAAAGATTCGGAAATTCTGGAGCAAAAGAAATAGAAGATAACAGGTTTCGCCCTCATACAAGGGCCTTGTGAAAGAAAAGATCCCTCCAAAGAGCCTGGCCTTTCGGCCCAACAGGATTGAAATCGCCATCATGGGGGTGGGCCTGCTTTTCCTCCAAACTAGTCGACTCTTGTGCGATGTTATTTATTTTACTAATGGTAGCGTTCTGGTAGTCGAAAAGGCCTGGCAGGACGGCGAGCAAGTCAAGTATCAATCTTCTGCGGGTACAAAAACCCTTCCTAAAAGCTCCGTTAACCGAATCGAACATCAGGAACCTGCTCCGGGTTCTGTTTTCCCAACAAGAAAATATGGCATTGCAATAGAAACGGTGGCGGACTCAAGCTCAAGATCCAGTCACGGAGCTGTTCCTGTACCCCTTGCCTCAAATTCGAAAGACGTTTCAGAAGAGACCATTAAACGCTTGAAGGAGAACGTAGAGGCTGATCCTGTAAATTTGAGAGCTAAAAATGATGTGATTGAGGCCCTCAATTCTTATGCCTCGTTGCAACTTCTCCGAGGGGACTCGCGTGGAGCCAGGAATAGTTTGCTACAGGCTCTCAGCTATGACCAAAGACATCTACAAACAAGGCTAAATCTCGCCGTTCTCAACTATCAGACCGGTGAATACCGCGCTGCAGAAGATTTATTAGTAGACTCCTTACAACGTGATCCCAAGAACCAGTATTCGCATTACCTTTTAGGGGAGGTTTACTATGCTCAAGATAAGATTTCTCAGGCAATCAACGAATGGAAAACTGCAATGCAGCTGGGCGCTGGACCTAGTCTTTCGAGTCGAATAAAAAAGGCAGAGCTTGAGCGAGGCACTCACGACGAGCTAGGTGTTTTGCAAAATGCACATTTCATATTGCGGTATGACCGGAAAGTTTCAGATTACCACTTGGGACAGGAGATTCTTGATTCCTTAGAGCGCAATTATCGACAGCTGACTGCTGATTTAACCTCAGATCCCCCCGCTACAATCACCGTGATTCTTTACCCAGACCAAGCGTATTTTGATATCACACGTGCGCCACGCTGGAGTGGGGCGCTGTTTGATGGGAAAATTCGTGTACCCATAAAAGGGCTGTCAGCAGTCACC
>QHZP01000327.1 GCA_003224715.1 Acidobacteriota bacterium | reverse complement strand
TGTAGAAAGGATTATCAATTACCGCCAGAGTTTGTTCCTTGTAGGTGTACCCAATCGTGGGATCCACCTGATTGATGTTGTAATCCGTTTGGAACACCTGGCTGGTGTGGTTGCGGAAATAGGTGACATCCAACACGACCGAACCCGGCAGTTGTCGTTGTACGGAAATGTTGATGCGGTCACTATTACTGCGGGCCCGGTCTGAGGAAAAGTAGAACAGGGAATTCCCCAGCATGGTGTAGATGCCAAGACTCTTGTCATAAGAGGGAGCGATGGGATGGGACGCCGGGAACGGATCCCTCAGCGCCATTTGAGGCACCCCCTGGATGGCGTCAGGAGCTCCGGTATAGTTGCTGAATCCATACAAGGAGTAGCCACTGAGCTGGTCATGAGCCTGATTGGTTGTCCAGGGGGTCACATAACGTCCGTAGGCCCCTCGCAAGACGGTCTTGTCATTCAGGCGGTAGGCCGCTCCGATCCGGGGTGAAAGCGTGCCCCACCCTCCATCCCAGGCTCCTTTGTGCTGGTCGTCGGCAAACTGGAAAGCCCCGTTCATTTTCCAGGTCCCATTGTAGAACTGGCTGACCTCGGATGGCATCGTGATCCCCTGCAACTCCGGAATGGGCGCGTTCAAATCCAGCGCGCGGGTTTCCCGATTCTTTGCGTCGTGGAACGGCGATTCATATTCATAACGCAAGCCGAGGTTCAGGGTCAGGTTCTGCGTGATCTTCCAGTCATCATTAAGGTAGAAACCGTAGAAACGGCTCTGCGTTTGAGGTGAGATATTGACCGGAAAGCCCGTGGCACCGCTATCCCAATTATTCCCGTTACCACCCCACTGCGCTATTTCGGTTGGGGCGAGAGCCCCCAAAAGGAACGTGGCATAGGAGTCCCCAGACAACAAGAGATTTGGATTGTTATAGGTTGACGCGGTGGGTTGCGCATCGAACCCGAAACCGGGATTGATATTCAGTATCAAGCTGTTGGTGGTCGTGCGCCGCACGTCTGCTCCTGTTTTCAAATAATGTTTGCCGCGTTGCTGCGCAAGTTTTCCGCTGAATTCCCACGAGTGAGGGGTTTCATGCCAATAACCGCCCCCTGGCCCCATATGGGTTAATCCGTTGTTATAACCCTCATTGTTATTGTTTAAGATACTCATCCGTGGAATCAGCTGCGGGATACTCGGATCGGCGAATACCGGAGCATAGAAATTAGAATCCGGGAAAACACCGGCCCACGACCATTCGGGGGCGAACTCGGTGGCGAAGTGGGACACATCTGTGAAATTGTGATAGCCTCCATGAAAGTTGAGGACTGTCGACGAACTTAAGGTGTAGGTGGCATCTCCTGCAAAGGACATCATGTCGTAATTGGCGCCCCGGTCTGACATATATATGGGCGAACCGGTGGGATTGCCAGTCACGCCCACCGGGGTGAGTGTCCGGCTGAACCTGCCGTAGACCCGAAACTTGTCATTCACAATGTAGTCTGCCCGATCGGAAAAATTCTTGTAGGGATATTTTACCGGGGTCGAGACCACAAAGTTGTTGCTGTGGAAGGCGTCGATTCCCGGTCCGTTGGGTTTCCAAAGCGCATCCGTGTATCTCCTGGCAATGGGATCAATCCGGTCGGCCGGGATGATATTGTTGGGAAAAGGTGTGCGCGTAATCGTACCATCGGGTGCTGTCTGGGTGGTCAAGGGATCGTAGATCACCCGTAACTGCCCATCATTCGTCAGCGTCTTCGAAAAATCCCCGTTCCGCTCCGCTTCGGTAGGAACAGTATTGTATAAGATGAAGGGTTCGGTTTTGTCCCACATCTCGAAGCCTGCAAAGTTGAATAGCTTGTTCTTGATGATGGGGCCACTGAAGGTGCCGCCGTAAATGTTGTTGCGGGTCTGGTTGGCACTTCGGTAAACCCGGTTTTCCAATGCATTCAGGTTGGGCCGTTGACCCTGAAAGAAGGCGTTCCCATGATATTCGTTGGAGCCTGATTTCAGCACGACGCTGATGTTGGATCCGGAACTGTGACCGAATTCAGCGTCGACCACGTTTTGCTGCATATTCACTTCTTGGACCATGTCGGGTGAGGGAACGTAGCCCGTTTTCACACTGATCCCGGAGGGACTGCCGTCCACCTGCAGGTCATTGGTAAATTGTCCGCTCCCTCCGATCCGCAAGTTATTGGACGCCCATGTGTCATAGGGATTGTCCTCCCCCCAGGATGTGCTCTCCACCGCGGGATCCAACTGCGCGAGCAAGAAAACATTGCGGTACAGCTGCGGTAGGCTCTGCGTCAGCCTGTTGTCTACCGTGGTCTCAAGCTTGGAGGTGTTGAATTGCAAGGAAGCCGCTTCGGCAGTAACGGAAATCGTTTCCTTGATCTCTCCGGGTTTCAACACGGCATTCACCGTCAGGTCGGCCCGGGATGGCACAGCGGTGTTTTCCTGCACGAATCTGTTGAATCCTTGGAACTCCACGGCGATACTGTATGTGCCGGGCTCCACCAGGTCGAACAGGTAGCGGCCGTTACCGTCGGTTTGCCGGACCGCGGTTCCTCCGGTTTTGCTGTTGAGCAGAGTTACCGTGGCTCCAACGACGGCACCCTGGCTCGAATCCGTGACAGTTCCCTGGACTCTGCCGCGGTATTCCTGGGCTATCAGAGACGCTGAAGCCAGGACCACAAAACATGCGGCAACGAGTACTGCCCTGCTCAGACGATGCTTCTCTCTCATGAGTATCCTCCTGCGTGTAGACATAAGGATATTGTTAGAAATTGAGGGACCCGTTTCCTGCGTCCTATTTGGTGTTTAGTGTGGGGAGCCTTGTCGACGGAGGGCGATGCCCCCATCAGGCTGGGTTTCCCTATTCGGGCTTTCTTTTGGATCTGAGAAACCTGCGGTCTGGCGCACTAAGTCGGTCAACGATAAGCCGAAAGAAATAGGCGAGCCCATCCTGTCTGCCTCTCCCGCGTAAATAAGTACACAAACGAAAGGAATTGTCAATAGAAGATTTGGGTTGGGGTAATGCCTTAGTTACAGGGGTGGAACGCACGCTTCAGCGTGCGCGGAGCGCCCGCTCCACCTGTTGTGCCTTTCGCGGGTTCAAGCTGCTTGTGTAAAAATTTAACGAAACCGGCCATGGCTGAGTTCCGTGCCGGACCTCCACGAAACATCTTTTAGTCAGATTGCGGGGTCGTTAAATTTCTTTGCGTCCTTCGCGTCCTTGCGGTTATACTTTTTGACATTTTGCAAGATTTGAGAAAGGAGGAAAAATGCAGCGAAGAACTTTCATCAGCGGCATCATGGGCGGAGCGGTTGCCGGGATGGGAAGCACGATGCTTCACGCCCAGCCGGCGAAGTTAAAGGCTGGAGATATTCCCATGCGGACTTTCGGCAAAACCGGGGAGAAGCTCACCATCATAGGTCAAGCCGGCGGACGATTCCCGTTGATATCGGAAGAGGAGGCCAAGGCCATTGTGTTGCGCGCCTACGATCTGGGCATTAATTACTTTGACAACGCCCACAGTTACTGGGACGGGCGTTCCGAAGAGGTCTACGGAAAGGTTCTGCCACCATTTCGTAAGAAGGTCTTCATTACCACGAAGACCACCAAGCGGACCGCCAAAGAAGCCGAAGCCGAGTTACACCTCTCTCTAAAGCGCTTAAAAACAGATTACCTCGACCTCTGGCAAATTCATTCGGTCAATGAAAAGGAAGAAGTCACCCAGATTTTCGGCCCTGGTGGTGCTATTGAGGCGTTTGAGGCCGCCAAGAAAGCCGGGAAATGCCGGTTCATCGGCTTTACGGGTCATCATGACCCTTATGTCCATCTCGAGATGCTCAAGGCCTATGACAAGTACGACACCATCTTGATGCCGCTGCACGTTGCCGACCCTGCCTACTTGAGTTTCGAAAAGCTGGTGCTGCCTGTCGCTATGGAGCGAGGCATGGGAATCCAAGGCATGAAGAATTTCGGCAACGCTAAGCTGATGCAAAACTTCAGCGCCGCAGATTGCCTGACGTACGTATTAAGTCTGCCCATTCATTGTACAGCTATCGGTTGCACTACCATCGGCCAGCTCGAAGATGATGTGAGAATCGCCCAGGGGTTCAAGCCCTTTACCAGTGAACAAATGGTCGCCTTGCGGGAACGCGCCAAAAGCATTAAAGGACCTCTGTTGGAAGACTGGAAAAGAAACGTTGAGACCCAGGTTGGCCTGCTTGACCGTCCTGCCTACTCAGGCGGCTGAGAATCCGGCCCTTAACTGGCAAGTCCTGTGCGCCAATTGGACTGCCAATCTTAAACGTCCCGCAGCGCGCTAACACGAACAGACGGGACTCTGGGCTCAAGTTTGCTTGTTACGCCAATCAGCCAGAATTTTCTGGATTTCGCGGATCACATGCACTCTTTCGTTTATGGAACGGTCTTTGGTCTTCTTTGATTTCGGATAGAGTCTGTCAAAAATAGCGGCCGCAGTGAGCGAAGGCTTTTTCCGTTTCAGTTCGAGAATACGCAGCG
>QHZP01000326.1:7143-8903 GCA_003224715.1 Acidobacteriota bacterium | reverse complement strand
TGGGCTCTTCTATGCGGGCGTTAGTTTCCTGGAGTCCGCTGTCAATGAGGGCTGGATTTTTGGACTCGAACAGAATAGCTCGACACGATCCAACCTGGGTGTGGCAAACGTTGGCTCAACTGGCGGGTCCATCACGCTCCAGTACGATGTTTACGATGGAACCACAGGACTCAAGACGTTTACCTCCGATCCATTTATGCTTGGGCCTGGTGGTTGGACTCAAATCAATGGAGTCCTCGCCAATGCAGGGTTGAGCAAGGGCTATCTCCACGTCCGCAAAATTTCCGGGGACGAAAGGTTCTGGGCCTATGGAGTAATTAATGATGGGGCGGATTCATCGAGTGGAACGAATGATGGAAGTTATGTGGCGTTGGCGGCCATTCAATAAGGAGTTAGTTATGCGGCGCATCACTCTGCTAATAATGACAGCTCTTCCTCTGGTACTTACCCATGTCGTCCTGGCAGATGACATCAGAGTAGTTCAGCTAATCACGAATGACATCGTGTATGACCCTGTCAGTCGAAGCATTTATGCCAGCGTGCCCAGCAGGGCGGGCAGCATCGGGAACAGTATCACGCAGGTTAACCCAGTCACGGGGGCAATCGGGCCGTCCGTTTTCGTTGGAAGTGAGCCGAGCAAGCTTATCAAGTCTGACAATAGCCAATACCTGTACGTCGGCCTGGATGGAGCAGGTGCCGTGCGCCGCTTTGATCTGACCACACAGACCGCGGGAATGCAATTCTCTCTGGGGAAAGACCCAACCTACGGACCCTACAAGGTTGGTGACATGGCCGTTGCCCCGGGGATTCCTTCAGTCATTGCCGTGGCCCGGCAGTACCTGGGAGGAAGGATGGCGGGTGTCGCCATTTTCGACAATGGTGTCCAGCGGCCGAACACCATTGCTGAAAGCGATCCCGCCGAAGTTGAGCTTATCGAGTTCTCCGCCTCCCCCTCGATCCTTTATGGTGGCCCGCGAGGCTCCGGGATTGCCAAGATGGCCGTTGATAACTCTGGAGTCTCGGTCCTCAAGGTTGATTACTTTCTCTTCGCTCAGGGCGTCGCCCCTGACTACACCTTTGATAATGGTTTGATTTATTCGAGCTCCGGAAATGTGGTCGACCCGAAAGCTGCAATGATTGTAGGATCGTTTGAGACTGGGACTAGGGACGACAGTTTAGTGCTCCCCGTTTCCGCTCTGGGCCGAGTCTATTTCCTTTCGCCATTGGAGAGTGGTGCTGGAAACTCATTAACAGCAAGGCTACAAGCCTTTGACCAAAACACCCATCAGTTGCTAGGATTCCTGGATATTCCGGGAATCAACGGCAACCCAAGCAGTTTGATTCGCTGGGGTGAAAGCGGCCTAGCTTTTCGCACCAATCTGGGCCAACTCTTCCTGATTCAGACCTGTTTGGTGCCATCCAGCCAGACGAGCCCAGTTTCGAGGGTGGTGCCCGTTGTTGTCGATGTCGTTGGAAATGGAAAAGCGCATTTCTCCACGGAACTAACCCTGGTGAATCAGGGCACCACGACCGCCAACCTTCAGCTGACCTATACAGCGTCTTCTTCCCTGGGTCCTTCTGGTAGTGGAAAGGTCTCCGAAACGCTGGCGCCGGGGCAACAATTGATTGTTCCCGACGCTCTCTCGTATCTTCGTAGCAAGGGGCTCCGCATTCCCACCAATCCGCCCCAGGGAGGCTCACTCCGAGTCGATTTTTCTGATCTGTCTTCTCCCGGTGCAGGTTTTGCGGGAGCACGAACT
>QHZP01000326.1:0-7054 GCA_003224715.1 Acidobacteriota bacterium | reverse complement strand
GTAATCTGGCGATGGTCAATGCGGGGACAGAGGCGATTACGCTTCGAGTCACCCTGTTTTCGGGTGAAGCGGGAGACAGCAGGAGTACAGTGCTTTCGCCAGAGATCATTCTAGAACCCGGACAGTGGAGGCAGATCAACTCAGTCCTAGAAAAAGCCGGCTTCACCAACGGCTATGCCAAGATTGAGCCAACTTCAGGCGTTGGCCCGTATCTGGCCTATGGCGTTATTAATGATAATGTGACCAACGATGGTTCCTATGTGGCAGCGGTTACGACCGACCGTCCTGCCGATGCTCAGCTTGTGCCGGTGGTCGTCGAGACGGGCATCTTTCAGAGCGAATTAGTTCTAACAAACCCCAATAATGAGGTTGTAACGGTGGTCCTAACATATCAGGAGTCGCTGGCGTCTACTGATAGTTTTGGACAGGTTTTGTCAGAGACGCTTCAGGCCGGTGAACAGAAAATCATTCCGAACGTTCTTCAATACCTGCGCAGCAAAGGAGTGAGTATTGGCCCCCCTGGAGCGAATTATGCCGGGACACTTGTCGTTCTGGCTTCCAATGGCTTTGGAAGCAATGCCAATGTTTACGCTGGGGTACGCACCACTTCGCTGGCAACGGGTGGCGGGCACTACGGGCTCTTTTATTCTGGAGTAGGGCGTTCCGAGTTGGCCTCTCACGATGCCTGGATTTTTGGCCTGCGGCAGAACAGCTCGACACGCTCCAATCTGGCGTTCGTCAACCTCGGTGGCCTTGTCTACCAGTATGAGGTTTACAACGGTGACACGGGAGCCAAGGTGTTCACGTCCGAGCCCATTCAGCTCAATCCTGGAGGTTGGACTCAAATCAATGGAGTCCTGGCAAAGGCCGGCGTCACCAATGGTTATGTTCGAGTTTTTCAGGTTTCTTTTGATGGGCAATTCCTGGCCTATGGAGTGATTAACGACGGAGCAACACCAACCAATGGCACTAACGATGGGAGCTACCTGTCCATGACTGTTATACACTGAAGTAACCAAAGCTCGATGCAGGGCGGCGAGCATGTGGCTTCGCACGACTTTCTTGCTTACACAAGCGATGACGGTGGCGGGTCGGAAATTCAGCCTTTCGTCTTCGGCATTTGCTAATGGAAAGACTGTCCCTGTCCAGTATGACCACTCAAATCATAAATGTGACCGTCCTGTTTTAGGTTTAGGGCAGACGTGCATCGTTGCTGGGACCGGCAGTAACCAGCCGTCGGCGTGCTAAGTGTGACAGTTTGAAGAGTGCCACATCGCAGGTTGCTTCTAAGTCTTTCTTTGTCCCTGGACCACTGTTAAGAACCCTGGCAAGTGTGGGGGGTTACCTGACCCGCGCATAGTCTGAAACAACGAAACGCCGGCGAAGACGGTGATCGCTCAAGCCCAAGCACCAGATCGCACCATGGTGACGCCGGAACTTTTGGGACGGCTGGGCTGGTGGTATTACCGCGCCGGCAAGTATGAAACAGCTCAGGTAGTGCTCAGCCAGGCCCATCGCCCTTCGCCCGGGAAATCTGAGCTTGCAGTACGCGCTGGCCTGGAAAGAATTGGAACAACATCAACTGGACGATGCCATTCGCCGGTTCGGCGCGGCTGCTACCGAGACCTCATGGGACTTGCCAGTTATGGGTCGCGCCATTGCCCGCTGGCAGGCGCACCAGACCGACGATGCCCTGAAGGACTTGGAGTCGGCAAGAAACGCTTCTCCTGAGTGGAGGAATCCGCGCTGGGTGTGGCGCTGTTTTCTGCGTCAGTGGCCCAGAGCGTGGCTGAGATGGACACCGAGTGGCAAAAGCGACAGATTACTCGCCGGTAACCGTTTATGCGGGTTGTGCTTATCCTTTTCCCTCAGTGTAGGGGCATCAGAGCTCAAGCGATCACGGCAGGCCGAAACTTATGCGTCTCTGGAGACTACCAGGGTCCCGTCAAAGTCCGGTAAGTGATTGGGTTGAGGCACAGCCCTTGCTGACGCGCGGGCTACTGAGTTGAGCCTGGGCCAGTTCGGTAGCCCGACCGTGAGGGAGGGTCAGGGACTTTNNNTGATTCCGGAGCAGCAGGACTGGTAGAGTAACAAGATCTGACAAGTCAGCATGTCGGTTGCATTCATGGACTCGGACTCACCTCTGGCGCACGGGGCCTGATCCCGACCACGCGACTGACTTGATGGTGGACCAACTAGAGCTTCTGCTCGATGCCCTGGCCGGGGAGCACCCGCAAAGTATAAGGGGAAGCTATAAATTCAATGAAGAAAGAAGGAAGAAAGTAACCCCACGGCGAGCGACGGCGGTCACGCAGAAACGCGCGCGCCGGGGCGACCAAGACCGAGTTCCTCAACGGCCCTCCGTAACTAAGAAGGTGTGAAAAAATCCAAAACCGGCCGAGATCGGGAGAGCGAGGCTCCCGCCGAGCCTCATGGAGCAAGGACTTGCTGGGGTGACGGCTCGCCAGGAGGCTCGCCCTCCCATTCTTTCACAGCTTCTAACGCATTACGGAAGAAAATAAGAAGAACCAAAGCTCAGAACATAATTAAAAACCACTTGGGAGTCGCCCGGCGGCTTACCGGTGTGCGAGATCAGTTTAGCTTCCAGGCGGTGCCTCCCGAAACTTGAGCATTCATTGCAGGATCGAGAAGTCCTGAGAGCCACAAGGCGGCTGGGTGCAAGCGCCAGGACCAATCACGTGAAATCGTTACCAGCAAATCTAGAAAAGAGCAAAGCGAGGAGAAAGCCCTTGTTAAGTCTCATTCTCTGCCTCCTCATGTTTAGAATCCTCTTCACATGTCCCCTATACAGTCAGGAGTCTATGGAGCAGTCCTGGGAGACCCTAAGGCAATTGCAGGTCAGGCAAGAAATTCAGGTGGTTGATATGAATTTGAAATCACTGAAGGGAACGTTTGTTGGTGTTTCAAAGGAGGCTATTTCACTTCGCGTCGAGAACGACGAAATTGCGATCCAGCGAGCCAATGTCTTGCGGGTGAGTTTGCGGGAAAAACCCAACAGGTCGCGAAATGCTCTGATTGGTTTGGGAATGGGGGCCGCCGCGGGTTTGGTGGCTGGCGTGGTTGCTGGTGATAGTGAAACGAGATGGGGACGTGTCATTATCCTTGCGCCGATTGGAGCTGCGATTGTTAGTGGGGTGGGGGCCGTCCTTCCCATTCGCGGTTATCGAACGATTTACAGGGCCAAACGACAGTGAGGGCCGGAAGGCTTCAGCCGCCCCTGTGTGACTCCCGAGCCCCTGAAACTACTCTCCTGCCGACCCGCGGGCCCCGTACGCATCTAAGCGCTTTTTATAGAGTAGGAGCACGCTGGGCCCGAAAGATAACAACATGATCGCGATCCCCGTGGCTATCCCGAAACTGGTCACGATCGGCGCCGAACAATCATGACGGTGCCGCACAACGATATGACATGGTACGGCCACCAAAAGTTCCAAAACGCTTCCTTTGAGCAGCCACGAGATTGCTCGTGTTACGACGCCGGGAGATCCTCGGAAATACAGGTAAAACAGAATTCCAGAACAACCAAAGGCAGCCCCACCAGCCTAAGGCCTTCGCTGGCGTGTCAATTGGCAGTGCGTCCAAAATCTTGTCGCCAAAGACCCCAACCGCTAAGGACAATATGGCTGCGAACGCAAGAAGAGCCACGAGCATCGCAGCGGTCAAACAAGAAACTAGAATATGTGCTCGAGGCCTGAGTCGTTTTCGAGAGGTATCGACAGACAAGAAAAGTAGAAGCGCCTGACCGGACACGAGTGTCCCAATTAGGATCCACTGAAACCAATTCGTGTAGTTTGCCCGCAGGCCTCCTAAGACGTCCTCGCCTGCGAGAAATAGCGCTCCCGGCCACACGAGGCCCAAAACAGTTAAGGCGTAAAACACTGTTACCACTATGCCCCAGTTGCGCATGACTCCCCCTTTCGGGCGGCCGAGCTGAAAACTCTTCGACCGCGTCGGTTTAAGACACGGCTATAGACCCCAACACTTCCCGCACCGTTCGGATATCGCAGCTGTCCTCCAGGCGATAACGGGAAATGGTCTTGCCAGTCATACTCCCGAGTCCTTTTGGCACTAGCGATCCAACGGCCGCCCAAGATTCCTACTGCGCCTGGAGGTCAAAGTGTGGCCAAAGGACAGACGCTCTTTTCATTGATATTGATCTCCTCGTTGCGGATTATACGACGCAGATTTGGAGAATAGATGCCAAGCAGCTCTGCCGCTTTCCCTTTCTTGCCGCCCGCCTTTTCGAGGTAGTGGAGGATAATTTGCTTTCTGCACTCCCTCAATGCTTTATCAAACTTCGGAATGGCACCAGCAGGCGGAGGCTCCTTTTCCAACAATGCCTCAGGCAAATCCTCTGGCAGAATCAGGTTGCCCGTGCCTAAGACGACTGCCCGTTCAATTGCGTTCTCCAGTTCGCGAACATTGCCGGGCCAGTCATAATGGTTCAGCATCTGCCGGGCCTTGGGAGAGATTCCGATCAAGGACCGACCACATTGTTTGCCATGCTTAGCGGCGAAGTGGGTAGCGAGCAGGGAAATGTCTTCCCGGCGCTCCCTCAACGGTGGAATTCTCAAGGGGATGACATTAAGCCGGAAATACAAGTCTTCGCGAAAGGTCCCATTCTGGACGGCTTGTTTCAAGTCTTTGTTGGTGGCTGCCAGCCAGCGAACATCTACTGTAATGGACTGCTTGCCTCCCACCCGCTTGAACTCCCTCTCTTGCAGCACACGAAGTAGCTTGGCCTGCAGCGGCAGGGACATCTCGGCCACCTCATCCAGGAAGACCGTCCCACCATCCGCTTCTTTCAAGATCCCCTCCGTTCTCTCGCCCGCTCCGGTAAAGGCGCCCTTTTCGTGACCAAATAGTGTGCTTTCCTGCAAGCTTTCCGGTATTGCAGCACAGTTCACGGCCATGAACGGCCTGCCTGCCCGCGGGCTATTCTGGTGGATGGCACGCGCCACTAACTCTTTGCCGACACCGCTTTCTCCCAGGATGAGTGCCGTCGAGGCTGCGGCCGCAACCTTAGCAATCAATTGATAGACCTGGCGCATTGGGGCACTCTCGCCCACCAGCTTGTCCTTAAGGTTAATCACAGCCTGAAGACGCTGATTCTCCATTTTCAGCCACTCCATCTGGCGAGCCTTTTCCAGAGCGACAGAGGCAATGGCAGCAATCGCAGTCACTAACTGGAGGTGGACTTCGTCGAAATGAGCCGATGGATCACGTGTGGCCAGATAAATGACTCCCAGCTTTCTTTCGAAGAGCTGCAGGGGCAAGCACAACACGGACCGAATCTCGTGCAGGCTTTCCAGTTCCCGAAAAGTTTCATCTTGCAAGATATTATTGCTCAAGATCGCGTTACCTTCGCGAAGCACTTGCTGGACAATGGTGCGACTCACTTGCATCTGCTGGGTCGCACCCAGTCGTCTGTCCCAACCCAAGGCCGACCCAAATTCTTCGGGACTATCTCCAACCAGCAAAAGACCACCTCGCTCAGCAGGAACCACTTCAAAGATTAATTTCAACAGGCGCTCCTGTAACACTCTCAACTCCTGGATTGAGTTGATGACGGTACTGATTTTCAACAAAGCAGTTAAATCGCTTGCCGTTCGGGCCGATGATGGCAGCCTTTCGAGCAGCTTGTCGGGCTGAAGATAGACGGAGTCTTCGCTCCGAAGGCGAGCCAACGAGACAGTGACCAGCCCTTCCTCTTCAAGTTGGAGTAAAGGCAGAGTTGAATGGGTCACATCTTCTTGAAGAAGAAATAGGAGCACGGCATCCCCGATCTGGATTTGATCACCGTCTTGGAGAGAGCGCTCGTTAACCGGTACGTCGTTGACAAAGGTGCCGTTGCGGCTACCTAAATCACGGAGCAGGAACTGACCGTTTTCTCTTCTTATCAGACAATGTCGCCGAGATATCGAAGCATTGTCTAGGCGCAGCAAGTTGGAGGATTCCCGGCCGATAGAGATTTCTTCTTGAGTCAGTCGGAAAATGGTCCCTTTCGATGACCCTGCCATAATGACAAGCCTTGGGTTCATGGGAGTACCTCCGAAATTATGTGAAGACGTTGATCGGGATTATATGGCAGGTACTCGGCGATCAGCAACCAGCAATTTGGGGAAAGTTGATGAGTGACTCGCGACGACCTGGACCTTCTGTTGTGTCAAATGTAGCTGCGATGCGGATCGAGCGCGAGCGTCTCGCGGAAGCGGAGCAGGCCAAGCGGCTCCTGGCTGATAAAGAGGACGGGTTCCCGTCCCTTTCAGAATCGATTTCTTCGAAGCGAGTCTGTCAAAAGTCCAACCTGATCCCCAACCTCATGTAAAACGGCAGGTAGAACCGGCGGGGCTGCAAGAAGTCAGGATTCAGCTGCCCTGCTGTGCTCTCCCGGAATTCATTGGGCTGGCGAACCTCTGTGCTATTGTTTACATTAAAAAAGTCAGCCGCAAAACGGAGCTTTACACGCTCGCTGATCTTGAACGGATAGTCTGCATGCAGATCAAGCCGAGTGAAGAAGGGTGTGCGTCCCAATTTGCCGCGCCCACCCAATGGGACCTCTCCGCGATTGAGGTAGACCGGATGAGCTAGAAACTCGCTGATGGGCAACCCAGACTCCATGTGGAGACCGGCGCCGAGGTTGAGCCGTCTGAGGGCCCGAGCAAAGCCGCTTTCACTAAAGGCATAGCTTCCATAAATGTTGACGATGTGGCGCCGGTCCGTGTTGAGGGGGCCGACGGCAAACTGGTCGCCCAGAAGACCAAAATCGCCGGCGGTGAAATCAAATAGGGAGCTGATAGCTGGATCGGTCTGGCCGTTGTCATTGCGGAAGTGACCTTCAAAATTGCCTGTCACTCGAGCAATCCGCCAGTTCGCAAGAAGTTGCCAGTTGTTGGAGAACCGCCTGTTCATTTCTATTTCTACCGCTCGATATTTGTGGACGGGATCCGGAAAGCCGTCCGGCACTCCATCTGCGCCTGGGTTACCTGCAGGCTGGCCGTTCTTGCCGTTGGCCTCAAAGCAGACATTGCCC
>QHZP01000325.1:9064-9547 GCA_003224715.1 Acidobacteriota bacterium | reverse complement strand
TCTGGGAAGTGCGTGGAACGGCGCGATAAAATTCTTATCCAGTAAGCAGGCTTTCTTGGGCAAAAGAAAACTGTCTTCAATACCGTGCTCAACTTGATAAGGCAGGGATGGCCTGATGTAACCCTTGATGGCATGCTCTTCGATAAACCCGCTCGAGATGAATCCGTTTTCAACTGCCTCGAGTAAGTCTCTTATCCAAAGATAGCCAAGGGAATTGTCTCTCGAAACCCATGGTTGAGTGTTCATATCCGTGTAATGGAGAAGGGCTGTTTCTCCGTTGGCGTATTGCTCAAGCGAGTTCCAAGCTGGATCAATGTCCGCGCGAATCCCCTGCACAATGGACATCTTGTACATGAGCTCGTCATAAGTCAGCTGCCCTTCGTCAAGGGCCTTGACTATGGCTTGAATGTCCCACTTCAAGAGCTCGCAATTCAGCAGCATGACACTGAATTGAGGGCGACGTTGGTTGTCTCTCGCTTTGCG
>QHZP01000325.1:0-9045 GCA_003224715.1 Acidobacteriota bacterium | reverse complement strand
AGTGAACGAATATCCTTGAACACTTGCATATCTGAATCCAGGTAGATGGCTCTACCTTGATAACCCCTTATTGCTGGAATCAAGAAA
This sequence comes from Acidobacteriota bacterium, assembly GCA_003224715.1. Taxonomy (GTDB): domain Bacteria; phylum Acidobacteriota; class Terriglobia; order Versatilivoradales; family Versatilivoraceae; genus QHZQ01. The sequence goes on along the minus strand of QHZP01000325.1, from coordinate 8,958 downwards.
CGCTGAAAGGAAAATGGGGTGCGAGGTTGGTTGTCCGGGCCCTTAGGCAATGGAATCTCGATCTTTGAATGATGCAACGGGAAGACATCAACACTCATACTTGCATGTTTGCGGATTGAGTACTCCAATACTCTGACCGATAGCATTTGGGCTTCAGTGGTCGCCACAAAGATACGAATAGGAGATTCGATATCCAGAGGCGCATAATCGATTCCAGTTGTTAAGATCGTTCTGGCAATTTCCGCAAATTGCCGGTCGAAGGTTTTCCATCTATTGGAGAGAAGAGTTCTCTCTTTCAGATCATGAAAATCGTTGCTATAACTCGCGCCGCCGTCAACTCCTAACGAGCGAATCTTCCGGACACCAGCTCTGGCCAGCAAATTAAGCGCGGCTTCTGCACTGAAGAATCTCACCGGGATGACGGGAGAATCTCCGTTTCTCTGAGGCGTCGTGCTCAGGTTGTACCATAGAAGTCGCCCTTGCTCATTCATGAGATTCAGAAGTGAATTTTTCTGGACTAGGTCACTGAGGTTTTGAGAACCGGCCCGGTTGTTAATATGTGGAACCCAAGGCATCACCAGGAACTGAGCATTTTTTTCAATTGCGTTTCCACAGGCGTCAATGACATCCAGGTCAATGACGTGAGAAATGGTCGCCACTTGTTCCCGGACAGCATGGTTGAGCGACAATGTGTTAAAGGGACTCAAGTCAAATTGGCTCCGCTTAGAAAAGCTTGGTCCCTTGCCAAGGATTAACCAAGGCTTGTTTTTGTCTGTCCCGACAGTTTCAAAACAGTCGAAAAAGTTTCTCATGGCACTTAGCGATGAATCATTTCTTAACTCTTTTGCGCAATCATTAAGACCCTTGGGCCGTTGCGTTCGTTTCTGGTCTCGACAATTTCCACACTCTTAAAACCCGAGTCTTGCAGAATTGCAACAATATCCTTGATCATCAGCCACTTTGAATGGTCATACATTCCGGAGAAAACATCCTCAAGGCCTGCTTCCTGATGACGCTTGTATCGGTAAACCCTGCCGTTTACAGCAAGGCTTTCATTTGCCTCACCTTCGAGAGCATAATGAGTATCCAAAAGGACACCGAGACGGATGTGTTGGCCCAGCTTGAGCAGATGCTGAACGGGGTCTTTCAGGTGGTACAAAACACCCACATGGTGCGCGACATCTGCCTTTACCAGATCCATATTGATCGAGTCTTCTTCAAGATTACATTTGAAGACAGTGGGATGCACGTCGAAGAAGGAGCAACGGACTATGGTCTTGACAACGTTCTCCATTCGAGAATCAATGGCGGTTACCTTGCGAGCATATCGTGAGAGGCCAACGGTATGAATGCCCTCAAAACAACCGATTTCCAAAACATGTTTAGCCGTCAAATCAAAGCGCTCGTGCATGAGCAGAATTCTTCTATCCGGGATGATTTGGGGCTCACAGCGCTTTCCTTTCCAGGCTGCGTTGCCGAATCGCCTTCCTCTACTATCAACGGTGAAACATTTCCATTTCAATAGAGTATTGAGCTCGGTCAGATCAGCATCGCTCAATGGGTCGACAAAGGGAGTTTTGAGGAATTGTTGTTCGAAGCCCTTCAACGGCAATGCATTGTGAAATCTGGCCTTCCCCGCCAAAAAGCTATCTTTAGCTTGTCGCAAAAGATTCGGAATAGTTTTCATTCGAAAATCATCCGTTCCCCTTCGAGGCGAAAAGCGACAAGTAGATGTCGCGCAGCTTGACAGCTTGTTTAGTAACATTGTACTCACTCTCAATGTGCCGCCTACCTGAGATCAGGATCTCATGCCACGACTCGGGGTGCTCGACATATCGACGCAAGTGCTGTAACAGACCGTCAACATCCCGTTCTGCAGCCAGTAAACCTGTTTTCCCATGAAGGATAATGGATGGGATGTCGCAATGAGTGGTACTCACAATCGGCATACCTGTTGCCGCCATCTCAATAAGCGTCACTGGAGCGCCTCCTTCCGTGTCCCCATCGCTCGCCGTAACGCTTGGAGAAATAAAAATATGATGTTTGTAAGCCTCTTCAAACAATACGGTGTGTGTTTGATAACCCATGAGACGGGTCTGGTCCTCGAGTTGGTGCTGCCGCAGACCTTCCAGTATCCTGGCCTTTTCTGGATGACTGCGCGGATCTCTGCTGGCGTCGCCGATAATAGTGATCTCCAGAGCGGGTAGCTGCTTCTGCAGAAGGCCGAGGGCATGGAGTGCATAAGGAATGCCCTTCTTTTCCCGAAAGGAACAGGCGATGAGTACCCGCAAAGGTCCATCCTTCCAAATCCGCGGCCTAAATTCAATTCTATCGAGGTCAACGCCTAAGTGTTGAACCCGGATTTTTGCCGCAGGACACCCCAGCTGCATGATGCATTGGGCCATATGTGGTCCTTCGCAAAGAATCAGATCGACCTGCTGAAAGAGGTGTTGGTATCGCCTTCGCCAAATCGGGAATTGGGGATAGTAATTTACATCTTTTCCATAGAAGCTGACTACATGACACAGACCAGACTTTTTGGCTGCATGAACATCTCGCCAGCCCGTGTCTCCCCAGTGGGAATGCAAGATACGGGCATGATTAATAGAGGCTACCCGTTCCAAGAAATCGAGGTAAGGTTGCGACAATAGCTTCTGCAACCGCAATCGTCGCAACAGACCTTCAGGGACCAATGAACTTCGCGGTTGGTCTTTCAGGCAATGAATGTTTAACAAATTGAACTGGTCAAGATTTTCGGTTGTTTCACAAACGATATGGCTCTTGATTTCAGAAGGGAGGCCACGTACTTGGTTGTGTAACCAGGTCGCAGTCAGTGGCAGCCAGGTTGGAAGGCTATGTACAACCGCCAAGCTCGAAGTGTCTCTATTAGAGATCATACCTTCCCCTGGTTGAAAACAAGCTGCGCCATATCCTTAATGAATGGCTTCTTCCGATACCACGCTAGAACGAAATAGAGGGTCGCACCGAACATAATCGAGACGGTTAACAACAAGGGCGGCGACAAACGGCTCGATAGCGTCGAAATGGCCATTGTTGCCACAGCCATGACAATGCTCATCCAGAAGGACGGCCAGATCTGTAGAACATAATCCTTCAAACAAGGGCCGACCAACCTGCGAATAAGGATCAAATAGTTAAGAAACAAATAAAGACACTGCAATACAGCAAAAGCAATGGCCACGCCCAGAGTGCTTCCGGAGCGGACCCCCCAATAAATCCCCGGTATTTGCATGGCAGCAATTAGAACACTCCACTTAAGGCCCAGGTCCGTTCTGCCTCGAGCCAACAGGAGAGGTCCGACCGTGCCCGCAATGGAACGGGCCAGTCCAACAACAGCCAAAATCTGTAGCAATAGAACACTCTGTTGCCAGGAATGACCAAAGAAAAGAGGAATAGCTATGGGTGCCACCACTGCCATCCCGAACAGGATCGGAATATTTACCATCGAGGTGAATTCCTGCATTCGCAGATAACCATTCTTTAACTTTCCAATATCATCTTGTAGTCGGGAAAATACAGGGAAGAAAACCCTCGAGATTACGGCGTTGATCTTGGAAGATGGTAGATTGGCCAGATTGTAAGCTAGTGTGTAGTACCCAAGAGGTTGCGCCCCGAGAAATCTGCCAATTAGCAGGAAGTCAATGTTGGCTGAAATGTAATTAATTGATCTTTGCCCTGCATAGTTGAAACCAAAAGTCATGTAGCCTCTTATATCTTGCCAGCCAAATACTAGGGAGGGTTGCCATCTCCTAAGTCCGATGAAAACGAGAACTAGAGTTTTGGTTCCGGTATTGGCCAAGGCACCGCCTACAAGTGCGAACGCCCCAGCCCCGGCCCAACCCAGACAGACAGCTATCAGAACTCCAAAGATAGCCGCGGCTATTTCGATTTTGGCCAATCTGCCAAACTCCAGTTCTTTTTCCATCAGCACCTGGAATTGTTGACCAAAGGCAGCAACCAAAAATAGAAGACTTGCCCACATCAAGAGAGGGCGCAATCTCGGCTCTTTGTAAAAAACCACCACGACGGGCGCGAAAGAAACCAATAAGCCAAATAAAAGGAGCCCGACCAAGACATTCAACCAATAGAGGGCTGATAAGCTTCTCCGGTTGACATCTTGTCGCTGGATGATGGCACTCCCAATGCCCATATCTGCAAAGAGACCTGCAAAGCCGACGACTACGTTCACCATTCCCATCAGGCCAAAGTCCGACGGCTTTATGAGCCGGGCCAAAACAACCATTTGGAAAAAGTTCAGAGTACTGATGATGGCTGTGGACGCGCCTGTGAATGTGACACTTTTTACAGATTGTCCCTTTAGTGTCATTCGTCATCCGATTGGGTCAGCATATCCAATTGCATGGTTGATGGATTTCTTAGCTACCTTTTTCTTGCTACTACAGTGTACATCCAGGTCCATTGTTCGGCCTTGTCGATCTTGCCCAAAAAGAAAGCGAGGCCCTGAAATAGCAAGCCCAAAGCGGGTATCACAGGAACATAGTGCAGCGGACCTCGATGAAACCGGTCCATGTAGTAGCAAGCCATTGTGACGGACGTTGCCCAGAAGCCTGCCATAGGCTTGATTTCGATAACTTCAAAACCCGCTTTTTCAAAAAGATGTTGCAGCCCAAATTTTGAGAAGCGAAAGTAGTCCCATGGCTCAGCGTGGAGATGCCAAATGAAAGGCACTGTATAAACTGCCATACCACCAGGCTTTAATATCCGGTTGCACTCTCTCAATGCAATTTCCGGTTCTGCCAGATGCTCCAGAGCGGCAGTCGAGATGGCCGAATCAAACGAAGCGTCCTTAGCTGGAATGTTGTATGCAGTTCCAATCAGATCAACCTCTGCCGCCGCGTTGAATGGCTTTGACCGGTCCAACCCGACATGCTCGGTCACATGAGGTGACAGGATTCTTTTGTCTTCTCATTTCCTCATCCATGATGTGATAGATCAGGATTGTCTTCCAAGTCTTGGCCATGTGAATCCTTAGGTTTCACTAGCCTCCGACATAAATCGCTTCATCCACCCGCCCCAAGGATAGTCAATGTGCAATCGAAGTTTTCCATCCCTGTGTGCAATAAAGTAACCTTTGTCGTCTTTAAAGACCTTGCCGGGGAGGGCCGAACACTTGCCTCTCTCAACTTTCCCAACTCTCCAAGTACCTAGGTTAAACAATCTTTTTGGATACTCAACGGAATCTAGCCAAGGGTAGGTTCCCCTCAAGAAATGCCACACTCTTTCAATCTCCCATGTATCCCACTCGATCAACTTCTCATCGCGAAGAACGACGCGTGCTTTCGGGTACTGGTGCTGAGGTTGTTTGCTCCTATTCGCGAAACTATCTTTATAGCATCGTCAATACCAGTCCCGGTTTCCATGCCGAAAGCTTCCTGTTTGATGATAGGCCCAGTATCCTGTCCCTCATCGATTGCGTGAACTGTCACGCCCCATTGCTTCTCATAGTTGTAGTACTGCCAAAACCATGGGAAGGGACCACGGTATTTAGGTAAGAGGGACGGCTGAAGATTTATGGCTCCATGTTTTGGTATGTCAAGAACCTCCCTTTGAAGGAGTTGTGACAAGGATGCGACGCAGATTAATTCAGGCTTGATTTTTCTGAGAAATCCTACTAGGTCAGCTCGGTTTTTTGTGTAGAGATACATGTAGGGAGCGCTGATCTCCTGAGCAAAGCTTCTGAGGGAATCGTGAGTGGCAAATCGCTGTTTGCAGCTTGAGAGAAGGAATTTGAGCGTGAAAGGCTTTGGTTGCTGTGAGGCCCTCGGACCAGACTCAACAATTCCTGCCACCGCATGATGTTCACCAATGGCCTTCAAAGGGGCCATGGAAAATTCATGGTTCTTTCCAACAAAAACGACTCTCATTGAGATGAATCTTCTCTTGACTTTAAGCCGCCGGAGCTAAGGAATACGTTTCTTCAAGGGACGATTGTGTTTCGGCCCAGTATCTGCCTAACTGCTTCAATTACGTCATTGACGTCATCATCCGTCAACTTTGGGGATATTGGGAAAATCTTCAGGCTTCCAGTCAAAGGTCTTTTGGTAATAAGGATGTTCAGGTATGCTCTGATAATGGACTCCAACGCCAATGTGGTGGGCAGTCATGGCATCCAAGAAGGCGTCTCGGCTGATACCGGTTCTGGCTTCATCGACCAGGATCGTGTAAAGGTGATATGCATGCCGCGTAGTCGGCTCAGGATCTGCTGGTAAAACAATGGGCAGGTCTACCAAAGCCTCATTATAGCGCTGCCAAATCTCGCGGCGCCTTGCCCAATTATCCTCGACGCGTTTCAGTTGGTGAATTCCAAGGGCGGCCTGCAGATCCATCATATTATATTTATAGCCGCACTCGACGACCTGGTAATGCTTGTAACCTTGGTCACCAAAGCTTTTCCAGGCGTCTTGACTCAAGCCGTGAAGGCCAAGCACCTTGACTCGAGCAATATCTTCTTTTCGAGAAGCAATAACCATGCCACCTTCCCCCGTCACCACATTTTTGGTGACGTAAAAACTGAAGCAACCGAAATCACCCATGGTCCCCGACTCTCGCCCTTTATATTCCGTCTCAATGGCGTGAGCGCAGTCTTCAATGACTCTCAGATTGTGACGGCGAGCAATGTACAGCAGAGAATCCATGTCGCAGGCACGTCCGGCAAAGTGGACCGGAAGTATGGCGCGGGTCCTGGAAGTAATTTTGGCCTCGACCTGATTTGGATCGATGTTCATGGTCCTCACATCCACGTCAGCCAACACTGGTGTCGCTCCGGCGTGAATAATGGCATTGACGGTAGCGCAAAAAGTCAGTGCAGGCGTAATCACCTCATGACCCGGCCCCACGCCTGCTGCCAGGATGCTCAAGTGTAAGGCTGCCGTGCAGGAATTTAATGCTGCCACGTGCTTGACGCGTTTATAGCGCAAGAAGTCCCTCTCAAATTGAGCGACCTTCGGACCGGTGCCAATCCAGCCACTTTTCAAGGTGGCCACAACCTCCTGGATCTCCGCGTCGTCTATAGCTGGAGAACCAAAGATCAGGAATCGATCTTTGGACCGGATAGGATGAATGGTCTCTTTCAACATGCCATTTCAGTCTCTAGTCTTGCCTGGGTATGCCTCAGTCGCCTGGGTGGATTAACTGTAGACATCGTTCGGTAATTCTTTTTAGAATAGACATGAATATATAGGATCCTTATGAACATGAGCAGGGATGCGTGACAGTTTCAATTTTATTCAACGCTTTGTTTGATTGCAAGAAAGTGGCCTTAAGAAACATTCCATTATATCTGCTCGTTTTTTCTAGCCTGACTTTTTATTCCAAAGAGAACCAACTGGAGTCAGCCATCGATGGCCTGCAAAGAAAATATGCTCAGGTGCACGACCTCAAAATGGATTTCATCCAAAACTACCGTAGCCCGAGACACAGCCCAAGAACGGAAACTGGCATCCTATATTTGCGACGTCCCGGAATGATGCGCTGGGAATATAAATCTCCAGATGAAAAGTTGTTTGTCTCCAACGGGAAAATGATCTATTTCTACTTGCCGGAGGAGCGACAGGTTCGAAAGGTGCCTGTCAAAGAAAGTCGAGACCAAAGGGTTCCTTTTCTTTTCTTGCTGGGCAAGGGCAATTTCAAAAAGGATTTTTCAAAAATCGAATGGGCTATGGATGACAAGCCATTTTTCCAGGGCAACAAGGTCGTTTACGCCTATCCCAAGAAAAATATCGACGAATTTGCGAAAATCCTTATGGAATTTGATCCTCATGTCCTTCAACTGCAGAGGATTACGATATTTGACATTGACGGTTCAAAGAGCGAGTTTGTCTTCACCAACATAAAAGAGAACGTCGGTGTGAACGCTCAACTCTTTAATTTCAAAATCCCGGCTAATGTCGAGATCGTGGGGAGTGAAGCAGAATTGATCCAGCAAAAATAAATTGTACAACAATGGCTGAATTTCGTTGTCGATTAGCCAAAAGCAGTGGCGAAATCATTAGTACGAGTTTCAATTCTTCATCAGAGGGGGAATTGCGCCATCGCTTATCCGAGCAAGGGTACTATATATATTCCTTGCGGGAAAAGGGCAAAGGCCTTTCCCTGGGTCTGCCATTTTTGGGGCGCCGAAAAAAGATCAAATCTTCGGATTTTGTTATTTTTAACCAGCAATTTGTGGCTTTGGTTCATGCCGGCTTACCCATCCTGAAGGCACTGGATCTATTAATCCAAAGGGTCAAAAACGTTCAATTCCGGGATATTCTGAGTGATATTGCTAGTCGGGTAAAGTCTGGAGCTCTTTTGTCAGAGGCTTTTGAAGTTCAAGGGGTCTTCCCCAAGGTCTATACTGCTTCGCTCTACGCCGGCGAAAAAAGTGGGAACCTGGAGGAGGTCATCCGTCGCTTCATGGACTATCAGAAAGTTATCAACATGACTCGAAGCAAAATCAAAGGAGCGTTGACTTATCCGTTAATCCTGACCGGATTGTTGATAACACTGGTAACCTATTTACTGACGAACATAGTTCCACAATTCGCGCAATTTTATTCGAGCTTGGGGGCACAGCTCCCTATGACAACTCAAGTATTGATTGCGGTTTCCTCAAGTCTACGGAGCCAGCTTTTGACCGGCTCTCTTATAGTCCTCGGCATGATTGTAGGACTGAGTATTTGGGCCAAAAGCCCTCAAGGTGGCATGTATCTGGATGGTTTAAAATTGAAACTACCATTCATAGGAGAAGTCTGGAATAAGTTTTCCTTTTCCCAGTTGTGCCGTACCCTCTCAACTTTGTTGTCGGGAGGTATTCCCATGGTGAATTCTCTGGAAATTGTAGCGGACTCTTCAGGCAATCGAGTAATCACGAAGGCTGTCAAATCAGCGATTGTTTCGGTACGGGAGGGTCAATCGCTTTCTCGAAGTCTTGAATCC